>NZ_JAJVKW010000020.1 GCF_024198255.1 Myxococcus guangdongensis
GAGAGAGACGTCTTCTCGAAGCGGAGGGCCTCGGCGTGAGGCGTGCGGAGGGCCTGGGCCTCGAAGAGGGAGTGGAGGGTGGCGTCCTCGGGGTAGCGGACGTGCTCGCCCTGGAAGTCGGAGAGCAACTGGACGTGCTCATCCTGGGTGAGCAACGGCAGCTCGGACAGACGGGTGTCCGGGTTGGCGGCCACCGCGCCGAGCAGCGTGTAGAAGTGCCCACGCAGCCGCTGGACCGTCGTCACGTCGAAGAGGTCAGTGTTGTACTCGAGCCAGCCGAAGATCTCGTCCGGTCGGTCCTCGCGCAGCTCCAGCAGCAGGTCGAACTTGGCCGAGCCCGGGTCCACGAGCAGATACGTGGACTGCAGCCCCGGCATGGACAGGTCCTGGCGCGGGGTGTTCTGGAAGCTGAACATCACCTGGAACAGCGGGTGACGGCTCAAATCGCGAGGGGGCTGCAGCTCCTCGACGAGCTTCTCGAAGGGCAGCTCCTGGTGCGCGTACGCCGCCATGCACACGTCCTTCGCGCGGCGCAGCAGCTCGCGGAAGGTGGGGTTGCCGCCCAGGTCATTGCGCAGCACCAGCGTGTTGACGAAGAAGCCGATCAACGACTCCAGCTCCGGCACGTTGCGGCCGGCGATGGGTGAGCCGACGGTGATGTCCGTCTGCCGCGAGTGACGGTGCATCAGCGTCTGGAACGTCGCCAGCAACGTCATGAAGAGGGTGGCGCCCTCCTGCTGGCTCACTTCCTTCAACGCGCGCGTGAGCGCCACCGGGAGCGTGACGAACTGACGCGAGCCCCGGTACGTCTGACGCACGGGACGCGGCCTGTCGGTGGGCAGCTCCAACGGCGCGGGCAGCGTCTTCAGGTGCTGCTTCCAGAAGTCGAGCTCGACGCGCAGCCGCTCGCCCTGCATCCGCTCGCGCTGCCACTCCGCGAAGTCGGAGTACTGGATGGCGAGCTCGGGAATCGCGGGCGACTGCCCGGTGACTTCCGCGGCGTAGAACGCCATCAGCTCGCGCACGAAGACGCCCAGCGACCAGCGGTCCGTCACCAGGTGGTGCATGGTGACGAGCGCCACGTGGTTGTCGGGCCCCAGGCGCAGCACCTTGCCTCGCAGCAGCGGGCCCTTCGCCAGGTCGAACAGGCGCTGGGACTCCTCGCTGGTGCGGCGCTCCACCTCCGCGTCCTGCTCCTCCTTGGCCAGCGCGGAGATGTCCTCCACGGGGATGGTCAGCGTCAGCTCCGGCAGGACGACCTGCACGGGGAGCCCATCGTCGCGCGCGGCGAACACCGTGCGCAGCGACTCGTGCCGACGCACCACCTCGTTCACGCACCGCTCCAGCAACGGGACGTCCAGCGTGCCAGTGAACTGCACGGTGATGTGGACGTTGTAGGCGAACGCCTGACCGCCCTCGAGCTGGTCCACCACCCACAGTCGCTGCTGCGGGAAGGACGCGGGCGCGGGCTCGGTGCCGGCGCGACGCGGAATGGTCCGCTCGAGCGCCTGGGCCGACGAGGCCTGCAGCTGGCCCTTCTTCTCCTTGAGGAGCAACTCGTAGAGCGCGCGCTGCTTGGGAGTGAGCTTGTCGAGGTTCTTGGAACTACCGCTCATTGCTGGACTCCGGGTCCTCCGGCCGCTGGGGATGGCCCAGGGCGGAGGGAAGTTCGAGGGGGCCGGGCGAGCAGGGCTCGCCGGTCCATGAAAGGTTCAGGGCCGGCTAGCGCGAGCGACGCGCGAGCTCGGCTTCGATTTCTTCGTCACTGAGGTTGGCCAGCTCATCGAGCGCGGCCTGACTGGCGGCCTCTTCCAGCGCCGCCTGATGGTCCGCCACCAGCTTCGCCAGCGAGGCCACCGTGGCGGCCTCGAAGAGCTTTGCCAGGGGAATGTCGAGGTCGAACTGGGTGCGCAGCCGCCCCGCCACGCGCGTGGCCAGGAGCGAGTGTCCACCCAGGTCGAAGAAGTTGTCGTTGAGGCCCACGGAGTCGACGCCGAGGATCTCCTGCCAGAGCGCCGCGAGCTGCTTCTCCAGCTCCGACGCGGGCGCGACGAAGGGCGTCTTCGAACGCCGTGGTTTGCCGGCCGCGCGTGCTCCCGCGACGGGCTGCGACGTCTCGCGCTGAATCCACAGCCGCCAGCGCTGCGCCAGGTCCCCGGTGGCGACCACCACCTGGCCATCCACCCCGAGCGTCACCAGCCGGCGCACTGCCTCCGCGCCCTCCGCGGGCGTCATGGCGTATTGGTCCATGCTGGTGCGCACGTTGGTGTGCTTCGTCTCCTCGGGCCACGGGTCCCACGACGCGCTCACCCAGCGCGTCCCCACCCGGCCCGCGCGCGCCTGCGCGAATGCATCCATGAAGAGGTTCGACGACGCGTACGTCAGGTAGCCCAGGCCGCCGAGCACCGCGGCGTTGGACGAGAAGAGCAGCACGAAGTCCGCCGAGCGGCGGCTCAGCACCTGCTCCAGCGCATACGTGCCATGGACCTTGGGACCGAACTGCGTCTCGGATTCGCTCCGGCCGATGTCCGTCAGCGGGTTGTAGAGCGACGGACCCTGCGTGACGCCCGCGCAGTGGAGCACGCCATTCAACGCACCGAAGCGGGCCTCCACCTTGGCGACGGCCGCCTCCAGTTGCGCCGCGTCCGCGACGTCCGCGTGGACCACCATCACCTGCGCGCCCGCCTGCTCCAGCTCCCGCACGCGGAGGATGCGGCGCGCCACGGCGTCGTCCTCGGGGTGCGTGGCCAGGTAGCCGTCCCACTCGGAAGGCGCGGGCAGCGCCGTGCGACCCAGCAGCGCGATGCGCGCGTGGAGCGTGCGCGCCAGGTGGTCGGCCAGCATCAAGCCGACGCCGCCCAGGCCGCCGGTGATGAGGTACACGCCCTGCTCACGCAGCGGCGTGGGGGCCTCGCCCGCGGGCTCAAGGCGCAGCGGCGAGTGCGTCTGCGCGTAACGGAGGCTGCCGCGCCATGCGACCACGGCGTCACGCGAGCGTTGGCTCAACTCCGCGAGCAATCGCTCCGCGAGCTTCTCCACCGCGGCGCTCCCGGGCGCGGGGGCGACCACGTCGAGGCAGCGCGTGGAGACGTGCTCCTGCTCCTGCGGAATCACCTTGCAGGGACCCAGCAGCGTGGCCTTCTCGGGGAGAGCCGTGCCCTCGCCCGCGACGTCCCGCACGCGGTCCGTCACCACTTCGACGCGCACCGGGCGCGACGTGTCGCCCTTCGCGAGCGCCTGTCCCAGGTGCAACAGGCTGTAGTAGCCCGTGTCCTGGACCTTGCGGAACAGCTCGGGGCTGGACGCCTCCTCGCCCGAGGAGCCCAGGCTCCACAGATGCACGACCACGGAGGGACTCAGGTCCTGGTCGGCCAGGTCCTTCCACAGCGTCGCGTAGTCACCACGCAGCCGGGCATCCAACGCGTATCGCTTCGCCGCGTCGCGCATGAAGGCGCCACCCTGGCGCACGCGCACCACGTCCTGTCCTGCCTCCTCCAGTCGACGGGCCAGCGCCTCTCCGACGCCCAGACCATCGACGAAGAGCACCCAGCAGCGGCGCTCCGACAGCGCCTTGCGGTCCAGTGCGATGGGCGCCGTGCGGTGCCACGCGGGGACATGGAACCAGTCCGCGACGTCCGTGAGCTTTCCTTGCGGCGCCTGGGCCGACACGGCCTGAGTGGCCTCGACGCGCGCGGCGGGCGCCACCCAGTAGCGCTGGCGCTCGAAGGGGTAGGTGGGCAGCGGCACGCGGCGAAGGCCACGGTCCTCGTTCACGTCGTCCCAGTCCACCTCCACGCCATCCAGCCAGAGCTGGCCCAGCGTGCTCAGCACGGAGGCCAGCGCGGGCTGAGCGTCCGCGAGGCTGGCCCTGACCGCGCGCGTGCCGGTGGTGCCGGCCAACGCGCGAGCGCGCTCGACGAGTGCTCCCGCGGTGCCCATCGCGAGGACGACGCGGGTGGACTCCTTCACCAGCTCGCGCAGCGCATCGTCCAGGCGGGACGTGTTGCCCGCCGCGTCCAACCAGGTCTCCGGGCGCACGGCCTCGGCGTCCGTCACGAAGGCGCCCGTCGCGGCGGAGAGCAGCGGCACCTCGGGAGACTTCAGATTCGAGCCCGTCAACCCTCCACGCTGGCTGCTCGGGTCGCCGAGCAGCGCCATCGTCAGGGCCTTCTCCAGCGTGAGCGCACCCGAGATGCTCGCCGCGACCCACGCGCCGATGCCCTCTCCGAGCACGGATTCGGGCACCAGGCCCCAGGACATCCACAGTCGCGCCAGCGCGTACTGCTCGACGAAGCGCGCCATCGTGCCCAGGGGCGCGGTGAGCGAGGGCCGGCTGCCGTCCTCGGGATACATCGCGGCGCTCAGGTCCAGGTCCAACGGCGAGCGGAGCAGCTTCGCGCAGGCGTCCACCTCCGCGCGGAAGACAGGCTCCGAGCGGTAGAGCGACTCCAGCGGAGCACCGACGCCCGCATCGGAGAAGAGGAACGACACGGGGCGCTGGCTCGTCTCATGCGTCGCCGTGAGGACGCGCTGGGGCTCGGCCATGCGCAGCACGCGCACGGCGTCCTGGACGTCACGGGCGACGACGACCCGGCGGTGCGAGTGCGCCTTGCGGCCCACCTGGAGCGTGTGGGCCACGTCCGCCAGGGACAGCCCGGGCTGGGCCTCCAGATGCTGCGCGAGCCGCGCGGTCGCCGTGTCGAGCGCCGTGTGGCTGCGCGCCGACAGCACGAGCAACTCCCAGGGCCGGCTCGCGGACGACGCGGTTGTGGCGGGCGCCTCCTCGAGGATGACGTGCGCGTTGGTGCCGCCGATGCCGAACGAGCTCACGCCCGCGCGCCGGGGCGTGCGCCCACGGGGCCACGGCTGGAGCGCGGTGTTCACGTAGAAGGGACCGCTGTCGAAGTCGATCTGCGGATTGGGCGACTCGAAGTGGAGGCTGGGCGGGAGCTGCTGGTGCTTCATCGCGAGGATGGCCTTGAGCAGGCTCGCGCTGCCAGCCGCCGCGTCCAGGTGCCCCACGTTCGTCTTCACCGAGCCGATGGGGATGGTGCGCCGCCCCTTCGTCTTGCTGCCGAAGGCCTTCGTCAGCGCGCGCACCTCGATGGGGTCTCCCAGCGCGGTGCCGGTGCCGTGTGCCTCCACGTAGTTGATGCTGTCCGCGGACACCTCGGCGGCGGCGAGCGCGTCCTTGATGACGGTGGCCTGGCCCTGCACGCTGGGCGCGGTGAAGCTGGCCTTCACGGCGCCGTCGTTGTTGATGGCCGAGCCCTTGATGACGGCGTGGATGGTGTCCCCGTCGGCGAGCGCGTCTTCCAGTCGCTTGAGCACGACGAGGCCGATGCCGCTGCCGAAGATGGTGCCCGCGGCCTTCGCGTCGAACGCGCGGCAGTGGCCGTCCGGCGAGGCGATGCCACCGTACTGGTACAGGTATCCCACGTTCTGAGGGACGTTGATGGCCACGCCGCCCGCGACGGCCATCCGGCACTCGTCGGCGAGCAGCGCCTGTCCGGCCAGGTGCAACGCGACCAGCGCGGTGGAGCACGCGGTGTGCACCGAGTACGCGGGGCCGCGCAGGTTGAGTCGGTGCGCCACGCGCGTGGTGAGGAAGGCCAGGTCGTTGCCCAGGCCAATCTCGAACGGGTCCAGTCCACCCAGCGCGGCGGGGTTCGAGAAGAGGTTGAAGACGTACGTGTCCGTGCGCGCGCCGGCGTAGACGCCGATGCGGCCCTTGAAGCGCTCGGTGTCGTAGCCCGCGTTCTCCAGGGCCTCCACGGCGCACTCCAGGAAGACGCGCTGCTGCGGATCCATCACCTCCGCTTCCTTGGGGGTGACGCCGAAGTAGCCCGCGTCGAACAGGTCCGCGTCCTCGAGGACGGCCGCGGCCTTCACGTAGTTCGGGTCCGAGCGCACGGCCGCCGTGTCGAGCGCGCTGGGCTCCAGGTCCGCGTCCTCCAGGAAGCGGATGGACTCCACGCCGTCGCGCAGGTTCCTCCAGAAGGCCTCCAGGTCGCGCGCGCCCGGGAACCGCCCCGCCATGCCGATGACGGCGATCTCCAGTCCGGTGGTGTCCGCGTTGGACGAATCCGTGGCCATGTCTCTCTCCCGAGTCTCGCTCAAGTGTCGACCTTCCTCGCCCGCTGCTGCTTCAGCGCGCTCCTGCGCCGCTGACGCCGCCCCTCGTCTTCCGCGTCCTCATCGCCCTCGTCCCCGCTCACCGGGTCCGAGGCGAGCCCCACCCGACGGACCAGGTCCTCGATGTGGTGACGCGCCTTCGTCGTTCCGTGCTCTTCGCGAAGCTGCTCGCCCAGCCTCGCCGCCGTGGCGCGCGGGCCCGTGTGCTCGTGCGCCGCGCGCAGCGCCGCCGCGAGTCGCTCCACGCTCAGCTCGCCGATGGGAATCGCCGGTCCACCGCAGCCGCGCTCCTGGACGACCTCGCCCCAGGTGAACTGGTCATACGTGTGCGGCACGACGACCTGGGGAACTCCCGCGCGGAACGCCGCGCCCGTGGTCCCCGCGCCGCCGTGGTGCACCACACACGACACCCGCGAGAACAGCCACGAGTGCGGCACCTGTCCGAGCGCGTGCGCCATCGCAGGCAGGGCGCGCTGGCCCAGGCCGCTCCAGCCGTGCTGGATGAGGACCCGTCGACCCGCGCGCTCGGCGGCGGCCACCAGCGTGTCCGTCAGCGCCGCGGAGTCCGTGTGCGTCATGCTGCCGAAGGTGATGCACACCGGCGCCTCGCCCTCCGCCAGGAACGCGGCCAGCTTCGCGTCCGGCGTGAAGTCCGGCTCGTCGAGCAGGCAGTAGCCGACGGTGTGGTGGTGCGCCGGCGCGTCCGACGCGGGCGGGCGCACGTGCCGGCTCAGCGCGGTGAGGACGAGCTGGGGTGACAGTCCATCCACCAGCGGGTTGTCGAGCGGAGGCAGCCGCAGGGACTCGCGCAGCGGGTTCACCAGTCCGCGCACCGCGGCCTGGAAGGCCGGGCTTCCGCCACCGCTGCCGCTGTGCTCCACGAGCACCGTGACGAAGGGCAGGTGCGTGAGGTCGTGCACCATGCGGGCGGCGGGCTGGACGCGTCCACTGACGAGGACGTCGGCGTTTCGGCACGCGGCGCGCAGGTCCTCGAGCATGAGGGGCACGGCCTCGGCGAGCGGTTGGAAGAGCTGGAGCATGCCGCCGGCGGAGTGGGCGACCGCGGGGTTGCCCATCATCGCCTGGGTGATGCCGCTCTGGGCGTCCCGGAGGTCCGGGCCCACGGGCGCGAACTCCAGGCCGTGGTGTCGCGCCAGCGCTTCGTACGAAGGCGCGGCGGCGAGCACCGGCTGGTGGCCGTGTCGCTTGAGCTCGACGGCCAGGGCCACGAAGGGCTGAACGTCACCGAGGGACCCGAAGTTGGTGAGGATGACTCGCATGGTGCGCGGGCAGGGTCGACTTGCGGGCCGACTCAGCCCTCGTCCTCCGCGTCCTCGTCATCGGAGCGCCGACGGGAGCGCTGCCGCTGGACGTTCTGCTTGCGACGCTGCACCGTGGACTCGCGCTCGTCCGTCTCCGACTGCACCGCGCCGGCCTCGGGAGGCTGGAGCAGGGCGGCCAGGGCCTTCACCGTGACGCCTTCGTAGAGGCTGGAGGCGGGCACGCTGATGTCCAGGCGCCGCTTGAGCCGATCACTGAGCTGCACGGCGATGAGCGAGTCGCCGCCCAGCTCGAAGAAGTTGTCCTGGATGCCGATGGGCGCGACGCCGAGCGTCTGCTGCCACAGCTCCGTGAGCGTGCGCTCCATCTCCGTCGTGGGCGCGACGTAGGCGCTGCGCAGGTTCGACGGCCGGGGATGCTGGGTCCGCGCGGCCGGGGTGACGGAGTCCACGGCCTCGACGGCACGGGGCCGCGCCTGTCGCGTCACCGGGTCGTGCGTGGACACCACCCACCAGGCGCCCTCGGTCTGCGCGAGCACGCGTCCGAGTGCTTCGGCGCCTTGCTCGGGAGAGATGGCCAGCCGGTCCAGGGCCTCACCGCGTGCACCTGGGTGCGCGCCGTAGTCCTCCACGCGCACCACGTCCCAATCCAGGCTCACCCAACGCCGACCCGCGCGAGTCGCCGCTTCGGCGAACGTGTCCTGCCATGCGCTCGCCGCCGTGTGCGCGACGGTGGCCATGCCGCCCAGCACGGAGGAGATGGAGGACGCCACCACGCGGAAGTCCAGGGGCCGATCGCCGAGCACCTGGTCGAGCAGCGCCAGTCCCCGCACGCGCGCGTCGAAGTGCCACGCGCTCTCCTCGGGCCCTGTCTCGGAGACGAGTCGTGCCACCTGCTCACGCGGCAGCCAGGCCCCGTACACCGCGCCGTGCAAGGCACCGAAGCGCGCCAGCGTCGTGTCCACCGCTTCGCGCAAGGACTCCTGTCGCGTCACGTCGACGGTGAGGACGACGACCTCGGCGCCCAGGGTCTCCAGCTGACGAGCCCGACGGATGCGCTGCGAGACGGGATGCGCATCGCCGTGCTGGGACAGGTGCGCGTCCCAGTGCTCGCGGGACGGCAGGTCCGCGGGCTCCAGGCACACCAGCTTCGCGCCGGGCGAGATGTTCGCGAGGGCGCGTGCGTTCATCGCGCCCACGCCGCTGAGGCCATGCACCAGCAGGTACACGCCACCCGCGCGCGAGAGGACGTGTGCGCCCGCCGCATCATGCAGCGGCAGCGGCTCCAGCGTACGGACCCACCGGTGGGGGCCGCGCAGCGCGACGACCGTGTCCGAGGCCGTCGAACGAAGCTCGGCGCGCAGGGAGTGGAGGCTCGCGGGGGCCAGCTTGAAGTCCGCGTCCGTCACCACATCGATGTGACGCAGGCGCAGGAAGGGCTGCTCTTGCGAGACGACCTGGCAGGGGCCCAGCACCGTGGCCTTGTCCGGAGCGAGAACCTCATCGCCCGTCACCTCGTGGACGTGGTTCGTCACCACCCAGATGGAGCAGGGGCGCTCGGGGGCATGCTCGACGAGGGCGCGCGCGAGGGCGACGAGTGAGTGGAACCCGCTCGCCTGTGCCTGCGCGAAGGACGTGGGGAGCCCGGGCGTGAGGCCCCACAGGTGCACCACGGCGTCGGGGAGGAGGGCCGCGTCGCGCAGTACACCGAGCAGCGCGCGGAAGTCCGACAGGGAGCCGGGCGCGACCGTGAACTCTGAGTCGCCCGTGCGACTGAAGGCGGTGCCAGGGCGAACGTGGAGGACTCGCCGCTCCTCGCCGGGGGCGGCGGCCAGGAGCGCGTCGGTGGGCGAGGACGCATCCTCGAACACCATCCACACCCGAGGCGTGTTTCCACGAGCGACGAGCGCGGGTGCCAGCGGGGCGCGCTTCCAGGACGGAACATGGAACCAGCGCTCCATCGACTCCTGGACGAGCGCGGTCTCCGGGGTGACGGGCGCGCTCGTCGCTTCGGACGCCGTGCTCCGCGCCTCGGGCTCCACCCAGAAGCGCTGACGCTCGAAGGGATAGGTGGGGAGGGGGAGCCGGTGGCGTCGCTCCTCGCCGTGGAAACCCTTCCAGTCCACGGTGACGCCCGCGAGCCAGAGTCCGCCCAGCGTGGTGTACGCGAGCGGCGGTGTGCCCGGCGCCACGGTGTCCTGCGACGTCGGCATGGACGCGAGCACCGGACGCGCCGCGACGGTGTCGGGGTGCCTCCGCGCGAGCCTGCTGAGCACCTGTCCCGGTCCGCACTCGAGCAGCGCGCGCTTCGGGTCCGACAGCAGGGCGTGGAGCCCATCGGCGAAGCGCACCGCGCCGCGCAGGTGCTGCGCCCAGTAGCGCGGGCTCGTCGCCTGCTCGGTGGTGATCCACGTCCCGGTGACGTTGGAGACGAAGGGCAGGGTGGGCGGCCGCAGCGGCATGGCCGCCGCGCGCGCGGTGAAGGCGTCGAGGATGGGGTCCATCATCGACGAGTGGAACGCATGCGACGTGGCCAGCACGTGGCTGCGCACGCCGGCCTCCTCGAGCTGGCGGCGCACGCGCTCCACCGCTTCATGCGGCCCGGACACGACACACTGCATGGGCGAGTTCACCGCGGCGAGGCTCAGCTCGGTGCCCAGGTAGGGGCGCACCTCGTCCTCGCTCAGCGGCACGGCCAGCATCGCCCCGGACGGGAGCGACTGCATCAGCCGTCCACGCGCCGCCACCAGCTGGAGCGCGTGCTCCAACGTGAAGACACCCGCCAGGCACGCGGCCACGTACTCACCGATGCTGTGGCCGAGCATCGCGGCGGGCTTCACGCCCCAGGACATCCACAGCCGCGCGGTGGCGTACTCGAGCGTGAAGAGCGCGGGCTGGGTGAGCTCCGTCCTCGCCAGCGTGCGCTCGTTCTCCTCGGGCGTGCCAGACTTCGGATACAGCACGTCGCGCAGGTCCTTGCCGCCCAGGTGCGGAACGAGCAGCGTCGCGCACCGGTCCACCTCGGCCCGGAACACGGGCTCTGAGTCGTACAGCGCGCGGCCCATGCCCACGTGCTGCGAGCCCTGACCGGGGAACAGGAACGCCACCGGCCGGTCCACGCTGTCCTGGGCCTCGGGGGCGGACTGCTCGGCGGGAGCCTGGGTCAACGCCTCCACCGCGTCGCCTGCCTCGCGCGCGAGGATGACGCGTCGATGCGAGAAGCGCTGACGCCCGGCCTGGAGCGTCCATGCCACGTCCGCGAGCTTCGCGTCGGGCAGGCTCTTCAGTGCCTCGGCCAGTCGTCGCGAGCTCGCCTCCAACGCGGAGGGCGTGCGGGCAGACAGCGGGAGCACCTGCCACGCCCGGCGCGGCGCCGCGCTGTCCAGCGGACGCGGCGGCTGTTCCAGCACGACGTGTGCGTTGGTGCCGCCCACGCCGAACGAGCTCACCCCGGCGCGGCGAGGCATGGCGGTGGCCGGCCACGGCTTGAGCGTCGCGTTGACGTAGAAGGGGCTGTTGTCGAAGTCGATGGCCGGGTTGGGCCGCTCGTAGTGGAGGCTGGGCGGCAGCTCGCCGTGCTTGACCGCCATCGCCGCCTTGATGAGCCCGGTGACTCCGGCCGCGGCGTCCAGGTGGCCCAGGTTGCCCTTCACCGAGCCGAGCGCGCAGTAGCGCCGACGCTGCGTGGACGCACGGAAGGCGCGCGTGAGCGCCTCCACCTCGATGGGGTCTCCCAGCGGCGTCGCGGTCCCGTGCGCTTCCACGTAGCCGATGTCGTCCGCCTCCAGCCCCGAGGCCGCCAGCGCCTCGGCCACGACCTGGGCCTGCCCCTCGACGCCCGGCGCGGTGTAGCCCGCCTTGAGCGAGCCGTCGTTGTTGATGGCCGAGCCCTTGATGACCGCGTGCACGGTGTCGCCATCGCGCATCGCGGCCTTCAACTTCTTGAGCACCACCACGCCCGCGCCGCTGCCGAACAGCGTGCCCCGCGCCTTCGCATCGAAGGGCCGGCAGCGTCCATCCGGGGACGCCATGCCGCCCTCCACGTGCCGATATCCGTGGAGGAAGCTCACGTTGACGGAGGCGCCGCCCGCGAGCGCCATGTCGCACTCGCCGTTGAGCAGGCTCTGGCAGGCCAGGTGCACCGCCACCAGCGACGTCGAGCACGCGCTCTGCACCGCGTGGCTCGCGCCCCGGAGGTTCAGCTTGTACGAGACGCGGGTGGCCAGGAAGTCCGTGCCGTTGCCGATGTTCACCTGCACCGGCTCCACCGACTCCAGCACACGCGGGTTGCGCGCCAGGTTCATCAGCAGATACGTGTTGAGCGTGGCGCCGCCGTACACCGAGACGGCGCCCGGGAAGTCGCGCGGCGAGTAGCCCGCGTGCTCCATCGCCTCCCAGCAGACCTCCAGGAAGACGCGGTGCTGCGGGTCGGTCAGCTCCGCCTCACGCGGTGGCATGTCGAAGAACGCGGCGTCGAAGGCCTCGGGCTCGGGCATCACCGCGGAGGCGCGCACGAAGTCCGGGTCCTCCACCTGCTCCGGAGCGACGCCGGCGGCGAGGCTCTCCTCGGGCGTGAAGAAGCGGATGGACTCCACGCCGCCGCGCAGGTTCGCCCACAGCTCGGCCGTGCTCCGCGCGCCGGGAAAGCGCCCGGACATGCCGATGATGGCGAGGTCCGCGTCGTCGATGTCTGACGGCTGCTTCACGTCCACGGCGTCCGCTCCTTCAATCCATCACTCACGGCGGCTGCGCCGCTCGCGTCGCGCGGCTCCACGGTTCTGACTCGACTCGAAGCCGGGCGGATCCGACGGGGCGTTGAGCGCGCCCAGCTTCTTCGCCAGCGCGGCCACGGTGGGCGCCTCGAAGACGGAGGTGAGGGGAACCTCGCGCCCCAGCTCCCGCTTCAGTCGTCCGACAATCTTGAGCCACAAGAGCGAGTTGCCGCCCAGGTCGAAGAAGTTGTCGTGGATGCCCAACCGCGCCAGCCCGAGCTGCTCCTGCCACACCTTCGTCAGCGCCAGCTCCAGGTCATCGGTGGGCGCCACGTACTCGGTGCCCAGCTGCGGCCGCTCGTGCGTCGCGCCACCCGAGGTGTCCTGGCTCTTCTGAACGCCCTCGCCCTTCAACCAGCGCGCCACGCGCGCCTCCAGGTCGCCGGTGGAGACGACCACCTGTCCCCCCAGCGAGGACTCCGCGACGCGGCGGAACGCCTCCACCGCCTCGGCCTCCGTCATGGCGAAGGTGTCCAGGCTCGTCTTGGTCTCCCGCGACTCCTCGTCCACCGAGGGCCACCCGTCCCAGTTCGTGCTCACCCAGCGCGTCAGCCCCTGCTTCGAGCGCGAGGTCGCGAACGCGTCCAGGAAGGCATTCGCCGCGCCGTAGGCCGCGAGCCCCAGACCGCCGAGCACCGAGGCGTTGGACGAGACCAGCATCACGAAGTCGAGCTCACGACCCGCGAGCGCGAGCTCCAGCGCGTACGTGCCATGCACCTTCGCGCGGAAGTGGGGCTCGCACGCGGCGGCGTCCAAGCCGGAGAGCAGCGCCACGGCGCCTTCGCCCGCGAGGCCCGCGGCGTGGATGACGCCGTGCACCTCGCCGAACTGCATCGCGCCCTGGGTGATGGCGACGCGGAGCAGGATGTCATCCGCCACGTCCGCGCGAGCCAGCAGCACCTCGGCGCCCGCCGCTTCCAGCTCCTTCACCGCGCGGCGCTTGTGGCCGCTACGGTCCATCTCCAGACCCCACCGGCTCACCAGCACGAGCCGCGCCTGATGCTGGCGCGCCAGGTAGCGGGCGATCATCAAGCCCACGCCGCCCAGGCCACCGGTGATGACGTAGACGCCGCGCGTGCGGAAGGGACGCGCGGGCTGGGTGTCCGCCTCCAGGCGCACGGGCTCGTGTGTCTGCACCAGTCGATTCGTCCCGCGCCAGGCGACGACAGGCTCACGAGTCCCGGGGGCCGTGCTCGTCATCTCCTGCACCAGCGCCCGCGTGTCGAGCGCGACGGGACCGCGGCCAAGGTCCACGTAGCGGCAGGAGAGGAAGTCGTGCTCCTGCGGGATGACCTTGCACAGGGCGGGCAGCGTGGCGCGCTCGGGAGCGACTTCATCCGAGCTCTCCACGTCGAGCGCCTGCCGACCGACGACCGTCAGCTCCACGGGGCCAGGCAGCTCCGCCTCCGTGAGCGCCCGCGTCAGGCGGAGCAGCGGATGGAACCCACGCGCCTGGGCCTGGTCGAAGCGCTCGTTGCCGAACGCGTCCTGCTCGCCTTCGCGCGAATCCAGGCTCCACAGGTGGACGATGCGCTCCACCTTGAAGTCCTTCGACTTCAGCGCGAGCAGCAGGAAGCCCGGCTCGTCGGCATCCGCCGGGTCCAGGCTGAAGTGGTTCTCGCCCCGCTCCTCGAGCCGCGCGCCTGGAGTCACCCGCGCGACGCGGTGGCCTCGCTCCTCCAGCTCCGTCGCCAGGGCCGAGCCCACGCCGGTGGAGTCGACGAACACGACCCAGTCCTTCGGCGTGACGGCGCCAGCGCGCGGCGGCGCCAGCGGGGCGCGCTTCCAGGAGGGCAGATAGAACCAGCTCGAGACATCGGCGCTCTTGTTCGCCGCGGAACGACGCCGTGCGGACGGGGCCTCGGGCGCGAGCCAGTAGTCCTGTCCCTCGAAGGGGTACGTCGGCAGCGGGACGCGCAGCCGCCGCGCCTGGCCTCGCACGGCCGTCCAGCCCACTTCGACGCCCGCGGCCCAGAGCTTCCCGAGCGTCGCGGTGAGGTGCTCCTCGTCCGTGACGGGGTCCTGAGGATGGCGCAGGGAGGAGAGCACCGCCGGCGCGGAAGGTCCGTTGACCTGGAGCCGCGCGAGCGTGCTGAGCGTCCGGCCCGGACCGACCTCCAGATAGACGTGCGCGGGGTCCTTGGCCAGCTCGCGGATGCCGTCCCCGAAGCGCACCGTCTGCCTCAGATGCCGCACCCAGTACGACGGGTCCATGGCGTCATCGAGGTCGATCCACGTGCCGGTGAGGTTGGAGAGGAACTGCACGTTCGTCGGCGGGTTGAGCTTGATGGTGCGGATGAAGTCGCTGAAGCGGTCCAGGATCGGGTTCACCACGTACGAGTGCGCGGCGACGTCGATGGGGATGTGACGGAACTCCACCTCGCGGCGCGTCAGCTCCGCGGCCAGGGCCTCCACGGCCTCCACGGTGCCCGCGACGACACACTGCGCGGGGCCATTCACCGCCGCCAGGGACAGCGTCTCCCCGAGCAGCGGACGGACCTCCGACTCGGGCAACGGCACGCTGAGCATGCCGCCACCGGGCAGCTCCTCGAAGAGCTTGCCGCGCATCACCACCAACGCGAGCGCGTCCTCCAGCGAGAAGATGCCCGCGAGGTGCGCCGCCATGTACTCACCCAGGCTGTGGCCGATGACCGCTTCCGGCTTCACACCCCAGGACTCCCACAGCTTCACCGTCGCGTACTCGATGGTGAACAGCGCCGGCAGCGCCAGGGAGGTGCGCTTGAGGCGCTGTCCCGCGCTCGCCGCCGAGTCCGCGTCCGGGTACATCACGGGCTTCAGGTCGAAGCCCAGCCTGGGCCGCAAGAGCTTGCAGCAGTGGTCCACCGCCTCGCGGAACGCGGGCTCGGCGTCATAGAGGCCGCGGCCCATGTCCGGATACTGCGCGCCGCCCCCGGGGAACATGAACACCAGCGACGCCGTCGTCGTGCGGGGCGAGAGCGTGAAGAGCCGCTGCGGATCCCGCGTCTCCAGGACCCGCACCGCGTCCTCGCGGTCCTTGCACACGATGACCCGACGTAGGTCCAGGTGCTTGCGGCCGGTCTGCAGCGTCCACGCCACGTCCGCGAGCTGCTGCTCGGGGTGCGCCTTCAGGTGCGCGAGCAGCGCCGAGGTCTGCGCCTCCAGCGCCGTCTGCGTCCGCGCGGAGAGCACGAGCGGCTGCCAGGCGCGAGACGCGTCGCCCGGCTCACTGAACGGCGGCTCCTCCACGATGAGGTGCGCGTTGGTGCCGCCGATGCCGAAAGAGCTCACGCCCGCGCGGCGCGGCGTCGGACCCTCGGGCCAGGGCGCGAGCTTCGTGTTGACGTAGAAGGGGCTGTTCGCGAAGTCGATGCGCGGATTGGGCTTCTCGTAGTGGAGGCTCGCGGGCAGCTCCGCGTTCTCCAGCGCGAGCACCGTCTTCACGAGGCCCGTCACGCCGGCCGCCGCGTCCAGGTGTCCGACGTTCGTCTTCACCGAGCCCAGCCCGCAGAAGCCGCGCTTGTCGGTGCCTCGGCGGAACACCATGTCGAGCGCCTGCACCTCGATGGGGTCGCCCAGCGGCGTGGCCGTGCCGTGCGCTTCCACGTAGGTGATGGAGTCCGGCGGCGTCTCCGCGAGGCTCTGCGCCCGGGCGATGACCTCGGCTTGTCCGCTCTGGCTCGGCGCGGTGAAGCCGACCTTGAGGGCGCCATCGTTGTTGATGGCCGAGCCCCGGATGACCCCGTGGATGGTGTCACCGTCCGCGAGCGCGTCCGACAGGCGCTTGAGGACCACCGCGCCCGCGCCGCTGCCGAAGAGCGTGCCTTCTCCCCGTTCGTCGAACGCGCGGCAGTGCCCATCCGGCGAGGTGATGCCACCTTCCTGGTAGTGGTAGCCCGTGCGCTGCGGCATGTGCACGGAGACGCCACCGGCGATGGCCATGTCGCACTGGTAGCCGAGCAGCGACTGGCAGGCCAGGTGCGTGGCCACCAGCGAGGTGGAGCAGCCCGTCTGCACCGTCAACGCGGGGCCGCGCAGGTCCAGGTGGTAGGCGACGCGCGTGGCGAGGAAGTCCTTGTCGTTGGCCACCATGGCCGGGAAGGTGTCCTCGGCCCGCTGGAACTCCTCGCGCGACAGCACGTTGAAGAGCAGGTAGCTGCTGAGGCTCGAGCCCGCGAAGACGCCCGTGGAGGTGCCCGGAATCCGTCCCGTGGAGTAACCGGCGTGCTCCATCGCCGTCCACACGCACTCGAGGAAGACGCGGTGCTGCGGGTCCAACAGCTCCGCTTCCCGAGGGGCGTAACCGAACAGCCCCGCGTCGAAGCGGCCCGGGCGCTCCAGCACCGCTCCGGCGCGCACGAAGTTCGGGTTGGCCAGGAAGGAGGGGTCGACCCCGAGGGACCTCAGCGCGTCGTCGGAGAAGAGGGTGATGCCCTCCACACCGTCGCGCAGCATCCGCCAGAACGCATCCACGTCCGCGGCGCCGGGCACACGCACGGCCATGCCGACGATGGCCACCGCCAGCCCCGAGTCACCCTCGTACACCTTGTGACGACCCATGACGGACCTACCCCTGTTTCCTTGCCCGTTGCTGCTGTCGCTTCAGGCTCTCGAGCTGGCGTTTCGCGCGGTCCTGCGCCGTCTCCACCGGGCTCGCCTGCGCGGTGGTCCCCTGGCGCATGTGGCGCGCGAGCGCGCTGACGGTGGGGTACTCCAACAGCTTGAGCAGCGGCAGGTCCCCACCGGGCACTGCCCTGAGCCGCGCGTGGACCTGGACCATGAGCAGTGAGTGCCCACCCAGGTCGAAGAAGTTGTCGTTCACGCCGACCTGCTCGACCTTGAGCACCTGCTTCCAGATGTCGGCGATCTGCTGCTCGAGCTGGCCTTGCGGCGCGACGAAGGCCGCGCGCGAGGTCCGCGCCGCGCTGGGGGCGGGCAGGGCCTTGCGGTCCACCTTGCCGTTCGGCGTGAGCGGCAGCACCGGGAGGTCCACCACCACGGAGGGCACCATGTGCTCGGGAAGCTTCTGCGCCACCGCGTCGCGCAGCGCCGTCCCGTCCACCGTCTGCCCGTCGCGCGCCACCACGTAGGCCACCAGCCGCACGTCGCCCGGTGAGTCCTCGCGGGCCACGACCACGGCCTCGCGCACCTCGGGCCGCGCGCTGAGCACCGCCTCGATTTCGCCCGCCTCGATGCGGAAGCCGCGCACCTTGAGCTGGTGGTCCACGCGGCCCAGGAACTCCACCGTGCCGTCATCGCGCCAGCGGGCCCTGTCTCCGGTGCGGTACAGCCGGGCTCCCGGCTCGGAGGAGAACAGGTCCGGCACGAAGCGCTCGGCCGTCAACTCCGGACGCGACAGGTAGCCGCGCACCACGCCCGCGCCGCCGATGTAGAGCTCGCCCGGTACGCCCACGGGCACGGGCCGCAGCCGCGCGTCGAGCAGGTAGAACCGGGTCCGGAGGAACGGCGTGCCGATGGACACCACCGGCCCCGCCTCGCCGCGCACGTCGTGCGTGGAGGACCAGATGGTCGTCTCGGTGGGGCCGTACATGTTGAGCAGCCGCGCGTCCTCGGGGAGCGCCTGCCGCAGCGACGTCGCCAGGGAGGAGGGGAGGGCCTCGCCGCCCACCATCCACCGCTTCAGGCCGCGCAGCGCCTCGGAGGACTCGGAGTCCGCGAGCAGGGCGCGCGCCAGCGAGGGTGTGCACTGCAGATGCGTCACGGCGTGCTCGCGCAGGTTGAGCGGGATGGAGCGCGCGGTGCGCTGGCGCGCGCCGTCCCGGTCCGCCTGGCACTTCACCTCGTGCAGCAGCGGCAGGCTGGCCAGCACGGTGTCGGCGGGGATGCCGAAGTCGATGAGGCAGCCCACCTCGTCCACGCCCAGGGCGCGCAGCTGCTCCATCCGCTCGCGCACGGAGCGCGGCGTGCCGAAGAGTCCGCTCGTCTCGAAGTAGCGCTCGAAGGCCTGCGCGGCCAGCCGGTCCAGGTCCGCCTCGGTGGCGGTGTCCAGGTCCACGCCCAGCGTCCGGCCCAGTCCGCGCATCAGGTCCGCGGAGCTGCGCAGGTAGTTCCGGAAGGGCTTCTCCACCACCGAGCGCACCGTCGCGGCGTCCTCGCCGATGAACGTGTGCAGCATCAGCGTGACGTGCCCTTCGCCCGCGTGTCCAGCCGCGCGCCAGGCCTCACGGTAGAGGGCCAGCTTCTTCTCCAGGTCCTCCCACGTCTGTCCCAGCAGGTGGGTGAGGACGTTGCAGCCCAGGCGCCCCGCGGAGACGAACGTGTCGGGGTTGCCCGCCGCCGTCAGCCACACCGGCAGCTCCTTCTGCACCGGACGCGGCCGCAGGGTGACGTCCACCTGGGTGCCCGCGCCTCCCGGGAAGCGCAGCGTGTCGCCGCGCCACAGGCGGCGCACCGTCTCCAGGCCCTCCAGCATCAGCTCGCGGCGCTGCTCGTAGCGTTCGGGCGCGAAGACGAAGTCGTTCGCGTGCCAGCCGGAGGCGACGGAGATGCCCACGCGGCCCCGCGACAGGTTGTCCACCAGCGCCCACTCCTCCGCGACGCGCACCGGATGGTGCAGCGGCAGCACCACGCTGCCCGCGCGGATGGCCACGCGCTCCGTCACCGCGGCGATGGCCGCGCCCGCCACGGACGGGCTTGGGTACAGCCCACCGAAGGCGTGGAAGTGACGCTCCGGCGTCCACACCGCCGCGAAGCCGTGACGGTCCGCGAACTTCGCGCCCTCCAGCAGCAGCTTGTAGCGGTCGCCGGCAGAGGCCTCCGCGTCGTCCGCGAAGTAGAAGAGGCTCATCTGCATCGGCGTGGCGCGCGCCGCCGAGGCCCGGGCGGGCGCCTTGATGGACGCGCCCTCGCCCTGCACCACCACCTTGAAGCCGCGCGTGAGCGTCCACAGCAGCTCCAGCACGGAGATGTCGAAGGAGATGCTCGTCACGGCCAGCCACGCGCCCGAGGGCGGATGGCCGATGCGCGTGTCCATGGCCGAGAAGAAGTTGGCCACGCCCCCGTGCGGCACCATGACGCCCTTGGGGCGCCCCGTGGAGCCGGACGTGTAGATGACATACGCGAGGTGCCCCGCGCCCGTGTTCGACGGCGGAGGCGTGTCCCGCTGCGCGCCATCCGTCAGCGAGAGGTCCTCCAACGCGACGACGCGCGCGCTCCCCGTGGGGATGACGCCGCGCAGGTGCGTCTGCGTGAGCAACACCGGAGCGCCCGAGTCCTCCAGCATGTACGCCAGGCGCTCGCGGGGATACTCGGGGTCCAACGGCACGTACGCGCCGCCGGCCTTGAGCACGCCCAGCATCGCCACCACCATCGCGGCCGAGCGCTCCACGCACAGCCCCACGCGCGTCTCGGCGCCGACGCCCTGGGCGCGCAGGTGCCACGCCAGCGCGTTGGAGCGCGCGTCCAGCTCCGCGTAGGTCAACGTCGCGTCGTCACCGGCCACCGCCACCGCGTCCGGCGTCCTGGCCACCTGCGCCCGGAACTGCGCGTGGATGGAGGTGTCCTCGGTGCTCGCGGGCGTGAGGTCATTCCAGTCCACCAGCAGCCGTCGCGTCTCGTCCGCGCCGAGCAGCGGCAGGTCGTCCACCCGCGTCTCCACGGTGTCGACCACCGCGCGCAGCAGCGTCTCCAGGTGGAGGGCCAGCCGCGCCACCGTGGCGGGCGTGAACAAGTCCGTGCGGTACTCGAGCGCGCCGGTGAGCCCGTCCGCGCCCTCCGCGAGCGAGAGCTGGAGGTCGAACTTCGACGTGCCCTCCACCGCGCCATCCGGCACCGGGAGCACCGGCCGCCACTGCATGCCGGGCACCGACAGGTTCGTCGGGGGCAGCGCCTCCAGCAGCAGGGCCGTCTGGAACAGCGGGTTGTCCGCGCCGCCCCTCGGAGCCCGGGCCGCGCCCACCACCTCCTCGAAGGGGAGGTCCGCGTGGGACAGCGCCTCGTGGAAGGTCTGTCGCGTGCGGGAGAGCAGCTCGTGGAAGCTCGGCGCGCCGGAGAGATTCGTGCGCAGCACCAGCGTGTGCGCGAAGAAGCCCACCACGTCGCGCAGCTCCGGGCGCTCGCGGTTCGCCACCACCGTGCCCACGGCGAAGTCGGCCTGTCCGCTGTAACGGTGCAGGAGCGCCGTCCACGCGGCTGTCAGCGTGACGAAGAGCGTGCAGCCCTCACGGCGGCTCAGCGCGCGCAGGGACTCGACGAGCGGGCGCTCCAGCGTGAGGTGATGCAGCGCGCCCTGGAACCCGGGCTCGCGCGGACGCGGGAAGTCGGTGGGCAGCTCCAGCCGGGGCAGGCCCGCCAGCTGCTTGCCCCAGTACGCGCGCTGGGTGTCGAGCAGCGGCCCCAGGCCCTGCTGCCATCGGGCGAAGTCCGTGTACTGGAGCTTCACGGCGGGCAGCTCGGAGGCCTCGCCCGTCAGCTGCGCGCGGTACAGCGCCGCCAGCTCATGCGCCAGCACACCGATGGACCAGCCGTCGGTGGCGATGTGGTGCTGCGTCATCAGCAGCACGTGCTCGTGCTCGCCCAGCGTCACCAGGGACGCGCGCACCGCGGGGCCCTCGACCAGCCGGAAGGGCTCACGCGCCTGCTCCAGCGACAGCCAGCGCAGCTCCGCGTCACGCGCCTCGGGCGCGACGGAGCGCAGGTCCACGACGGGGAATGACAGCTTCACGCCGCCGCGCACCACCAGCCGGGGCTGGCCGTCGACCTCCGGGAACGCCGCGCCCAACACGGGGTGACGCTCGACCAGCGCGTCCAGGCTCCGCGCCAGGGCGCCGGTGTCCAGCGCTCCGGTGAGCCGGAGCTGGAAGTGGAGGTTGTACAGCGCGCTGTCGGGGACCAGGCGGTCCAGGAACCACAGGCGGAGCTGACCGGAGGAGAGGGGATGCTCGCCCTCCCGAGGCCCCGCGCTCAGCGGCGGCGCCACCAGCGAGTGCTCGGGCCGGACGCCGCGCCACGCCTCCAGGAGCCGCAGGGCCGCGGCCTCCAACGTGGGGCTCACCCAGAGGAACGCGGCGGGCAGCGCCACGCCCAGCTCCGACTCCAGCTGACCGTGCACCTCCAGCACCATCAGCGAGTCGAGCCCCAGGCCCGCGAGCTCCGTGTCGCCCGGGAGCGTCGACGCATCCAGCCGCAGCGCCCGCGCCACGGCCCGCCGCAGGAAGTCCTCCACCAGCGCGAGTCGCTGGCTGTCCTCCGCCGTGGCCAGCTGCTCCTTGAGCGGGATGGTGGACTCGGGGACGCTCGGCGAAGGCTCCGCCGCGGCGACCGAGGCCTCGACGATCTCGAGCTCACCCGCGAGCCACGCCGCCTTCGTGGCGCGGCGCTGAATCTTCCCGCTCGACGTCTTCGGGATGCTGCGTGCCTGGAGCAGCACGATGGCGTGCGCGTGCACGGCGTGCTGCTCCGCCAGCGCCTTGCGCACGGCGCCCACGACGACGCTCGCGTCGAAGCCGTCACGCACGTCGACCTCGGCCGCGAGCACCAGCCGCTCCTCGCCCTCCACCTCCACGCTGAAGGCCGCGCAGCAGCCCGCGCGGATGGCGCGATGCGCGCGCTCCGTCTCCAGCTCCAGGTCCTGCGGATACAGGTTGCGGCCGCGGATGATGAGCAGGTCCTTCAGTCGGCCGGTGACGAACAGCTGCCCCGCCTCCGACAGGAAGGCCAGGTCTCCGGTGCGCAGGAACGGGCCCTCGCCCGTCGCGAGCCGCGCGTCGAACGCGTGCGCGCTCTCCTCGGGACGCTCCCAGTAGCCCGTCGCCACGCTGGGGCCGCGCACCCAGACCTCGCCCACCTGGTTCGCGCCGAGCCGCTCGCGCGTCTCCGGCTGGACGATGAGCACCTCCTGGTCCAGCGCGCTCACGCCCGAGCCCACCAGCGTCCGCGCCCGCGTGTCACCGGTCTCCGGCGCCTTGGCGCGACCCTGCTCCAGCGCGTCCGCGGAGAAGTCGCCGTGGACGAACATTTCGCCCTGCGTGCCTCCGGTGACGATGAGCGTGGCCTCCGCCAGACCGTAGCAGGGGTAGAATGCCGTACGCTTGAAACCACAAGGCGCGAAAGCTTCCGCGAAGCGCTCCAACGTCTCTCGCCGCACCGGCTCCGCGCCGTTGAACGCCAGCTCCCAGCTGCCCAGCTTCAGCTTCGCGCGGTCCTCGTCGGTGGCCTTCCGGACGCACAAGTCGTACGCGAAGTTGGGCCCGCCGCTGCACGTCGCCTGGTAGTGGGAGATGGCCTCCAGCCAGCGCAGCGGACGCTGGAGGAACGAGATGGGCGACATCAGCGTGCACGGGAAGCCCAGGTACAGCGGCTGGAGCACCTTCCCGATGAGCCCCATGTCGTGGAACATGGGCAGCCACCCCATCCCCGACGAGCGCGACGCATCCAGGCCGAAGCCCCGGGTGATGAGCGCCTCGTTGTGGAGGATGTTGGCGTGGCTGACCATCACCCCCTTGGGGTTGCCCGTCGAGCCGGAGGTGTACTGGAGGAACGCCGTCGTGCCGCCCTGGAGCTCCGGACGCCGCCAGTCCGCCGCCATCGACTCCGGCACCGCGTCGCTGGCCAGCCACTGCAGCGCCGCGAGCTCCGGCGCCTGCGGCTTGAACAGCTCCGACATCTCCAGGATGAAGCTCGTCGTGAGCACGTAGCGCGCGCCACAGTCCTGCGCGATGGCCCGCAGGCGGGGCAGGGTGCGCTCCAGCCGCGTCGGGTCTGGCGGGTAGCACGGCACCGCGACGACGCCCGCGTACAGGCAGCCCATGAAGCCCGCCACGAACTCCATCCCCGGCGGATACAGCAGCAGCGCACGGTCTCCCGGTGAGCCCGAGGCCCGCAGCAGCGCGCCCAGCGCCCGCGCGCGCGCGTCCAGCCGGGCGTAGCTCCACTCCTCCACCGGGCCATCCACGTCGCCCGTTTCGAGAAAGCGATACAAGAGCGCGTCGCCCTGGGTGCTCGCCCGATGGCACAGCAGGTCCACGAGGTGGTGGAAGTCACCCGCGGACGTCTCATGGTGCTGTTTCATGCGTGCTCCCCGGCGGACGACTCGCGATGGTGGTACGGCGGCCCGGGAGATGGCCGTCCCGGTACCGCCTCACGTCCTGGTGGCTGATGGGGTCCTGGCGTCTAACAGCGACGACACGAAACGCCGCGACGCCTCAGGGGGGACCTTGTCCCGATGCTCCCCTGGAACTGTCGCGAGTGGCCCGCTACCGCACGCCGGCACGGCACCGTCGTCCGGAGCCGTGAGTGAGGAAAATTAGGTCGAAGGTGAAGCATGCCCTCTGCCTTCATCCCTTGTTTTATCTGGAATGTCTAGTCAGCCACGAACCGCTCTAACTCCTTGGTTTGTCAGGGGGTCAGGCTCTTCTGATAAACTGGAGAACTTCGCTCGCGAGACCTCATGGCATCGACTCCAGCACCTTCGTCCGCCCCCGGCCCCCGCGGTCTCCCCATCTGGCTCAACGTCCTACGTCAGGAACACGACCCATTGGGTTACTTCACCCAGGGTTTCCGCAAGTATGGCGACGTGGTCCGCTTCGACATGGGCGCCTCGGCGACCTACATGGTGAGTCACCCGGACTCCATCCGGTACTTCCTCACCGAGAACGCGGGCAACTACTCGAAGGAGGCGCTGTCGGAGGACCCCTTCCTGGGCAACGGGCTCTTCGTGAGCGAGGGGAACTACTGGCGGCGCCAGCGGCGGCTCGTCCAGCCCTCTTTCCACCGGGACCGCCTGGCGGGCCTGCTGGGCGGCATGGTGGACCTGATCCAGCGCACGCTCGGCGCGTGGGACGCGGACGCCACCTCGCGGCCGTTCGACATGGCGGCCCAGATGGGGAGCCTGTCGCTGCGGATGACGACGCGGGCGGTCTACTCGGAGGAGCCGGACGCGGCGGCGGCGGCGGCCGTCGGGCGGATGATGGGCATCATGAACGACCGGGGGACGTTCGTGTCGCGGCTGCTGCGGCTGGAGCGGCTGCCCATCTACAAGAAGAAGTGGGCGGACTTCTTCGGCACCCTCCGGATGCTCAACGCCAAGGCGAAGGAGGTCATCGCCCAGCGCAAGGCCGGCGGCCCCCAGGACGACATCATGGCCATGCTGGTGGCGGCCAAGGACCGCGACACCGGCGAGTCGATGACGGACAAGGAGCTGCGCGACGAGTTCATGAACCTGTTCTCCGGCCACGAGGGGCCGGGCGTGGCGCTCACCTGGGCGTGGCACCTGTTGTCCCAGAACCCGGACGTCGAGGCGCGGCTCGCGTCGGAGTGCGCCGCGGTGCTCGGGGGGCGTGCTCCGACGCTCGAGGACCTGCCCCGGCTGCGCTACGCGACGCAGGTGTTCGAGGAGTCCATCCGCCTGTATCCCCCGGCGTGGCGGCTCTTGCGCATGGCGAAGGACGCGGACACGCTGGGCGGTTACCCGGTGGAGCCGGGCTCGGCCGTGCTCGCCGTGCCCTACGTGCTGCACCGGCACCCGGAGTTCTGGCCCCGTCCGGAGGTGTTCGACCCGGACCGCTTCACGCCGGAGCAGAAGGCCGCGCGGCACAAGTTCGCCTACCTGCCGTTCGGCGCGGGCCAGCACATCTGCATCGGCAACAACCTGGCGATGATGTTCGGCGCGCTGGTGCTGGCCATGGTCTCCCAGCGCTACCGCTTCCACGCCATCCCCGGCCGGCGCGTGGACATCTACCCGGGCATCGCCCTGCTGCCCAAGGGCGGCATGCCCATGCGTCCGGAGCGGCGCGGCTGAGACGGCTCGACGGGGCGCCGCGCGTGGCTCAACCCACGGCGCGCGTGGCGTCCTGCTCCTTGGCGGCGTAGAGCGCCTGGATGTTGGCGCCGCCGAAGCCGCGCGCCTGGTGGCGCTGGATGACCTCGAAGAACAGCGTGCGCCGCGCGTGCTGCGAGCGGGTGAAGACCTGGAGCAGCAGGCCCCACGCGTCGCGGTCCATCAGGATGTTGCGCGACTGGAGCTGCTCGCGGCGGAAGGGCCCCAACGAGCCGAGCCGCGCCTCCAGCGCCTCGTAGTAGCCCCGGGGCGCGTCGAGCAGGCCCACGCCGCGCTGCCCCAGCGAGTCCACCGCGTGGACGATGTCGTCCGCCAGGAAGGCCAGGTGCTGCACGCCCGCGCCGCCATGGGCGTCCACGAAGTCCTCCAACTGCCCCCGCCGCGTGCCGTTGACGGGCTCCTGCAAGGGGAAGCAGATGCGTCCGCCGGCCGCCTGCACCACGCGCGAGCTCATGCCGCTGTACTCGGTGCGCACGTCCTCCTGGTGGGTCTGCTCGAAGCCGAGCACGTCCACGTAGAAGGCCACCGTGTCCAGCAGCGTGCCCGCCCGCAGCGCGAAGGCGAAGTGGTCCACGTCGCGAAACAGCGCCGCGCCGCCAGACGGCCCCGCGTCCACGGGCAGATAGAAGCCCGGGAGGAACGCACCCGAGGGCGTGTCCCGCTGGATGAGCGAGTGCACCCAGCCTCCGGGCCCGGCGAGCGTGGCCTTCACCACGCGCTGTCCGTCCGCCTCGAAGACCGCGGGCTCGGCCACCGGACTCGCGCCCCGGCGCACCGCCTCCTCGAACGTGGCGACGACGTCGGGGGTGCCCAGCGCGATGTCGCGCACGCTGTCACCGTGTTCCCGGACGTACGCCGCCACCTCGCCCTCGGAGCCCAGCGCCGAGGTGACGACGAGCCTCGCCGCGCCTTGCTCCAACACGAAGGAGCGCCGTCCCTGGAGCCCCGACTCCGGCCCGCCGCTCGCCACCATCCGGAAGCCCAGCGCATGGCAGAAGTAGTAGGCCGACAGGACGGCATCGCCCACATACAGCTCCGCATGCTCCACGTTCGTGAGCACCACTCGCAGAACCTCGATTCAGGGGGCCGAGCAAACGGTGCTCAGCCCGGTGCACGCGCCAGGTGGTTACTCCGTTACAAAAACCATTATCACGGATTGCCGATGAACGCGTGACACTCCGGTATCCGAGTGAAGTGTCGGAGTCTGTATCACCGTGTGTTCACGCGGGCACGGCCGTCATCAGGGGCGCGGAGGAGGGCACGAGCTGCCCGGCCTCGAGCTTGAGCACACGGTCCGCCAGGTGGAAGTAACGGTCGTCGTGGCTGATGACGAAGACGAGCTTGCCCTGGTCCCTGAGCGCCGGGAGCATCTCGCGGTAGAACAGCTCGCGGAACACCGGGTCCTGGTCCGCGGCCCACTCGTCGAAGACGTAGATGGGGCGGTCCTCCAGGAACGAGGTGAGCAGGGCCAGGCGCTTGCGCTGCCCCTGTGACAGCGCCACGGTGGACAGCTTGCCGTCCTCCACCCGGACCTTCCGCTCGAGCTGCAGGCGGCTGAGGTACTCGCGCGCCTTGTCCTCCATGCCGGGGTGGTCCAGGCCGAGCATCCGCTCGAAGAGGTGGAAGTCGAAGAAGACGGCGGAGAACAGCTGACGGTAGGCGCGTCGGGTGGCGGCGGTGACGGGGACGCCGTCCACGCGCAGCTCGCCCTGCTCGGGTGCGTAGAGTCCGGTGAAGAGCTTGGCCAGCGTCGTCTTGCCGCTGCCGTTGCCGCCCACCAGGAACACCAGCTCCCCGCGCCGCAGCGTCGCGTCGATGGGGCCCAGCGTGAAGCTGGCGCCGTCGAGCTCGCGTCGGTAGGTGTGGCTGAGGCCGACCAGCTCGATGCGCTGGAAGTCGCGCGGCAGGCTGTCGTCCAGCGCGGGGGGCTCGGGGTCCGCCAGGGACAGGCCCAGCTTCTCCAGCTTCTTCATCGCCACGTGGCTGCGCGACAGGTTGGGCCACTGGTTCATCAGCCCGTCGAGCGGCTGCTGCAGGTACAGCACCACCAGCGCGTACGCCGCCAGGGTGGACATCTCCACCTCCTGGAAGCGCGGCACGCCGAAGAGGATGAAGCCGATGACGGCCATCACCATGAAGCCGCCCCAGCTGCCGGTGATGATGAAGAGCTTGCTCGTCGTCAGGGAGATCTTCGAGACCTCCTCCGCCGTCGGCTTGAGGTCCCGATTGAAGAAGTCCTCGCTGCGCGCGTGGTGGAGCTGCAGCTCCTTCGAGCCGTCGATGAGCGTGCGAAAGCCGCTGTACATCGCGTCGTGGGTCTCACGCCGCTTGAAGAACTGCGCGTAGGCATAGCGGTTGGGCAGCGCCACGCTCGCCATCACCACCGCGATGACGCCCAGGATGAGCCCCAGCAGCGGCCCGGACAGCCACGCCAGATACATGAGACATCCGACGAGCGTCGCCAGACAGATGATGACGCCGGGGATGACGGCGATGGTGCTGTTGATGACGCCGATGTCCTCGGTCAGCGCGGCCAGCAGCTTGTGTTGCCCGGCCTCCTCCAGCTTGCGCAGGGGCGCCTCGAGGATGCGACGACACAGCGACAGCCGCAGCTCCAGCAGCGCCTCCTGCTGCATGGAGGCCAGCTGGAGCTGGGAGATGATTCGCAGCACGAGCACGGCCACCGCCAGCCCCACGAAGACGGGCATCAGCGGCATCGCGTCCGCCACCGTCCGGGACGTCAGGGCCTGATTCATCGCCGCGACGAGCGCCGCGCTACAGGCGCCCGTGAGGATGCCCAGCAACGCGGCGAGGATGATGGGCAGCTTCGACTTCTTGAAGAGCAGGGCGAGCAATGACACGACGGCTCCAGGAGACCCGGAGGGCTCTGATAACCGAGCCCTCCCGGCTCTCATATGTCATCGCCGCGCGAAGTGATACCCGGGGGCAGGCGGCTTCTCCGGAGAACCGGGTGGACCCGACGGCCAGGGTGGCGGTGGACGGCGGGGCGAGGAATACTGGGGACATGCGATTCTCCTCGGGGGCCTTCAACGTCATCACCGCGCTCGTCGTCCTGGGCGGCACCGGCTGGGCCGCGCTCGCGCTCGCGCTGACGGGGGCCGGACCGGAGGGGCCGCATTGGGTGCGGGCCCTGGGGGCGCTGGTGGTGGCGGGGCTGGCCCTCTTCGCCTGGAAGGAGGGCTCCCGGCTGGGCGCGGTGGGTGTGGTGGTGGCGGCGAGCGCGGGCCTGCACTTCTGGGCCTTCTCCCACGCGCCGTCCAACCAGCGGGAGTGGGCGCCGGACCTGGCGCGGATGGCCCGGGCGGACGTGGAGGGCACCCGCGTGACGATTCACGACGTGCGCGACTTCCGCTACCGCAGCACGACGGACTGGGATGCGTCCTGGTACACGGCCACCTACGACGCGAAGGAGCTGACGGGGGCCTGGTTCATCGTCGAGCCGTTCTCCGGCTTCTACGGCGCCGCGCACACCATGGTGAGCTTCGGCTTCTCGGACGGGCGCTACGTCGTCTTCTCCGTGGAGGTGCGCCGCGAGAAGGGCGAGACGTTCTCCGCCGTGGGCGGCCTGTTCCGCCAGTTCGAGCTGGTCTACGTGGTGGGGGACGAGCGTGATTTGGTCCAGCTGCGCTCCAACCACCGCAAGGACGACGTGTATCTCTACCCGGTGAACGCGTCGAAGGAGCGCATCTCCGACTTCTTCCTGGACATGGTGGCGCGGATGAACGCGCTGCACGAGCACCCGGAGTTCTACAACTCCGTCTACAACAACTGCACCACCAACCTGGTGGGTCACTTCGAGAAGGTGAGCGCGCTGAAGGTGCCGTACGACCACCGCACGCTCCTGCCCGCCTTCTCCGACGAGCTCGCGTACGAGCTGGACCTCATCGACCGCGACGCGCCCCTGGCGGACGTGCGCGCCCGGCACCTCATCAACGCCCGGGCCCTGGAGGCCGCGGGGCAGGCCGACTTCTCGCAGCGCATCCGCGAGGGCGCGGCCCGCGCGAACTCAAGCCCCTGAGGCGGCCTTCATCTCCGGGGGCGGGGCGGGCGTCGTCAGGTGGCGCGCGTAGTGCGCCTCCAGCGTCGTGAAGTAGCCGCGCTCCTCCCAGAGGATGGCGAGCAGGCGCTCCGACAGCGACTTCACCTCGGTGCCCTCGCCCGGCTCGGGCGTGCGCGGACCGACGTCGCCGGGGTTTCGGAACACGCGCGTGGCCTCGGCCAGCAACACGCGGCTGCTCGCGAAGAGCCGGCGCAGGGCCTGGTTGATGGGCCGGGCGTCCACCTCCGCGCAGGCCGCCAGGATCGCCGCGTGCACCGCCACGGGCCGGTCGCCCTGCAGGCTCAGCGCGTCCAGGTCTCCCCGCTCCAGCGCGTGGTGCAGCAGGTAGCCGTGGTGCAGGGACACCGAGGCCACGTCCACGCAGTCCTTCACCCACAGCACGAAGAAGACCTTGCGGAACACCTTCTTCACCGGCAGCAGCATCAAGCCCTTGAGGTAGCTGGCCAGCCGTCCGCCCAACGTCCGCCCCAGGCTGGAGCCCGCCAGCGCCTCCACGGCCTGGGTCGACGCGCGCAGGCCGCGCTCCTCCAGGAGCGAGCGCACCAGCTGCTCGCGCACCTGGTAGAGCGCGTAGTCATCCAGGAATGGCACCGGGATGAGGGGCGTGAGCCCCGCGGCGACGGCGTGGAGCGCCACGCGCCCCAGGGGAGGCGACGACGGGGCACCGGGCGGTAGACGGGGGTTCGGCTCGCTCATCGCTCTCCTCTATGCGCGAAAGGGCGAATCATTGCATCCGGGCCGGTCACCGCGCCTGCTCGCCCGGGGGGCTGGCGGGATTTCAGCTCCGACGCGTGCCCTTCGCGTGCGGCAGCAACACGGAATACAGGGTGCTCATCACCGGGGTGGGGACGCCGAGCGCATGGCCTCGCCGCGCGACCGTGCCCTGCAGGTACTCGACCTCCAGCGGCTTGCCCGCGTCGAAGTCCACCATCATCGAGGGACGTACCTCCGGGGGGACGCCGTCCATGTAGTTCAGCACGTCGTCCGGCCGCGTGGTCGTGGACACACCCTCGGCGGCGGCGACGCGCAGCACCTCGGCGGCGGCCTCGCGGAACGTCTCCCGGAAGAAGGGGCCCTCTCTCAGCGGCCCCACCGTGCTCCTCGCGGCGGTACAGAAGCCCGCCATGGGGGCCAGGAACGCGAGCTTCTCCCAGAGCGGCGCGCGCGCGTCCGCTACCGCCTCCGCGTTGAGCCCCGCCTGGGCGAGCACGTCCCGCACGGCCTGCACCCGCCGAGAGACGCGCGACGTGTCGCCGAAGGCCTCGCCCAGCACGATGCGGTGCTGCGTGCCCGTCTGCTTGATGACGCCCGGCTCGCTGATGGCGGTGGAGATGTACGTGGTGCCGCCGATGACCGCCGCCTCGCCCACGGCCGCGGCGACCTCGGACGGACTGTCCACGCCGTTCTGCAGCGTGACGACCACCGCGGTGGCGCCCCCCAGCGCGGGCTCCTGGGACGCGGCCAGCAGCGTCTTCACCTGGGGCAGCACGCTGGCGACGTCGTAGTTCTTCACGCCCAGGATGACCACGTCCACGGGACCCAGGCGGGCGGCGTCCTCCTCGGCGCGCACGGGGACGGTGAAGTCCCCCTCGGGGCTGAGGATGGTCAGGCCCTTCCGCCGCAGGGCGGCCAGGTGCGCCCCCCGCGCGAGGAAGCCCACCTCATGGTCCGCGCGAACCAGCCGCGCGCCGTAGTAGCCGCCCACTCCTCCCGAACCGACGATGGCGAATCGCATGGTCCGGGAGGATAGCGAAGGCCCGCGCCCGCGCCACGACGCTTTCTGGGCGTCGCTCAGCCCGCCAGCGGCCGGATGCGCGTGCCCGTGTCCCAGCCCAGCGCGCCCGTGGCCGCCAGCACCTCGGCGCTCGGACGGCCCGCGTTCATCACGAACTCCGCGGTGGCCTCGGGAGAGGCGCACGCGCCCAGGATGCGCTCGGGAATCATGAACGCGGTGGCGATGGCGTCCGCCACGCGGCTGTCGCGGCTGCCCGCCACCAGCAGGTCGATGACGTGCGGCGGAGGCGGCTCGAGCAGCGCGTTGGTCCATGTCGTGGCCGGCGCCACGGCGGTCCACATCCGGGCCTCGGTGTCTCGGCAGAACGTCTCGTCGAAGGGGCGCTCCGACAACAGCGTGTCGTGGATGGCCACCGCCAGCGTGAAGGCGGACGCGGAGGCCGCGTTGGCGCCCTGGCCCGCGATGGGATCATTCGTCACGTGCGTGTCGCCCACCGCCATCACATAGCGGCCCTCGCCCAGCTCGGCCCACGCGCGGCGCACCGTCGGCGTGAAGCCGCCCTGCAGGAAGTCCAACGGACCGCGCACGCCGAACTCCGTCGGGTCGATGCGCTCGTACGTCGCGGGCGCGTGGCGGCGCATGATGTCCAGCAGGCCCACGTCGAACGCGGCCGGGTCGTCGTCGCGCTTGCGGGAGATGAGCGCCGCCAGCTCCGTGCCGGGAATCGCCTCGATGAGCGTGCTGGGCACGCGGCCCTGTCGGGTGATCATCTGCGACTCGAAGACCTCGCCCTGGCCGGGCACCAGGTTGGCGTGCATTCCGAGCGGCTCCGGCATGCGCAGGCCCTTGAGGATGGCCGCGAACAACACCCGCGGAGGCTTCGTGTGCGGGGACAGCTCCGGCACGCGCGGGAACAGCGCGTTGAGGCCGTGGCGCCCGGTGGCCACCACCACCAGCGTGTGCCGCCTCGACAGCGCCTCCAGCTCCTTGGCGTCCACCGGGCGGACCTCCAGGTGGCCCCCGCGCTCCACGAAGGCCTCGGCGAGGCGCGGCTGGTACAGCCGGTAGTCCACGCACAGGCTGGGCTCGGCCACCCGGCCCCACAGGCTGATGAGCTGGGGCCCGTGCACGTGGATGGCGCAGCGGTTCATCGCCAGCTCCGGCGCGCCCCAGAAGTCCACCCACATCTCCCGCTCGCGCGTCCGCGTGGGCGCGTGGTGCGTCACCGTGTTCATCAGGCGACCCGCGCGCAGCGCGTCCGGCTCCTGCTCCGCGTAGATGCTGACCGAGATGCCCTGCGAGAGAAGCTTCAGACCCAGGTGCAGACCGGCAGTGCCGGCGCCGACGATACCGATGCTCGCCATCTGTCTCTCCTTCACTTTTCCCGAGCCGGAAAAATCAGGGTCGGGAAGGCCCCCCCAGGGGATGTGGGGTTCCCCGGGTGTTCCGAGGTACGCAGGGCTCCATATCACAATGCGAATGGAGTTCTTCAGATTGGACATACCCAGAGTCTTAGAGTTGAGGGGGTCCGGGTGGCCTCGTTGGCGAATGGACCGTTGGGTCGGACTTTGGGCCAGCCCGCCCGGAGCCCTACAGTCCGAGGGATGAGCGCGGCTCTCGACGTGGTGCTGGAAGTGGGGGACGTCACCGAGGCGACGGCCGACGTCGTCTTGTTCAAATTTGCACAGAGGTTGTACGGCGCGGCGGGAGTGGCGGCGCGGCGGCTGGAGGTGGTGGGCGTGCCGCCGGCGCAGGTGGAGGTGATGCCCGGGGAGCACCGCTTCCTGGAGTCGCACGGCGCCCTGGGCTCGCCGCTGGCGCTCTTCATCGGCACGGTGCGGCTGGGCGAGTTCGGCTACCACGAGATCCGCCAGTTCGCGCCGCGCGCGCTCAAGGCCCTGGAGTCCAAGCCCGGGATCAAGCACGTGGCGAGCACGGTGCACGGCCCCAACTACGGGCTGGACGAGGACGAGGCGGTGCTCGCCTTCGTGGGCGGGCTCATCGAGGCGTTCCAGCGAGGCTCGGGGCCCAAGGGACTGGAGCGCTTCACGGTGGTGGAGCAGGACGAGCGGCGCGCGCTGCGGCTGCGCAGAGCGCTGGAGCGCGGGCTGGGTGGCACGCCCGGGGTGGAGCCGCTGCCCGGTGGAGGCTTCCGGGTGCGCCGGGAGCGCGGCTTCGTGCAGGCGCCCCCCATGGCGAGCGCGGGCATGGTGTCCATGACGAAGCCGCACGCCTTCGTGGCGATGCCCTTCACTCCGGAGCTGGAGGACACGTTCCACTACGGCATCCAGGGGCCGGTGAAGGCCGCGGGCATGCTGTGCGAGCGCGTGGACCAGGCCGTGTTCGACGGGCCCATCATCCAGCGCATCAAGGAGCGCATCGACACGGCGAAGGTCGTCATCGCGGACCTGTCGCTGGCCAACCCCAACGTGTACCTGGAGGTCGGCTACGCGTGGGGCAAGGGGCGGCCCACGCTGCTGCTGGTGCGCGACGTGCGCGAGCTGCGCTTCGATGTCGCGTCGTACCGCTGCATCGTCTACCGGAACATCCGCGAGCTGGAGACGCTGCTGACGCGGGAGCTGGAGCGGCTGGACGCGGTGCGCGTGACGGGCTGATTCACCAGCCTCGCGCGGCGACCTCCCAGGTCTCCGTCACGGTGTCCCCGCGCAGGACGTGCAGCCGCTCGTGCAGGTTGACGGCGGCGCAGACGTGGTTGGGCACCACGCGCACGCGCTCGCCCACGCGCGGTCGCCAGGGCGTGGACGAGACGTCGAGCAGGCCGTGCTCCTCGGAGACGGAGCGCACCACCAGCTCCGGCTTGTCCAGCAGCGCGCCGTAGCCTCCCGAGGGCGCGAGCCCCTCCTCCTTGGCCAGGGCCTTGGAGCCCGCGTCGATCACCACCTGTCCGGGCACGGCGGTGCTCACCACGGTGGCGAGCACTGAGAAGGCGCAGTCGCGCCACGCGCACGCGCCCAGCGAGGCGGTGTTGCGGTCATTGAGCACGTTGATGCCGGGGCGTATCTCCGTCAGGCCCGGCACCTCGTGCGAGCGCCACAGCATGGGCGTGGAGCCGCCGCTGACCACCTCGGGCTTCAGCCCCACGGCCGACAGCGCGTCCAGGAAGGCGCCCAGCCGCGCGCGCTGGTCCGCGAGCGCCGCGTCCTGCTGCTCCACCGGCGCGCGCACGTGGCCCGGATAGAAGATGACGCCGCGATACGCTACGGACGTCGTGTCCGCCACCGCGCGCGCCAGCGTCACCGCGTCCGCCGGCGTCTGCACGCCCACGCGCCGCATGCCCAGGTCCAACTCCACCAGCACGCCCACGGTGCGCCCGGCCTCTCGTGCCGCGCGGCCGAGTCCGTCGAGCGCCTCGGTGGAGTCGAGCGCCACGGTGAGGCGCGTGCGCGCGGGCAGGGCCATCAGCCGCGACAGACGCGCGGGGCCCACGGGCGGGTAGGCGAGGAGCACGTCGTCGGCGACGGTGGCCATGACCTCGGCCTCTCGCACGGTGGCCACGGTGGCGCCCATGGCCCCCGAGGCGAGCTGCAGCCGCGCGAGCTCCACCGTCTTGTGCGTCTTCGTGTGCGGCCGCCAGTGGAGCGCGTGCCCGCGCGTGTAGTCCGCCACGCGGCGCAGGTTGGCTTCCACGCGGTCCAGGTCCACGAGGGCGGCGGGCGTGGTGAGGGCTTCGAGCGGGGTGGGGGACATGCCGCGCATGGTGACACGCGCCGCCGGGGCCACTCCAGGCGCGCGTGTCCCCCGGACGTGACGAGGCCCGCGCACGTGTCCGGGAGGACAATCCCGGACCCGCGGCGGGCCCCGTGTGTGACGACGCAGGGGTTACTGCGGCTTCGGCGCGGCCACCTTCTTCGCGGGCGGCAGGTACCTCACGCCCAGCTGGCTGAAGATGAACGAGTACGCGTCCACCTCCTCCTCGATGCGCGCGTTGAGCGGCGTGCCGGCGCCGTGGCCCGTCTCCGCGTCCGCGCGCAGCAGGATGGGGTTCTTCGTCGACGTGGCCGTCTGCATCCGCGCCACCATCTTGCGCGAGTGGAACGGGTCCACGCGCGGATCATTGGCGCCGGAGGTGAAGAGCACGGACGGGTACTTCGCGCCGTCCTTCACGTTGTGCACCGGCGAGTAGGCCAGGAGCGCCTTGAACTGCTCGGGGTCCTTCACCGAGCCGTACTCGGTGACGTTGAACTGGCCGTTGGACGTGCGCTCCGAGCGCAGCATGTCGTAGAGGCCCACGCGGGCCACCACGGCGCCGTACGCCTCCGGGTGCTGCGTGACGACGGCGCCCATGAGCAGGCCGCCGTTGCTGCCGCCCTGGATGGCCAGCTTCTTGGGCTGCGTGTACTTCTGGTCCACCAGCAGCTTCGCGCACGCGTAGAAGTCGTCGAACACGTTCTGCTTCTTCGTCAGCGAGCCCTCGGCGTGCCACTTCTCGCCGAACTCCGAGCCGCCGCGCAGGTTGGCCACCGCGAAGACGCCGCCCTGCTCCAGCCACAGGCCCGCCAGCGCGTTGAAGCCCGGGGAGATGGAGATGTTGAAGCCGCCGTAGCCGGTGAGCAGCGTCGGGTTCTTCCCGTCCAGCTTCGTGCCCTTCTTCTTCAGGATGGAGAGCGGGACCTTGGTGCCGTCCTTGGACGTGGCCTCGGTGCGCACCACCTCCACGTCGCTCATGTCCAGCGGGGACGTCTTCGCGAGCGCCGTCTTCGTCACCTGGCCGTCCTTGGCGGAGAAGCGGTACCAGGCCTGCGGCTGCACGAAGCTGACGTTGCTGAAGTACACGTCGTCACCCCCCGCGCTCACCAAGCCGCCGGTGGAGGACACGGGAGGCGTGGGCACCAGGCCCAGGTCCTTGCCCTTCAGGTCGACGATGCGGACCTGCGACGGGCCACCCAACTGCTCGTTGATGTACAGGCGCGTCTTCGCGGGGAAGAAGCCCTGGATGCTGGCTTCGCCCTCGGGCACCAGCACCGTGGCCTTGTCCAGCGTCGGCGTGGCCAGCGGCAGGCGCAGCACCTTGCCGCGCGGCGCGTCCTGGCGACTGAGCAGGTACAGGGCGCCGTCGTGGCCGAAGCGGCTGCGGATGACCTTGTCCGCGAACTTCGTCACCTGCGCCCACTTCCCGTCGGGGCCGTGCAGGTAGAGCATGTACTCGCCGCCGTCGCCGTTGGCGACCATGGCCGCGATGTGCTTGCCGTCCGGAGACGTCTCCAGCTCCGTCATGGCGATGCGCGGGAAGTCCTTGCCCAGCGCGTACGTGTCCTGCTCGGTGGGCGTGCCCAGCTTGTGGAAGTAGACCTGCTGGAAGAAGTCGCGGTCCTCGGCCGGGCGCTCCTCGCCGCGCGGATAGCGCGTGTAGAAGAAGCCCGTCCCGTCCGCGTTCCACGCGAGCCCGCCGCCGGCCGTGCCGCCATTCACGCGCGGCACCACCTCGTTGGGCACGGGCTTGCCGGTGGCCACGTCATAGACGGAGACGTCGCCGCTCTCCGTGCCGTTCTTCGACAGCGACACCGCCAGCTTCTTGCCGTCCAGCGTGGGCTCGAAGAAGTCGATGGTGGTGTGGCCCTTGGGGTCCAGCACCATGGGGTCCAGGAGCACGCGCTCCTTCGACGGGTCGTCCACGGAGCCGAGCACCGCCAGGTACGGCTGCTGCCGCGGCGGCTGGAACTTGATGACGAAGAGCGTGCCACCCGCCTCGGTCAGCGCGCCGTAGCCCGGGGACCTCCACCCGAGCAGCTCGGTGATGCGCTGGCGCAGCGGCTCACGGCCGGGCAGCTTGTCGAGGATGGCGCGCGTGTGGGCGTTCTGCCCGTCGTTCCACTGCTTCACCTTCGCGTCGTCGGTGGCCTCCAGCCACTGGTACGGGTCCTTGACCTCCGTGCCGTGGTAGGTGTCGACGACGTCCTTCTTCTCCGTGGCGGGCGGCTTGGAGGGGCCCTTGGCCGCGGCCAGGGACGCCAGGGGCAGCATCAGCGCCGCCGCGGCCATCGCGGTTCTCAGCTTCATGTTCACACCTCGGAAGGGGGATTTGGCGGGGCGCAGCCTGCCATGTCCTCCCACCTCCTGGGGCGGGTTCCCGACAGGGGAATGCCGCGAGGGGCCGGGTGTTGCCTCGGATTGCCTCCAGGCGCGCGGCGCGTCAAGCGCGCCGGGAATATCCGCGCAGCCTGTCTTCTACGGCGCGCGCAGGGGCAGCTCCACGAGGGCCGCGGCGAAGCGGTCGAACGCCTCGTTGGCGGGCAGCGCGGTGGCCTCGTCCATGTTGCCCAGCATCAGCGCGAAGACGACGCGCGGGTGCTCGGCATCTCCGGGCCGGTCCACCACGCCCGCGAAGCACTTCTGTCCGGACAGCGTGCCCGTCTTGGCGCGGATGCGGCCCGCGGTGATGGGCGTCACCGGGCGGTTGGCGAGGGTGCCGTCGACGCCCGCCACGGGCAGGCTGTCCACCAACGCCGCGCCATAGGGCTCGCGCAGGCTGGTGAAGAGCACGCGCGCCAGTCCTCGCGCGGTGGCCAGGTTGTAGCGCGACAGGCCGCTGCCATCGACGGGGCGCAAGTCGCGGGCGGGGATGCCTCGGCGGGTGAGCTCCTCGGCGAGCGCGGTGCGCAGGTTCGCGTAGCCCTCCACGCCGCCGCGCTCACGGGCGAAGCGCAGGCCCAGCCGCTCCGCGTAGAGGTTGAGTGACTCCTTGTTGGTGACCTTCACCAGCTCGGACAGGGGCGGGCTCGCCAGGGTGACGAGCGGCTCGGGGATGGGCGGACGCAAGGGGGCGGGGGCCTCCAGCGTGGAGGGCAGGCGCGGCACGCCTCGCTTGAGCAGGGCCTCCTCGACGCACGCGGCGAACAGCACCTGGGGCTCGTCCACGGAGAGCCGCACGTTGGCCGTGCGCGGACACTGGTTGACGGGCGAGCGCCACACACAGCGCACGCCGGGCGCGCCGCGCTGACGGGTGCAGGAGAGGTTGGCGCGCTCGGCGTTCGGGTCCACGCGGACGACGGTGGAGAGCGTGGCGAAGGCGGGCGTGAGCTGGACGTGGGGCGGGAGCGCGCAGTCCGCGCCCTCGGGGCGGGAGAGCGCGAGGTCCACCACGTTCTCGCGGAAGACGAAGGGCGTGGGCGCCGCGCTGTAGGCGTACGCGACATCATCCCAGGCCCAGCCGGGGCCGAAGGGCACGTCGTCGTCGATGCCGCGCACGCGCACCTGGCCCTTCCACTGGCGCACACCCTTCGCCTGGAGCGCGTCGGCCACCTGCTCACACGCGAGCGCCGTCTCGGGGAAGCGCCACGAGCCCAGGGACGGGTCTCCCGACGAGTCCACCACGAGGTCGCCGAGGAACAGCCCGTTGGTCAGCGTCCCCTCCAGCGTCACCGGGGTCTGGAAGCGATAGTCCGCGCCCAGGGCGGAGAGGACGGACGCGGTGGAGACGACCTTCATCGTCGACGCGGGCAACAGCCGCACGTGCTCCCGGTGGGCATACAGCGGCTCGCCCGTGGTCGCGTCCAACACGAAGGCGCTCGCCAGCGCGCCCTCGTCCTCCAGCGTGGCGAACAGCGAAGTCGCCACCGAATTCACGGTGGGCGTCGCGGGGTGTTGGGCGTGACGACAGCCGACGGGCAGGGCGGCGGCGGCCAGGACGAGACAGAGGGAGAGTGCGCGGCTCATCACGGGCGCCACGCTAACGCCCACGACCTGGGGTGTCATGTGGCGCGAGGGCTCGCGCGGGTGGATGCGGCACCCCGGTCGTCCGGTATGCGACCCGGCCCGGTGACCTGTCGGGTTCCCATCGGGCGGGCGTCTCCGGGGGGCGCCGTGGACCCGCCGGAGGGCGTGCGCGCGGGATGTCGTGGACAGGTTACGCTCGGGCGCTCGACCCCCGACGGTGCCCACGCTCATGTCCTCCGCCCTGTTGCTGTCGCTGCTCCTGTCCCAGACGGAAGTGCCCACGCTCAGCTACACCGCGACCCAGCAGGAGGAGAGCAAGCCGCGAGAGCTCGAGCAGTTCGAGTTCACGACCTTCGCGCCCTCGAAGAAGGCGGACCTCTTCGTGGGCGTGGATGAGGCGAACCTGCGCAAGTCGCCCTCGTCGGACGCGGCGGTGGTGACCACGCTACCCCTGGGCGCGGCCGTGCGCGTGCTCGCGCGTGGCGAGGAGCGGCTCAAGGTGGGCGAGTACGTCAACCACTGGTACTCGGTGGAGTACCGGGACGCGAAGGGCGGTGACGCCGTCCAGGGGTGGCTCTTCGGCAACACGCTGACGCCATTCCGCTTCGAGGAGGACTTCGACGGCGATGGCGAGAAGGAGATCGCCACCGTGGTGATGAGCAACGACTTCAAGATTCGCGTCCGCATCCTGGAGCCGGGCGTGAAGCCGCCTCGTCGCGTCAGCAGCGCGGATGCGCGTACGGCGGGTGGTGCGTACCTGAGCGTGGACGGCGGCCCGGCGCAGGTGCGCCTCATCCCCTCGAAGACGGCGGGCCTGGTCCTGCTCCAGGTGGACTCCAGGCCCGAGGCCTGTGGCGACTACCTCATGTCGTACGTGAGCTATACGGTGCCCGGGAACAAGAAGGGGGTCCTCGGCAAGGCGAAGCTGGCGTTCGAGGCGGCGGGGCTCTCCGACCCGCCGGTGCACTCGTCGATCGAGGTCTCCTTCCAGCCGCGAAAGAAGGAACTCACCCTCACGCGCACCAACTCCGATGAGGGCGAGGACGGCGCCGAGCAGTCGACGAAGGAGGTCACCCGCTACCGGCTCGAGGACGGCGTCTACGCCGAGCAGAAGCCGGTGGGTGCCGCCGCCGCGTCCGAGTGACTACTTCGAGGCCGGCCAGGGCGACAGCTTCTCCGCCTCGTACTTCGTGAGCAGCGCTTGCGTCTGGCGCGCGGCGGACTCGACCTCCTCGGGTGAGAGCCCGGGGGGCAGCTTCGGGACCAGCGTGGGGAACGGGCCGTCGAAGACGAGCAGGTTCTCCAGCTCCAGCGCGTCGTTCTGCAGGTCGTACAGCTCCCACTGGTCCGCGTGCTCGCCCGACGGGTCGAACGTCCGCGACAGCTTCCAGCGCGGCGTGCGCACGCAGCGCACATGGTTGGGCTGGCACACCGGCCCCGGCGCGAGCCACGGCAGGTGCCCCGCGCGCGTGGTGCCGTCCCTCAGCGCCTCCACCGAGCGCACGAACACCGAGTAGATGGCCTCGTCGTGCAGCTGGTGCGGGTCGCCGGTGCGCGGCAGGGGCTCGGTGATTTCGTCATCCGTGATGAAGAGCACGCCCTGGCGAGGCGTCCCGTCCTGCTCCGTCACCGTGTCCGCCTGGCCCTGCACCAGCGGGCTCAGGTCCGCGCCGACGAACGGCGGCACCGGGTGATGCAGGCGCAGGTCCGTGCGGATGGCGTCGATCTCACCCGAGGACAGGCCCGCGAGGCCCAGCAGCGTGGGCAACACGTCCACGTGGCTGGTGAGCGCCTCGTGCTGCCGCGTCTGGGGGCGCTCCTTCTCCACGGGCATCCGCACGACGAGCGGCACGTGCAGCGCCTCCTGATAGGCGGTGTGCCACTTCTCCATCATGTAGCCGTGGGAGCCGGCGTACTCGCCGTGGTCCGAGAGGAAGACGACGATGGTGCTCTTCGCCAGCCCGCATTCGTCGAGCGTGCGCAGGACGCGCTCGATGTGGCCGTCCACCAGGTGGATGAGCCAGGTGTAATACTGGTTGAAGCGCAGCGTGGACACGTCCGGCGCGGCGGTGAGCTGGAAGGGGATGCCCGAGTTGAGCGTGACGGCGACGGGGTCGATGCCCTCCTTCGCCTGGTGCATGGCGAGCCCCGTCTTCGCCGCCAGCGCGAGCCCCATCTTGTACGCGTAGTCGCGCTGACAGCTCGGCTTGTTCGCGAGCGAGTCGTGCACGTTGGGCGGCAGGTGCGAGTTCTCTTGCGGGAAGCCCATCGGATTGAGCGGGAGCGTCCAACTGCCCGCGATGGGCGTCGCGGATTGGCTGTGTTGACCGGGCACGAGCAGGGGCCCCAGGGGCCGCGCGTCCGGGTCCATCTGTCGGGGGAGGATGGGATACGTCGCGATGTCGTGCGGGTTGGTGAACGACGCGACGGCGAACCATGGCTGCGGCGTCGTGGACGGGCCGTCGGCCAGCGGCGCCGCATAGGCCTGCTCGGACAGCGCGCGGTTGTAGGGCTGACCCAGGCCCATCCTGCGAAGGAAGGTGCACGCGAGGTCGGCGAAGCCCACGTCGCGGAAGGTGCCCAGGTTGTTGACCGAGGAGCCGTGGGGCTCCGGATACGACAGCTCCCAGTCGTCGAAGCCGAGCCGCTTCAGCGAGTGCTCGGGCGGATTGGCGAAGTGACACTTGCCGAAGTAGTGCGTGTGATAGCCGGCCTTCTGGAACCAGTGGCCGATGGTGGGGATCCCCTCCGGCACCAGCCACGGGAAGGCCGCCGCGTCGCCGCTCTTGAACAGGCCGTCCGTCTGGGTGACGCCGGTGCGGGTGCCGTACTGCCCTGTGTAGATGGCGGCGCGGCTGGGGATGCAGGCCGAGGCGGCGATGGTGTGGTTGCGGAAGATGGACGCGTTGCGCCGCAGCGCCGCGAAGCCCGGGAAGAACTTCCGATAGGGATTGTCCTCGCCGCCTTCGTCGATGAACCCCAGGAGGTCCTTGATGGCTGGAAGGAATCCTCCGCCCGGGCCGTACGCGAAGCGCGGGAACATGAGCTGGTCCACCGTCAGCAGCAGGATGTTGGGGCGTGTGGGCTGGTCCATCCCGACAGGGATTGCAGCCACCGTGCCCGGTTGTCCGGGCGCACGTGTCTTCTCGGGGAGGCCGCCGCGTCGAAGCACCGCCGCGCGTGGCGATGGAACGCGTCTGCGTTCACCACGGACGCGGAGGGCATGTCTGGGGTGGGGATGACCTCTGGAGGATCCAGGAGTCGGAGCCGCGTCGTGCCTCGACTCCTGGGCCGTGCGTCATGTCCGCGTCACGGCGAGCGCGTCATCTCGAAGCCGATGTCGACCTGGAGGACCTCTGGCTGACACAAGAAGTCACGCGTGTTGAGCGACGCCTGCCAGCACAGGCTGCGCCCTCCGAATGGCGAGACGTCCACGACCGCCTCCGACGCGCCATCGGCCAGGGGGACCTGAATCCAGGTGGGCGTGGGGTTGGGGAAGCAGAGGCCCGCCGTGCATATCTCGCAGTCGGACGCGATGGCGTAGCGGGTGGAGGCCTCGCTCGTGGGGGAGCAGATGGGGCCCGTCAACTCCTGCCGGGCCACCCGCACGCGAGAGAAGGTGCAACGCGGGTCCAGGTCCGGATGCATTCCAGGCAGTGGCGCCGTGCGCGCGAGCCCCGAGGGGTCTGTCTGCAACAGGAACACGACGTCGGAGAAGTCGCGGTCTCCGCCACCGTTGAGGTCCTCCCAGCCCAGCAGCCAGCGGTTGGGGTGGTCGGGTGACGACGCCACGGCCAGGTGCGGCGTGGCGCCATGGGACGAGGGGGGCACCCGGAGGGGCGCGTCAGGCAGCGTGATGGCGCCGTAATCGGGCCGCGCCAGCTGGGCCTGCGCCGTGGCATCCAGCCAGCCACATCGCTGCTGGGTGCTTCCTGGCAGGGTGCACGCTCCGCCCCCTTCGGGGTAGGCGTGATCGCAGACGTCGCGGTAGGCACAGCCCTGGTGGAACTCGGCGACGGTGCCTCGCGTGTCGATGTCCAGGTTCCAGGCGGACTTGGAGAAGAACACGGAGATGGGCGTCTGGAGGAAGAGGGTGCACTGGCCACTCGTCGACCGCTTCAGACAGGGGAAGGTCACACCGCTCGATGCGGGACTGTGAACGCTCGGGTTGTAGGTGACGAGGAAGAAGATGACCTCTCGCTGCCCGTCGATGGCGCCCACCGTCACCCTCCGGTCCCGGAGCGTGATGCCGGGGTCGGGGTTCAGCGGGTTCGGAAGGCCCTGGGGCGTGTAGGCAGAGACGTCGTAGTCGAGGATGCCGTCCGGCGCGGCGGTGCGCGTGTCCGAGACGGGTCCCATCATGAGGAAGGTGTTGAAGTCCGTGTCGTCGTCGGTGATGAGGACGGGGAGTCTGCCCAGCCCCTTGAAGTTGTTCTCCGCGACCGCCGGCTCGAGCAGGTTGGGGATGTACGGGAAGCGTCCCCGGTCCGAGTGGTGGATCGAGGAGTAGGTGCCGTAGAGCTTGCCCACGATGTCCGAGGGGTAGAGGGTGCCCGCCCTGCCCGGACGGGGATCCGCCACGTTCTCGCGACGGAAGGCGGACTGGCAACTCGAGTCCATCCCGAGGTCGGGGGTGCTGTACATGAGGCCCCCGGAGGTGAAGGGCCGCGAGCACCGTCGTGACAGTCCGATGTAGGGCCGGGCCTGCGCACCCGCCGTGGGCGCGAGGTTGTAGAGGTCCTCGTGCAGGTCCGCGATGCCATTGCGGTTCGAGTCGAGCAGCACGTCGTTGGCCCCGACGTAGCCGCGCGCCACGAGCTCATCGTGGTACATCCACCCCAGCGTGTGGCCGGCGTCGGCGCTCGTGCGCACCAGCTGGAGCGACAGGAACACCGGCTCCTCGAAGATGATGCGCTCGGCGTTCAGCGTCGTGGGGGTCGGCGCGAGTCGCAGGGTCGCACCTGCCGAGACGGTGACGTCGCGCAGGTCGCTGAACTGTGGGAGCGCGAACGGCTGCTGATGGTTGAGGTGCAGGTTGCTGACCTCGAAGGTGAAGGCCGCCTCCGTGGTGAGGCCCTGTGCGTTGGTGACGACCACCTTCACTGGCGCGCTCTGGGGAGGAAGGCAGTCCGGTGCGGTCCAGACAATCTGGCTGCTGTCGGGGCCGTGGATGGGCGGGGACAGGGAGCCGTCGGTGGCGGTCCACGTGAAGCTGAGCGGCGAGCCCTGTGGGTCGCTCGCGGTGACGAAGAGCTCGGATGAAGCACGCCACGGCAGTCGGGGAGCGGATGGGTGGGTGCTCTCGATGCGAGGTGGCAGCGGCGGCGCGGAGTTCGCGGCGGAGGTGAACAGCAGACAGCCCAAAGACATCCACTTCAGGAAGGGGCGGGTTTTCATGTACAGGTGGGTCCTGGGTGGCCGCGTGGTTCGGCTCACGCGGTGGCGGTGCCTCCGGCCGGAACCGGAGGCAGTCCCAGGATGCATGGATTTCGTTAAGAAATTCTTAAGCAGGTCTGGCGGGTCCCCGTCTGGGGAAGACCCGGGAGGCCATGTGCGACCCCCGGGCCATGCTTCACTTTGACGTCACGGCGTGCGCGTCAGCTCGTAGCCGATGTTGACGTTGAGGACCTGAGGTTGGCACAGGAAGTCGCGCGTGCCCATCGCCACCTGCCAGCACAGGCTCTGGCCCTGGAATGCCCTGACATCCATCACCGTCTCGGACATGCCCGGCGCCAAAGGCGCGTTCAACCAGGTGGCGCTGGGGTTGGGGAAACAGGTTCCGTCCGCACAGGAGAGGCACTCCGGGGAGATGGCATAGCGGGCGAAGTTCTCGCTCGTGGGAGTGCACGTGGGGCTGAACACATCCGACTTGCCCACCCTCACGCGCGAGACGAAGCAACGCGGATCCAGGTCCTGAGGCAGCGCAGTGATTGACGTCGAGCGCGCGAACCCGGAGGGCTCGGCCTGCAACAGGAACACGGCATTGGCGAAGTCCCGGTCTCCGCCGCCATTGAGGTCCTCCCAGCCCAAGAGCCACCGCTGCGGGAAGGCGGGCGACGAGGCCACGACCATGTGCGGCATGGCGCCGTTCGACGAGGCCGGGACGAAGAGGCGCTCCGCCGGCAGGACGATGTTCCCGTACTCGGGCCGGCGCAGCATCGTCTGCGCCTGTGCATCCAGCCAGCCACACAGCCGTTGGGTGGTTCCCGGCAGCGAGCAGGAGGTGCCGCTGTTGTTGGGGGCGGCGCGGTTGCAGGTGTCGCGGAAGGTGCAGCCCTGGGCGAACTCGGCCGCGGGGCTGGTGCCACGCACATCCATGTCCATGTTCCACGACGCCTTGGAGAAGAACACGGAGACGGGCGTCTCGAGGAACAGCTCGCACCTGCCATCCGCCGCCTTCTTCAGACAGGGGAACGTGAGGCCCGCGTCGCGGGGATTGTGGATGCCCTCGAAGTAGGTGACGAGGAAGAACACGATTTCACGCCGAGGGTCGATGGTCCCCATCGCCACCTTCCTGTCCCGCGCCGTGATGCCGGGGTCGGGGTTCTGCGAGCGCAGCACGCCCTCCGGCGTGTACGCGGAGACGTCGTAGTCGGGGATGCCATCCGGAGTCGTGAGGCGCATGTCCTGGACCGGCCCCATCTGGTTGTAGGTGGCGCCGTCCTCGTCATCGTCGGTGATGAGGAAGGCGAGCCTGCCCAGGCCCTTGAAGTCGTTCTCCGGCAGGGCGGGCTCCAGCAGGTTGGGGATGCGCGGGTAGCGCCCGAGGTCCGAGAAGCCGTTCGGGTGGGCATCGGGGAGCCCGCGACCCACGACCTCCGTGAGGGTGCGGACACTTCCCTGGCCTGGGCGTGCATCGGCCAGCATCTCGCGGCGGAAGGTCGTCTGGCAGCCGGCGTTCATCGCGAGGCCCGGCTCGCTGTACATGAAGCCCCCCGAGAAGAACGACCGCGGGCAGCGTGGCCACAGGCCGATGTAGGGCCGTGCCTGGGGGCCGCTGGACGGCGCCAGGTTGTAGAGGTCCTCGTGGAGGTCGGCGATGCCATTGCCGTTGGTGTCGAGCAGCTCGTCATTGGGGCCGACGTAGCCACGCGCCACCAGCTCGTCGCGGTACATCCACCCCAACGTGTGGGTGCCACCCGCGTTCTTGCGCACCAGTTGGAGCGAGAGGGACACCGGCTCCTCGAAGACGATGCGCTCGGCGTTCAGGGGGATCTGCTTCGGCGTCAGCCACAGGGATTGGGGCGAGACGGAGATGCCGTGGAGCTCGCTGAACTGCGAGGGCTCGAACGGCTTCTGGTAGTCGACGTACAGGTCACCGCCGACGTTGAACGTGAAGGCCACCTCGGACGTGAGGCCGAATGCGTTGGTGACAGCCACCTTCACCGGCGCGCTGCTGGGAGGAAGGCAATCCGGCGCGGTCCAGGTGACCTCGCTCGTGGTGGCGCCGTGGACGGGCGGCGCCAGGACGCCCTCGGTGGAGGTCCACGTGAAGGTGAGCGGTGCGCCCTGTGGGTCGCTCGCCGTCACGCCGAGGACCGACGTGCTTCGCGACGGCACGTGCTCGGCGGATTGGGCGGTGCTCTCGATTCGAGGGGGGAGCAGCGCGAGCGAGGCCGGGTCCGCGTGGGCGCTCGTCGCGGCGAGGGACAACAGGCAGCCCAAGGCCATCCACCTTGGGAGCGGGCGTGATTGACGTGTCATGTGTGTCCTATGGGGAGGCGTGGATCGCCAGGGGCCGTCCACGCGTTGGGGCTGTCACTACCAGACAGGGGTGACAGCCCCCTGACGCGGGCATGGTCAGGAAATTCTGGAAATCGTGACCAATCCGAGGGCGCGCCCACCGTCAAGACGCGGTGGAAGTCCAGCGTTTCGCGAGCGTGGCGCGGGTGGAGGCCCGTCCGAGGGGAGCACCAGGAGTGCCTTGACGATGTGGCCCGAGCCCCCCATCCTGCCGCGCCCCATGCCAGTCCTACGTGGTGCCGTCACCTTCTCGCGCTTCCGGGTCGAACCGTCGACGGAAGCGTCTTCCGACATCAAGCGTTCGCTCCCGCGGGGCCTCAAGGCGAACGCGTTCGAGCCCATCGACCGCCGCTCCGAGGATGACCGGGCCGCGGGCTTCGTGGAGCTGGAGAACGCGGACGCCGTCGACTTCTCCGTCGGGCGGGTCTTCTATGGCGAGTACGCGCTGTTCTCGTTCCGCATCGACTCGCTCAAGGTCCCCGCCGCCGCGATGAAGGCGGAGCTGGCGAAGTGGACCACCCAGTTCGAGGCGGAGAACGACCGGCCCGCGTCGCGCGCGGAGAAGACGCAGGCGAAGGCGCAGATCAAGCAGATGCTGCGCACGCGCACCACGCCGCGCACCAACGTGCTGGACGTGAGCTGGAACCAGAAGACGCAGCAGCTGCAGGTCTGGGCCGCGTCGCGCAAGGTGGTGGAGGAGATCCTCATCGCGCTGGAGAACGCGCTCGGGCTGAAGATGGTGGCCCTGACGCCGGCGGCGATTGCGCAGGCGTCGGGCATCGACGAGGGAGCCCTGGGGCCCACCGCGGAGCTCATCGGGATGGATCTGCCGGCGGGTGCCGGGGCGGAGGTGGTGCATGGCGAAGCGTGAGCAGGCGCGGGCGGATGCCGCCTTCGCGCGAGGGGACATCGGCGTCGACGGAGCCTCCACCGAGGAGACCAAGGACGTCGCCGAGGTGGAGAAGGGCCAGGCGCGCGAGCAGCTCCTGCGGGGCCGGGCGTACCTGGGCCGCGAGCTGCTGACGTGGATGCTCTGGCGTTCGGAGTCGGGTGACGCGTTGGTGGAGCTGGAGGGCACGGGTGTCAACGTGCTCTTCATGGGCCGCATCATCCTGCGCGGCGTGGCGGGCGACGTCACGGAGTTGAGCGCGAAGGGCACGCTGGCGCCGTACTCGGAGCAGGTGAAGCACGCGTTGGACAAGGGCCTGCTGGTGGCCCAGGCGCGCATCCGCTTCACCCATGGCGAGAAGGAGTACGAGGCCACCATCGATTCGGAGTTCCTCGACATCCGCGCCGCGAAGCTGCCCGCGCTGATGAGCGAGGAGGAGGATGACCAGCTCAGCGAGCGGTTGTTCCTCACCGAGCAGCTCTCCGCGATGGTCGACGCGCTGGTGAACGACTTCCTCAAGGTCCGCGTCGGCAAGACGTGGAGCAAGCAGGTCGTCCCGGCGATGAAGGAGTGGATGCGCGGGGACGAGCAGGGCGCGGACGCGCTCTCCAAGGCCGCGCGGGCCCGGGGCCGAGAGGCCCGTGCGGCCCGGCACTGAGGTTGTGTGAAGTCGGCTTCGTGAGCTCGCCCCGGACAGGCGGGCTCACGGAGCGGGCGGCGCGAGCGCGCGGAAGCCCTCCGCCAGCGCCAGCCCGATGTTCCCCATCAAATCCTGTCGCGCGTTGACGACGTACAGGTGTGGCGTGAGCGCCCACACCTCGCGGACGACGCGGCGGGGTGGGGGAGGCGGCTGGACGCTCAGCTCCGCTTGCAGCAGCGGCAGCACCTTGTCGGAGAGCCGCAGCGCGGTGTCCATGACGAAGACGCTGACGTGAGGGCGCAGGGCGCGGACGCGGCGGAAGAACGCGCCCACCTCGTCGGGTGCCAGGTGCTTGGGCGGCGAGGATTTCATCTCCAGGTAGACGAGGCGGCCCTCCGCGGTCGCCACCACGTCCAGGTCGCCGCCGACGTCGGGCGCGTGGAACTTCACGCCCGCGGCCACGTCGAAGCGCAGCCGCTCACGCAGCTCGTGCGCGACGTACCACTCCAGCGTGCCGCCGAAGCTCTGGGCGGGGTGGGTGAGTCGGTAGCGGCCGGCCTCCTCGCGCGTGGCGAGGTCCAGGGCCACCAGGTCCTCGGCGAAGGCGGTGGCGCGGTCCTCCTCGAGGTAGCGCGTGGCCTCCAGGGGCGTGAAGCTGCCGCGACGGAGGATGGCGCCTCGCAGGAAGAGGCGGAACGCGTAGTGGCCCAGTCGCTCCACCAGTCGCTCCGCGCGGTTCGCGTCCAGGTCGGCGGGGAAGGGCAGGTCGAGTGGCGCGACAGTGGCCTGGAAGCCTCGGCGCGCGAGCATGGCGAGCGGCTCGTTGCCTGCGGGGAGCAGCAAGCGAGACGTGGGCGTGGCGCTGGCCTCGTCCTGCTCCAGCTCACGGGCCGTGGGAAGCTCATCCTCGGAGGGGGGCTGCACCGTCATGCCGCCACCCTAGCCCGTATCGGGGCCGCAGGTGACCCGCGACACAGGGAATGGGGCATGGCGTGCGAGCTCCGGTTCCAAAGGCTGCGCCACCAAACGCTGTGCCCACGTCCTTGGCGCGATTGCGCGAACGGAGCAACCGAATCGCTCCACGCGTGAACTGGAGGGGGGAGCTGCGCTGGTCGCGCCACCGAGGCGAGCCAGGCTCGCGGTCGCGAGGTGGAGCCCATGGGCACAGGCAAGGCTGGGCTGGTCGCGCCACCGAGGCGAGCCATGCTCGCAGTCGCGAGGTGGAGTCCATGGGCACAGGCAAGGCTGGGCTGGTTGCGCCACCGAGGCGAGCCATGTGCTCGCGGTCGCAAGGTGGAGTCCATGGGCACAGGCAAGGCTGGGCTGGTTGCGCTACCGAGGCGAGCCAGGCTCGCGGTCGCGAGGTGGAGCCCATGGGCACAGGCAAGGCTTCACCATGTGCGCTACGGGTTTCGCCGCCAAGGTGCTCCATTCGAGCGGTCGCGCAGCGGCCTACTGCACGGGCACGGGGCAGTAACGCAGGAACTCCGTCACCGGAGGTTGGCAGAGCTGGAGCAGGCGCGCGTCGTCGCCGAAGCTCTTGCCTCGCGCCTGGAGGTAGCACGCTGCCGGGTCGTCCTCTGCCGTGGCGAACTGGCAGAGCTGGAGCGCCTGGGCCTGCGTCAGCGAGCCCTGGTCCTGGACCCGCAGGAAGCACTTCGCGGGCGCCGAGGAGCGCGCGCCACGACACAACTGGGTGGCCGCGTAGTCGTCCGTCAGCCCGCCCTGACTCGCGGCCGTGTAACAGGCGACCTGGGGCGCCACCGCATCCTCGTCATCATCGTCGTCCTGCGCCAGCCCGCTCGTGGGGGCGAGGGTGAGCAGCCATGCCACCAGGCCACCCAGGCCAGCGAGCGTGCGGACGAAACGGAACCGGGAGTGGGCTGGTGTCATCGCGTGTCCTCTCGGCCCTCAATCTAGGGAGTGCTCGCGTCGCGCGGTCCTGCTGACGCTCCTGGCCGCTCCAGGACAGTGCGAGCGACGGGGCGCCACGCGCCACGCACGCAGACGCGGATTCGATAGAATGGCCCGCGCACGCGACAGCGATGGGGGCATGGTGGACGTCGCTTCATCCAGCCTGGATCCAGAATGGCGGGCGTGGCTCGCGGAGAACGTCGTGCGGGGCGTGGCCGCGACGCGACTGGTGGACACCCTGGTGTCCGCTGGAGTGCCGCTGTCCGAAGCACACGCTCACGTCGAGGCCATCCGTCAGCACCCCGCGGTGTCGATGGGGCGGGGTCACCTCGCCCGACATGAAGACGTCCTCTCGCTCCTCGACACCCGCGTCTCGCTCCACCGTCAATCCGGCCGACACCAGCACCTGGCGCGTCACGCGGACCTCTCCTTGCGCGCGCTGATGGAGCGCCACTACCTGGCCCACGAGCCCGTGCACCTCCAGGGCTTCATGCGCGACTGGCCCTTGATGGAGCATTGGCGTCCCGCGGCCCTGGCCCGCGACTACGGCCACGTCGACGTGGAGGTCATGGCCGGCCGGGAGGCGCGCGTGGATCACGACCTGGACCCGGACACGTGCCGCGCGGTGATGCGCTTCGATGCGTTCCTCCGTCGCCTGCAGGAGGGGGGGCCGTCGAACGACCTCTACCTCACGGCGCGCAACTTCGCCCTCGAGCGCGAGGAGCTGCGCGGGCTGCTCGACGACGTGCGCTACCCGTCAGGCCTCCTGCGCGCATGCGACCGGCCGGGCGCGGTGAAGCTCTGGGTCGGCCCCGCCGGCACGCTGACGCAGCTGCATCACGACCTGGGCACCGTCCTGTTCGGCCAGGTGCACGGACGCAAGCGCTTCCGCCTCATCCCCTCGTTCCACACCCACCACGTCTACAGCCACCGGGAGGTGTGGAGTCAGGTCGACGCCGAGCGCCCCGACCTCGCGCGCTTCCCCCTGTATCGCGAGGCCGACGTGCTCGAGGTCGTGGTGGAGCCCGGCGACATGCTGCTGATTCCCGCGGGCTGGTGGCACTGGGTGCACGCGCTCGACGTCAGCGTGTCCGTCACCTTCCAGGAGTTCGACGTCCCGGGAGGCAACACGTGGTGGAGGCTCGGATGAGACCCGCGGGCGTCGTCACTTCTTCAGCGGCGGCGTGGTCGGCGGCTCGGTGGGCGTCGTCTTCTCCACCGAGGGCACGGAATGCCCTCCCGGATTGGGGACGATGCGCGGCGCCTGCCGCGTGGCCGGGTTGGGCGGAGGATTCGGAACGATTCTTGGAGCAGGTTCCTTGGACGTCGTCATGCCATCCCCAGTGCAACGTGGTTGCCTTCGTGGGTGGTATATCGCACCGCGCGAAACATGACTCGTGACGACAGCGAGACCCTGCCGGCGTCCCTGTGTTCCTGGCTCGCGGAAAACTTGACCGCGGGGGTGGGGCCCGCCCGGCTCGTCGAGGTGCTGCTCTCGCTGGGACTGCCCGAGCCCCGAGCCCGAGAGGCCGTGCGCACCATCGCCGAGCACCCCGCGGTGCGTCACGGGCAGCGCTCCGCGCCCTTGCGCGACGAGCTGGAGGCCTTGTTGACGGCCCGCGCCGCGCTGCACGCCCAGCGCCACCCAGGCCCCGCGCCGGTGGCCGTGGCGCGGCGCCAGGGGCTCTCGGCCGAGGACTTCTTCGCGCGCTACTACGCACGCAACCAGCCCGTCATCATCGAGGGGCTCCTGGCGGACTGGCCCGCACGGACGCGGTGGACGCCGGAGTGGCTGGCGGAGCGCTTCGGTGACGAGCAGGTCGAGGTGATGGCGGGCCGCGACGCGGAGGCGGACCCGGACTTCCACGCCGAGCGCCTTCGCCGCACGTGGCGCTTGCGCGAGCTGGTGACGCACGTGCAGGGGACGCGGGGCTCCGACGACGTGTACCTGGTGGCGCGCAACAGCCTGCTCCTGCGTCCCGCGTTCCGCCCGTTGCTCGAGGACCTGCGCCCTCCCGCGGGCTACATCCATCCGGACCTGAGCGCTCCGGACAGCGTGCACCTGTGGTTCGGTCCCGCGGGCACGGTGTCCAACCTCCACCACGACCACCTCAACGTCCTCTTCTGCCAGGTGCTGGGGCGCAAGCGCTTCTGGCTGCTGCCCCCCTGCGAGACGCCCCGCCTCTACAACGACCGGGGTCTCTACAGCGCGGTGGACATCCGCGCCCCGGACCTGGAGCGCTACCCCGGCTTCGCGCGCGCCACGTTGCACACGTGTGTGGTGGGGCCGGGAGACACGCTGTTGATTCCGGTGGGCTGGTGGCACGCGGTGGAGGCGCTGGACGTCAGCATGTCGGTGACGTTCGTCAGCTTCGACAGACCCCAGCGCAACGTGGAGTGGCGCGACTACTGGATCGGCCCCAGGCCGGAGAGGGTTCCACGATGACGGATGCAGGCAAGCCGGACGTGCTCGCGCCGGAGTGGCGACGCTGGGTGGTGGAGAACCTGCTGCGAGGCTCCGAGGTCGAGGACCTGGTGGCCGTGCTCTCGCGCGCCGGAGTCGACGCGGAGCTCGCGCGGGCCGCGGTGCATGCGGAGGCGGAGGACCCCTGCTTCCAGGGCGCCGCGCGGGCCGTCGCCATGCAGCGCAAGCTGGAGGGATTGCTCGACCTCTACGGCGACCTCCATCGGCAGTCGGAGGGACACGCGCGCATCGCCCGACCCGAGCACCTGTCGCCCGAGGACTTCTTCGAGCGCTACTACTTCCAGAACCTCCCGGTGGTGACGCGCTCGCCCGAGGGCCTGGTTCCGCCGGGGACACCCGCGCTCCCATGGCGGGACGCGCCGGGCGCCGCGCGCGCGTTGACGCCCGTGCGCCGCAACACCTTGCTGTGTCAGGTTCAGGGGCGCGCATGTCTGGAGTTGGTCCCCGCGTATGCGTTGCACCGGGTGCTGGGCGCCGCGTCGGTGCCCGAAGGGGTGCCTCGCCTCGAAGTGGAGCTGCGGCCTGGCGAGGTGCTGCTGTTGCCGGTGGGCTGGTGGTTCACCCATCGCTCGCCGGAGGGCGGTGCCGCCATCGTCCACGAGTCCTTCGCCGTGCCCGGGCCGGACGTGTCGTGGACTCCCCGGCCGGAGTCCCGTGAGCCTACGCCGGTTCCTCTCCATCGACCCGCTGGAGCAGCCGCCGCGCCATCGCCTTCAGGGCCGGTGAGCCGGGCTCGCGATTGAGCCGCTCCAGCACGTCCTGAACGCGGTCGAGTCGTCCCGCCTGCTCGAGGATCTTCAACGCCTTGAGCTGGACCAGCTCCTCCGGAGGCATCGAGTGGGTCGCCGGGGTCTGTCCTCGCATGGGCAGGCGGCCCCTCTGGTTCAGCAGCTCCACCAGCACGCTCACGTCCTCGCCCTCCAGGGGCGCCGCCGCGAGGGGCTTCGCGGCGTCCTCCAGCTCCTCCAGTGCCTCCATCAGCTCTCCCCAGGCGAAGCCTCGCGTCGGGACGTCGCGCTCCGTCACCATCCGCCTGAGCTGCTCGCGTATCGTCGGCATGACAACTCCTAGCGTGTCCACATGATGTCTATCTCTGGGACCTGCTCCGTCCCGACGGTGATGCCGAACGCGTTGCGCTCCAGGTCCACCTCCCAGAGCCGCCCATGGGCTCGCAGCGTCCCCATCAGGAACGGCAGCGTGGGGTGCAGGTAGCGACGACGGAGCGAGGAGTCCTTCCCCAGTCGGACGGGCCTGCCGTCCGGGGGCGGCAGCGGCATGTCCAGCTCCACCGCCTCGCCGCGGAAGCAGGCGTCGTAGAGGTAGAGCCGCCCGGAGTCCTCCAGGAAGTTCAGACAGTGGCCGTCGTCCCAGCCCGCCATGAAGGCATAGCGGGACTCCACGCGGCCGAGCAGTTCCACCGGCTCGTCCGGCGCGAAGGGATAGTGCGCGCAGTCCTGGAAGCGGCCGTGCAACCGCGTCAGCCGACTGGGCTCGGGTTGGTTGATGCCCGGCGCCACCGCGACCAAAGCCTCCCAGCGCACCTCGTCCGTGCGCGCGTCCTCGCGAGGCATCAGGTGCAGCGTGCGGCCCTCCAGCGTGACACCCTGGATGTTGGCGAGCTGCTGGAACAGCTGATACCAGCCGCCACACATGCCGCCGCCGACCGCCAGCATGTGCCGCACCGTCCACGCCGGCACGCCGTAGCGGAGCCCCGTCTCCGGGAGTCCTCGGAGCACGGCGTCGCAGATGTCCTTGCGGGACTCCAGCCCCGCGCACCAGCGCGAGGACCAGCGCACCAGCGGCGCGTAGGCGCCCGAGACAGGCGCACCCGTTTCTCCGTGGCGCATCGGCGCGCCCGTGGTGAAGAGCTCGTGCTGACTGTCACCGAGGAAGAGGGTGCGCGGGCTGCCATCCGCGTCCGTCCACTCCGCCACCCACTGGAGCTCCAGCGCGTGCGTGCCGATGTGGTTGGGCAGCGGCCGGTTGAAGGGCACCGGCTGCGCGAGCGTGCTCCAGCCCGCGGTGCGCTCCAGGTTGACCGGATGAGGACCGAGCCAGCGGATGCGCGTGCCCGGACTGCTCGGCGTGGAGAGCGAGGGCCCGAAGGCGCTCAGCTCGAAGGAGGAGGGGACGAAGTGGTTGGCGAGCAAGGCCACGCGGACGGAGGGGCGCGTGCCTCGCACGTAGGCGATGGGCTCGGCGCGATGGCCCCGAATCCACTCCGGCAGCTCGCCCAATCGGGTGTCCGTGACGGGATTCCAGAGTGGAACCGTGCCGCTGTCCGCGTCCCCCCGATCGAAATGCAGGCTGTAGATGGCCAGCGGTTCCGCGTGGTGCATGTCCACCTCCCCCTCGCGCGTGCCGTCAGGCACGGCTTTGCTTCACGAGCACCCACGGCCTCCCCGAAGGCCTTGGGTGGCGCTACTCGTACAACAAGACCTGGCTCACCCAGGGCGCGCCCTTGACCTCGCGCAGCCAGCGCAGTCGCTCCGCGCGCAGGGCCACCGCGGGCGTGGCGCCGCCGTGGATGCGCTCGCGCACGCCCTGGAAGAAGCGCCCCGCCGAGTCCGGGATGTCCACCGTCGCCGCGAACACCGCGCGCGCTCCGGCGCCCACGAAGGCCTGCGGCAGCGAGGACGTCTGATGCAGCAGCGGAGGCAGTCGCGCCGCGCTGCACGCGCCCAGCAGCACCACGGGCGAGCCCTCCAGCTTCACCTGTCGCAGCGCCTCCGAGGTGAGCGCGTAGCGCCCGTCGTACTCGGGGGCCAACGCGATGACCGGCGCCTCCGACAAGCTGCGGTCCACCACGCCATGGGCGTGGAACTCGATGTCGGTGGCGCGCGCCATGGCCTCCAGCACGCGCGACGGCGTGGCCTGCGCGCCCGACAGCTCCATCGACTGGCCGACGGGCGCGGGCGTCGACTCCCACGAGGACAGGCGCGCGAGCCCCAGCCCCGTGGGGGTCTCCACGTTGGCCACCACCACGTGCAGCGCGGGCGGAGGCTTCCTGTCCGGCGCCATCGCGCTCCGCGTGGCCACGCGGTAGCTCCACGCCATCTCGGGCGGCAACAACCCGGCGCGGCTGTCGAGTGGCGGCGCCGCGAGCACGTCCACCTGGGGGCAGGGCCGCAGCAGGGCCAGGAGCGGCTCCGGCACCAGCCCCGACAGGTCCTCGCCCAGCGGCTCCTTGCGCGAGGCATCCAGATGTCCCAGCACCTGGCCCCGGGGCCCCAGCGCCACCGCCACGGTGCGCTCGGCCTCCATCGCGGCGATGAGCGCGCACTGCCGCGGCCGCGTGACGGCGAGCTGCTTCGCCACCACGTCGGGCACCTCGGTGAAGGCGCCGGCCTCGCCCGCGGTGACGGCCATCGTCTGATAGGCCACCGCCTCCGCGTCACGCGCGTCCGCGTCGGTGGTGAGATACGGCTGCGCGTCTCGAATGACGGCGGCGAGCTTCTCGTTGCCGACGCTCCGGTTCAGGAGCAGCTCGAAGCGCGCCTCGACGAGCCGGGCCAGGATGCGACGCCCGGGGGTCTCCCGCGTGGCCAGGGCCCGGGCCAGCTCCTTGCGAATCTGTTGTTCGTCCTCGGGCTTGCGGTCCAACCGCATCAGGTCCGTGAGCGTCCACACGCCGACGAGGCCGACGGTCGGTCCACACTCCTGCGCGCGCGTCAGGGCGCGTCGCGCCTCCTGGGGCCGCAACCGCATCAGCTCCAGCGCCGCCACGTTGCGGTGGACGTAGTTCTTCACGTCACAGGTGTCGGGCGCCCGGGCCAGGTACTCGGCGAGATAGGCGCGAGCGGCGGCCGCGCGGAACTGGAAGCGCGCGGACTGGGAGAGCGCACGCAGCGCGGCGGACTCCAGCTCCCACTCACCCATGGACTGCGCCTCGCGCCAGCTGGCGCGCGCCGTCTCGTCGGCCTCCAGCAGGCGATTGGCGGCCGTGGCCCGGTGGCTCACCTTGCGCAGCAGGTCCGCGCAGCGCGGGCGCAGTCGCTTCTCCCGGCACATCGTCAGCGCGGCCTTGAGCCGTTGGTCCGCCTGCCACGTCTGACCCTCGAGGCCCTCCTGCATCGCGAGCGCGTCCTGGACGAGCAGCTCCACCCAGGGGTCGTTCCACTTCCTGGCCAGTGACTCCCATTCATCGGGAGGGCTCGGCGCCTCGGACGAGCGCAGCATCGCGCCGAGCAGCAGGTCGGACTCACCCGACGCTCGCAGCTTCGTGAGGAACTCCGTGGAGGCGGGAGCGCGCGCCACGAGGAGCCGGGCGTACTCGGCGGCCAGCGGCGCGCGCCGCGTGAAGTCCCGTGCGGCGATGGCGCGCGTGTACTCGGTCAGCGCCGTGCCGCCGTGGATGCCATCGAGCAGCTCGGCCAGGGGCAGCAGCGCCGTCACTCGCGCGGAGGAAGGGGCCGTGCGGACGGCGTCGTAGAACAGCCCGCGCGCGATGCCGGGGTGCTGGCGCGCCTCCTCCAACGGCACGGGCGCCCGCGGGTCCGTGGTCAGGCGCGTCATGGCCGCGTGGGTGCGCTTCCAGGCCTCCATTCGCTGCGTCACGGAGCGACGGAGGGCCTCCGCCTGCTCACGGGCCTCCTTGCTCCAGCCCGCTTCGCCCAGTGTGGCCACCTCGTCGAAGACCGAGGCCGACACCAGGTGTAGCCCCATCTCCCGCAGGACGAGGGCCCGGTTCCACAACGCCTGGGGATGACGTGGAGACGCCTCCAGCAGGGCGTCGAGTCGCTCCAGCGCGTCGTCGTGCCGCCCGAGCAGGAACAGGGCGACGGCCTGGTCATTGTCCCGGTTCAGCGACGGCTTCGCGTGCTGCAGGTGCGCGAGCCCCTGCTGCGGGTCGCCATGCACCAGATAGGACGCGGCGATGCCGGCGCGGTCCGCCTTCTCCTCCAGCCGCGCCAGCTCTCGCAGCGGCACGGCGACCGAGGCGCGCTCCTCGCGTGGGCGCGAGTAGGGACGGTGCACATCCGCGGCGGGGACGGAGAGGCGGGCTTCCAGCGGCCGTGTGCGCGCGTCGGTGAGCCAGAGCAATTCCTGGCGGCGGTTGGACAGCGGCCCCGAGCGGGCGATGAGGATGGCCGGGAACACGAGCAGCGGGATGAGGTGCCACGCACGCAGGCGAGGGGCGCGTCGCCCTCGAGTGGACTTCCCTGGTGCATCCAGCTCGGCGGCCATCCGCTGGACCCTCCCCGTCACTTCGCGTCCCGGGGCGCGAAGCCAGCACTGCGTTCGTGTGTCTTAAGCCAAAGACGCGGATGTCGACAAACCGTGGAAAATAGAGGCGCGAATCGCACACCGGCTCGGAGATGACGCTGCGGGTCAACCCTGATGCGCCACGCGCGCTAGGCTGGGTCCCATGTTCATCGTCGTCCTGGGTGGTGGTGTGTCAGGTCTGACCTGCGGCATCCGCTTGCTGGAGGCGGGGCACACCGTCGAGGTGTGGGCGCGGGAGGTGTCACCCCACACGACGTCGGATGTCGCCGCGGCCGTCTGGTATCCCTATCGCGCCTGGCCGCAGGAGCGCGTCAACGCCTGGGCCAAGAGGACATACACCGTGCTGGCCTCGCTTGCGCACGAACAGCCCGAGGCGGGCATCCTGCAAGTCTCCGGCGTCGAGCTGTTCCGTCGTCCCGTGGAGGACCCATGGTGGCGCGACAGCGTGCCTGACTTCCGTCGCGCGAGGCCGGAGGAGCTCCCACCGGGTTTGTTGGAGGGTTATCACTTCACCGCGCCCGTCATCGAGATGCCGCGCTACCTGCCGTTCCTGGGGGCGAGGTTGCGCGCGTTGGGCGGGACGCTGAGCCAGCGCGAGGTGCGCTCGCTCGACGAGGCGTGGGAGCGTGCGTCGATGGTGGTCAACTGCACGGGGTTGGGGGCGCGCGAGGTCGTGGGAGACTCGACGCTGTACCCGGTGCGAGGCGAGGTGCTGCGTGTGTCGCCGCCGCCCACGGACCGCTTCCTCTTCGATGACGAACACGAGGACGGCATCACCTACGTGATTCCGCGCTCGGGCGACTGCATCCTCGGAGGCACGGTGGAGGAGGGGAACGCCTCACTCACTCCGGACCCGGACGCGGCGCGCGGCATCCTGGCTCGCACCGCGCCGCTGTTGCCGCCGGGCGCGGTGTTCGACGTGGTGGAGCACAAGGTGGGGCTGCGCCCCGGACGACCCACCGTGAGGCTGGAGGCGGAGGTCATCGCGGGGCGCGTCGTGGTGCACGACTATGGACATGGGGGCGCGGGGGTCACGCTCTCCTGGGGCTGCGCGGAGGAGGTGGTGCAACTCGTCCACGCTCACCAGACGCAGGTGAGGTAGCCCTTCTTGCCGTTGGTGACCTTGAGGTCGGTCCAGCCCGTGTCCTCGTTCTTGATGAGCGATACGCCGTCCTGATAGCCGCCGGTGAAGTCCCCGAAGATGCCGCGCAGCAGGCCCACGGTGACGGGGCCGTTGCACATCGGCACGGTGGCGTTGCCCTCCCAGGCGCCGTCCGCCGCGCCGCCACCGGGGAAGTCCACGCAGTGCGCGGTGCCGCCCATGTTGGCCGCCTCGCTGGCGTCGTCGGAGGACCAGCCCTTGAGCACCCAGGCGTCGTAGGAGGCCCCGCCGTTGGGCGGGAAGATGGTCTGCTTGCTGACGAGCAGCCCGGGCTTGGAGTCGCCCTGGTAGTGGAACGTCATGCCGGCACGAGACCAGATGCTGGTGAGGAAGCAGCGGCGGTTCTCGTTCACGGGCACGTAGGGGAAGGAGCAGTTGACCGACGTGCACTCGGACCAGCTCATGGACACGCGGTTGGCGGTGTTGGCGATGCAGGTCGCCTCGCCCAACACACCCGTGCCGATGCCATCACGCGTCCGGAGCTTCCACCGGCCGCCCTCGTTGTAGACGCCCACGCTGGAGATGGGGGAGTGAGGGCTCGCCGACTGGCCCTTGAGGTTGCCGCGCACGCCCGTGAGGAAGCACGTCTGCGTGTCGGAGGGCCCCAGGTCCAGGTCGGCGCCGTTGTTGCCCGGCGTGCCCCAGCCCGCGCGCGCCGTGACGACGAGGCCGCTCTTCACCTCGCCCACCACCTCCGCCGCTGGGGGGCTCTCGGGTGTCTGCGCTTCCATCTCCTCGCCGCACGCCACGGCGAGCAGGGTGAACGGCAGGGCCCACAGTCGCTTCATTCCACGCGTCATCATTGTCAGCGCCTTTCCATCGAGTCCCACGCGGGGGGCGTCCCCGGTGTCTCTCGATGGAACGGAGCTGTCCGCGGATATTCCCGCGGGATGTCAGGCGTTGGCGCGGAGCACTCGGCCGAAGCCGCGCTCGTAGTCTCGTGCTCCTGCGCCCGGGTCGTGCTCCTGCATCCACCCTGAGCTCGTGCAAACACCCCGCATTCCCGGTCTACAGACAGCTACCCGCGTTGGCGAAGTCCGGGTAGCACTGCGCCCCGAACATGCGGACCGCGGTGAATGACACGTACCGCCGCCACTCGGGCCGCTGCCGCATCCGGATCTCGAGTCTCACCTCAATGTTCGGTGGCAGCATCGCCTCCACCTCACCGTAGAAGAAGACGGCCAGCGGCAGGTTCCGGACCGCGGCGTCAGTCCATGCCGTGCCGTTGAAGGTCTGCAGTGCGAGCACGACCTCGTCCTGGATCCCGGGCCGCAGGTCTCCAGGGCCCATCTCGAACTGCACCGAGCCGCGCACCTTCCCATTTTGGATGTTCGCGAAGAATCCGGTGACGTGGCCCAGGACTTGGTAGCCCGTGCCTTGCGCAAGCACCGAGTCGAGATAGGGAACGTGAGACTCCAGGATGTTGTACAGTGCGTTGCCGCCGCCCCAGTTCATCGTGGCGGGGCTCGACCCACTCCTCGACCGAATGAGCCAGCCAATGTCCGGGGGCGAATAGGTCTCCCAGTTGGAAGGCACGAAGGCAAGGTTCCAGATGGGCAGCTCGATTTCGTACCCATGGGTGCCCGGCACGTTCGCGGTCTGCTCCACGACGGAGATAGGCTCCGCCGTCCCGTCGGCCGACGGCAGTCCCTCTCCACAACCCAACAGCGACAATGCACACAGCAGCGATACGACCTGTCTCACGTCCCAGCTCCTTCCCACAAATCAAGCATAGCTAATCTCTTGCCACGACAAGTGGCGCCAATAAATCAGACATCCTAGGATAGAACTCTTCCGCGGGAGCGCTGCCGAATGGAATCCAATGACGATGCGGAAGTCTAATGTCATTTCATGAAGCAACTCTCACGCGCCGCGACGCCAGCGCATAGGCATACTCATACGCCAGGATCCCCTGCGACACCACCAACGGAGCGCCTGCCCCGACTTCACTTGTGAGTGCGTGACGGCAGTATGGAATTACGTTTCAACACCCCACAACCCCACTTGCGCCGAGCCCTCGCCCCAGGCGATAAACCGCCCGTCCGGGGAGAAGACTGCGGCACTTGCCTGCGAATCATCCTCGTCCGAATGGGCGTAGAGGCGCATGCCCTCGTCAGTCCTCAGCACGACGAATGCGCCCGTATCAGCACCGACCGCGAGCAGAGAGCCGTCGAAATTGAAGCTCAAGCGCCAGGCTCCAGCGGGCGGGCCTTTGCGGGTTCCCACAACCTGCATGCTCGTCACGTCAATCAGGACGATCTCTCCCGTCGACGTCCCTGCGGCGAGCAGGTTGCCCGTCGGAGCAAAGGCCACTGCCCAGACATAGGAGGCCTGCACGGAGATGGCCCCGCGCGAGGCCCCGGTTCTCACGTCCCAGAGGCGAATCGAGCCCTGGGTGCCGTTCTCGCCCCGGTCATCCGCCGCACCTGCGGCAGCCAGAGTCGCATCGGGCGAAAGGGCGCAGCCGTAGAGCAGCGTGGGGACAGGCTCTAGGTCCCGGAGGGGCCGCCAGTGGGTAACGTCCCAGAGGCGAAGGTCTCCAATCGCCCCTGCTACCAGCAGGAGGTTTCCCTGGCGCGACAGGTCGATCCCCTGGGTGGTCAGTCCAAGCGGGGCCGAGCGCAGCGCCCTACCGTCGGCCGCCGACCATGCCTGGAGTTGCCCTCCGATGGTGACCGACATGACTGTCTGGGCATCCGGGAGGACCACCGCCGCGAGCCCGCCCGGAAGGTACTGGACGGCTCGAGGATGCGGAGATTCGTCCTGGAGGTCCCACCAACGGAGTCGCCCCTCGCCGCCCTGCTCCATGGAGACGAGCAGGCGTGACTTGGCGTCGAAGGCCAGCAACTGCCCCCGATAGGTCGGATGGAGGATCCGCTCTCCCAGTTGTCGCAGCCGAGTCAGTTGCTTCGCGTTCTGGGGGGTCACAATTCGAGGAGACATGGTCGCAAAGCCCGGGCCGGCTGAAAGCCGGACCGGGTCCATCAAGAGGCACAGCGGAAACTACGGGATGATCTCAATATGCACAGCGTAGCTCCAGGGCCTGATCAGGGCCTCAAGCTCTTCTCTCATCTCCCCGACCTGGAGGACGTGAATGCCCGTCTGCTTGCTGAACCACTGCGCCATATAGTTCTTGGCCTCGTTCGGGCCTAGCGGAGACAGCATGCCGTCGTCCGCGATCTTCACCACCGTGTCGCCGTTGCCATACGTCCCCTGGCTCTCGACGATCTCTTTCTTGACCTGCGGGTACGGATTCTTGGGAGTGCCCACCATGTCGATGCGGATAAGGGAGTGGTCCGGGTGCATCCAGATCTCCTGCCCGCGATCGAGCACTGGTACGTTGCTCCACCCGACAATCTTATCGTCCATGTCGCGAACGGGAGAGCCAAACCCGCTGGACCGCAGTATTTCCTGAACCTCCGCCCGGCTCCGCTTGTAGACGGAAGGCAGTCCCTGAGCGGCAAGTCCCTTGGTCTTCGCCAACTCCACCCACGTGGCGTCCACCTTGAGCATCGTCCGCTCCGAGGCGGCCTGGAGCCCGCGCCCCTTGAGATATGGCGCGAGCTTCTTCACGGCGTCGTCCTTCATCGTCCTGTCCAGCAGCTTGAGGATCTGCTGGCCGGTGATGCCATCCAGGTGCTCGAGGACTCCCTCGCTCAGTCTTGCGACCAGGGCCTGCCGCTGCTCCTTGGTGAGGTCGGAGCAGGTGTCGATGAAGCCGCCAATCTTGGCCATGGGGACCGCGCCCAGGCCGATGCCTACTGTGTTCCCGACGATCCGCCAGAACTGCCCGCTGCCGATGATTAGCCCCATGCCCGACGCCATGCGGTCACTCACCGAGAGGTCGGCGCCCCACGGATTGCAGAGCTCCTTGCCGGTGACGACTTCGCACAGGTCCACGAAGTCTCCCGCTGGGCTGAGCGAGATGGCGACGGTGGCCGCAACCTTCGCAGCCGTGGCGGCGCCATCCAGCAGGCGGTTGAGCGTGGTGGGAATGGTCGGGTCTTCCATCGCGACGCCCTCGTCCATTGCCCGGTAGCCGCCGTGGAGCGCTTCCATGCTGTCGAGCACCAGGTTCTGCTGTGCGTTCGCAGTGCCCTGCCAAAGGTTGAGGTTGTTCTTGAGCGCGTATGCCTGGGCGGACGTGTCACCGCGCTGCTCCAGCATTGCGACGAAAGCCTTGGTGCTCTCTCGCACGGGGGTGTCGCGGAACCAGTCGCCCTCCCCCATGTACACTTGAATCTCCGCCAGCACGGACTGCTGGGCGGTGAGGAAGGCACCCCACTCCTCCGTGGACACACCCACTCGCGACTTCAGCCCCCGCTCGAAGACGTCCTGGTTGAAGCGCCACAGGCGCACCACGGACAGGAAGCCCTGACGGTCCACCACCACGCTACTGCTGACCGTCCGGTGCAACTCCACGATGATCTGGTCCGCGAATGCCCGGTACGGGTCGTTGCTCGGGTCGAACGGGTCTCCAGAGCTGACGTCCGGCGCCTCCACCTCGCTCACCTGCTCATCGTTCAGGTCCGGTGAGTAGGTGTCCGGGTCGTCCAGATCCACGCCGCTGGTGGGCTGTGTAGGCAGGGTGTAGCGGTCCAGCAGGTCTACCTGTCCGCGGAACTCCGCGACGATGCGGTCAATCTCCGCGCGCAGCTCGCTGATGCTCGTCTTCAGGTCCTTGAGGAACTGGACCAGTCGCTCACGGACTGACGAGGGGACCGTGTTGTACTTCTCCAGGAGTGTCCGCAGTTCGGTATCGGTGATGGAGTCCAGCGAGCGGCTCATCAACTGCTTGAGCTCATCCTGGAGGGCCGTGAGTTGGGCGGCCTGCGCCCGTGCCGAGTCGAGGGAGTCGCTGAGGCGACTCAGCCGGTCCAACTCGCGGGTCAGCTCCACCTCGAGCGAGGCTAGGCTGGCGGCCAGGGTGGGGTTGATCTCGCTCAGCTGCAGCGCGACGTTGGCCACGCCGGTGAAGGGCTTGCCATCACGGACGATGTAGAAGAGGCGCCGCTCCTGCAAGCCATCCGAGTTTAGGTTGACGATGTTCTCGGCGAGGGTGCAGTAGTCGTTGCCGCCCTGGGTGTAGACGTTGAAGAAGAAGTCGTTGGATCCCCAGCGCAGCAGGCTGCCGCCGAATTCTGCCCGGAAGCGGTTGGACTCGTCCCTGTTCGGCCGGCGGACGAAGGCACCCGCGACGGTGTATGTCGGGATGGGGATGCCATTGACCTGGAAGAAGGCGTCTCCCTCGTTGACGATCGATGCGGTGGCACAGCTCTGCTGACTGACGTACGACACCGCCTGCCAGTCGATGCGGTACTGTCGTGCCAGGCTTTGCGCCGAGGCTTGCCATGGCGTGACTCCAAACGCGGCCACAACGAGGGTCGCGCACAAGGTCCAGATGCGTTTCATGAAATGGGTTCTCCAGAGGCTTTGGATCGGATGGGGAAGGCTTACAGAGCCTCGGATGAGCGGACCGCCACGTCATGGGCCGTTACGGCAGCGCGCAGGTTGTTGGCGGCGAGGTGCTGCTCGACCTCTGTGAGCATCGCGCCATCGACTCCGGCGTTTCTCATCATCGAGATGTTGAGCCGGAGGGTGTTGGGGATGGTGCTGGTGACGTAGGTGCGTGACTTGGAGTACTGCAGCGTCAGCGCATTGCAGCCCGTGCCCATCCAGGGCGTGGAGGTGATGCGGGCGCAGACGGGCTGGAGCTGCAGGACACCTTCGTGCTCCAGAAGCTTGCCAGCCATGTAGTACAGACGGAGCTTCGTGCTGCGCGGGGGCAGCTTGCCGACTTGGGTGACGCGGGCGTTCATCTCGGCGAGGAACTTCTGCGATGCGTCCAGGGTCGCCGCGTCCGTCATCGTCCGGCGGGTGGCGGCGTCAGCCGCCTGGGCTACCAGCGCCTCCCGGCGGCGCGTCATGCCGGTGAGGGTCTTCTGGACGATGTCGCTCACGCGTTGATAGCGGGAGTCCGCATAGGACACCACGCTCTCCAGGACACGGACGGACGTGGTGACGAGTTGGGGGCGCGCGAGTGTGTTCGCCTGCATGAATGCGACATAGGGGCGCAGTTCCTCTTCCAGGACGGAGTCCTCGTGGGCGAACTGGCGGGACATCCGGACGGCGTCGAGCCGCATCTGCTGGGGGGCGGTGCTCTCCGCGCGGCTGAGCTGCACCAGCTCCATCTGCACATCACCTAGCGTCACCAGGGTGGCCACCGAGGCCCGCTGCACCAGCCCTTGGAGCTGCGCCAGGATGACCGGCTCGTTCGTCCGGTATGCGGCGAACTGCTGCACCAGGACGGCATAGGCGGGCTGGAGCGCATCTACCCGTGCTTTGTGTGCGTCCAGGGTCTGCTGGACCTTGGCGAGCATCTCCCGTGAGTCGGCCGCCGCGGCCTCAGCGCCCCGGTTCTCCTCGGCCGCCTTGACCTTCAAGATGTCGGACAGGCCAGTGTCCAGGACCTGTTTGTTGCTCTTGCGCAGCGCCTCCAGGTCATCGGAGTTGTCGAGCCACGCGGCCCCAGAGACGTTCTTCATCTTCTGGATGCTCAGCTCGTAGGAGCGCATGGTGACATCCGGGGAGCTGGCCGTTCGGTAGAACGTCATGATGCGCTCGGTTTGGGCCCGGTACTCCGCCTGGTTGTCGATGGAGGTGGCTTCGGCCCACAGCACTGGGGGCCATCCCATGCAGCTCTGCCAGGAGGTAGGCGTGACGATGGTGCACTTGTTCTTAATCTGCTCCACCAGTATTTTGTTGTAGATGCTGGCGACGTCCTCGGCCGTCTGACAGACGATAGCGCTGTCGGGGTTCTCGTGGCGCTTGCCGCAGAGTCGCACCGCGCCGAGTGGCTGGCGCTGCGTGGTGGTGGGCAGGGCCTCGACGCTGGCTGTCGGCTCACCGACTGGGATTTGTGCCGGACTGCAGGCGCCCAGCAGCAGCGCCGTGGCGGCGGCAAGACCGGAGCTTCGGATGGGATTGCGTCTGGACATCATGGGAATGGGATGCCTCACGGGTCGACATTCGCCGGCCCGGCTCGGGATGGGTTGTGATTGAACGAGGTCGCGCGGGGGCCGCCGTCAGGGCGTGAGCCACGGGGCCAGCTGCGTCCGGCCCAGGTTCAGCTTCGCCTCGGCTGCGGCGTACTGCTGGGCTGCCACCTGGTAGTCGGCCTGATACTGGGCCTGGGCGCCCGCGTCGGAGCGCGCCGCCAGCTTGTCGATAATGGGCTTTGCCTCGGCTCCGAGGAAGTCCCGCAGCGTCTTGGGCGTACCGTCCGGGTTCGTGTAGTCACCTGCATCGCCGAGCGTTCCCAGGGCGAAGTAAAAGTTGGCGAGCGTCTCCCGCTCCGCGTCGTTCAGCGTGTCATCACAGCCCATGGTCGCCTTGAAAATGATAGGCGCCGCGTCCTTCGCCTGCGCGCGCAGGTCATTCATGGACTCGGTGGTGAGCGCGGTGAAGAAGAGGTTGGACAGTTCCTGCATGAAATCGAAGGCGGCGCTGTACTCGACGAGGTCGGCGAGGTTGTCCCGAGTGACCTTCCTTGCATTCGCCTCGTCCTGGAGTTGCTGGAGGAGCGCATTGGCTTGTGCGGTGCTGTCCACGTCCACTTGGTTCCACTGGATGTCCAGGGAGATGCGGCAAGTCTCATTGAACGCGGCGTACTGAGTCCACGTGGAAGAGTCCTTCAGTTCGATGGAGTTGAGGTGCTGGCGAGCCAGCCCCCGGACCACATGCTGTGGCGTGGACATGAAGACATACTTCTGGCCGGCCTCGTCCTTCGGGGTCAGCGTCACCTCAAGCGGGTATTGCGTGGAGCAGTTTCCCGTCATCATGCGATTGAATGCGGTGCGCATGGGGACGGCGGTCTCGAAGGTGTCACCGACGAGCGTCTGGGCAGGAATCACACAGCGCGTGAGCCGCCCCGAAGCAAGGGTGCATCGGGCAGGCGAGACGAGGTCCACAGTGGTGCTGGAGGCAAAGGCGGAGCCTCCCCCCAATGAACAGGCAAGGAGCGTTCCGATCAATGCTGGTCGAGTCATGGTATTTGTCTTTCGATGCGTTGGGCAGGGCCTATCCCTCGCGCCGGGTGAACAGTCCCGTAACGTTGGATGAGGAGGTTTTTCGGGCGTGGAGGCGCAATGTCAGGCAGCGCCCTGGATGGAGTGGCTCAGGCGTAGAACAGTCAAAGAGTCCGGGAGCCTCTAACGGGGGACGAGCGGGTCAGGCTTGGGGAGGGGGCAGGCCTCAGCCCCTTCACGGGTGCAGTCGAGGGGTGGGCGGCTTTCAGGCCGGCTGCGCCGCCTCTGTTGGGATGGTGAGGAATACGACCCGACAAGCGGGGCGACGCCCTTTCCTCGTCGCGGAATGGGAGGCTCGAGGCATGGTGAGCTTTCGTGGCTGGAGAGGACATCGTCTCGCGAACCGCCTGGCTGTTGGCCGAACCTGCCCGGCTCTTGCCGGTAGAGGACTCAGCCGTCGCCAGATGCGCTTGCGGTGTCCAGGTGTTTGCAATGGACGGGCCGAGCACTCCTGAGGGGCGCCTTCCACGTCACCGGCGAACAGTCCGTCCACGGGGTGGGACGTACATCCTGCCGGCCAGATGTGGGCGCAGCCTCACGCTGACTTCTGCAGGCCAATTTGGACGCGAACTGCTCACCACGTTCGTTGCGCGGCACGCAGGCTGTAGGGAGAGCCGCTGTATGGGCGGGCGTCGTAACAGGTCCCCGCGATGGCTTTCTGCTCGGCGAAGCGGAGGTTTCTGTAGACGATCAGCCCCGCGACGCGTGCTGCCGCCAGTTCGGAACGAAGGGAGTTCCGAGGCCTGCGGCATGGTCTCGACGTGGCTGTCCCTTCGTTGTGCACGGTAGGCTGATCGTTGAGGGGGCCTGTCGCCGCGATTTGGCAGGAGGTGTCAGGCGTTGGCGCGGAGCACGCCGCCAAAGCCTCGCTCGCGGCCGAGCGCGGGGGACACGGTGCCGTCGCTCACCGCCTCGCGTCCGGAGATGAGCACGCTCTTCACCGCGGCGTCGTTGCGGCGCACCAGGCGCACGAAGCCGCCGAAGTTCTCCATGGGCGCCTCGGCGATTTCGTCGAGCTTCGCGTCCAGTCCGTCGGGATTGACGATGACCAGGTCCGCGCGCTTGCCCTCGGCGAGCACGCCCGCGTCCATGCCCAGCCACTCGCCAATCTCTCCCGTGAGCCGGTGCACCGCGCGCTCCACCGTCATGAACGACTCGCCGCGCTTGTCGGCCTCGCGCACCAGTCGCAGGAGGCGCAGCGGGAAGTTGTAGTGCGCCATGTTTCGCAGGTGCGCGCCCGCATCCGAGAAGCCGATGAGGATGTCCGGGTGCTTGCAGATGTACTCGAGCTCCTGGAGCCGATCATTCGCCATCACCGTGTACCAGCGCAGCGCGTCCCCGTGCGTGGCGATGAGGTCCAGGAACACGTCCACGGCGTCACGGCCCTGCTCCTTCGCCACCTGCGCGAAGGACTTGCCCACCACGCTCTTGTCCGGGCACTCGAGGATCTGCGATTGATTGAAGTCGCGGTGGAAGGCGCGCGGCAGGAAGCGGTTGGTCCACTGGCTGCGGAACCGTGAGCGGTAGACGGGGTCCTTGAGCAGGCCCGCGCGCGAGGCGGCGTCCTGAAGATGCAGCGCCGCGGCGCCCGCGCCGAACTCCTCGAAGACGACCAGGTCGATGCCGTCCGCCCAGAGGTCGAAGATCTCGGGCAGGGCCTGCCAGCGGAAGTTGGCGCCGAGCAGCGTGTTGGCCGCGCGCGAGAGCACGCCGATGAGCCGGTGGATGCCTCGGCTGGCGCGCGGGTCCATCATGGAGATGACCGTGGTCTTCAGCGTCTTGCGCCACAGGCCCATGCTCTCGAGCAGGAACAGCACCACGTTCACCTTGGTGCTGATGTTGGGCACGCCCTGGAAGACGCGGCCGCGCTCGCGCAGGAGCCTGGTGAGCCGGCGGTACTCGCTCCAGCGCGCGTAGGTGGAGGGCAGGGGACGGCTGCGGATGTCGCGCGAGCCGCCCATCTTGTCCCACTTGAGCGTCATGATGGACAGGCCCAGGTAGCCCAGGTCCAGGCCGTCGCTCACCAGCGACTCCATGCGCCGCAGCTCGTCCTCGCTGGGGCGCACGGTGGCGTCCAGGCTGCGGTGCAGTCCCATGGCGTGCGCTCGCAGCGCGGAGTGTCCCAGGAAGGACGCGACGTGGGGGCCCAGCGGGAGCTGGTCCAGGTGCTCCATGTAGCCGCCCAGCGTGTCCCACGACTTGCGCTCCTCGAGCAGCGAGCGGACGGTGTCGTACGGGATGGCCTCGACGCGGCAGAACATGTCCGCCAGGTCCTCGGGCTTGCCCACCGCGAGGCTCAGCGAGCAGCTGCCCACCACGACGGTGGTGACGCCGTGGCGCACGGACTCGGAGAGGGAGGGGGCCAGCTCGACTTCGGCGTCGTAGTGGGTATGGAAGTCGATGAAGCCCGGTGTCACCCAGTGCCCGGAGGCGTCGATGACCCGCGTGCCCGGGCCACGCTCGATGGGGCCCTCGGAGAGGCGCGCCACCTTGCCTGCCTGGATGCCCACGTGGAGCTTGCGGGGTGGGTTGCCCAGCCCATCGAACACGAGTCCGTTCTCGACGATGAGGTCCATGCCGGGAGCCTAGGTCCGCCGTTCTGTCGAGTTCCAGGAAGAAGCCGCGCCCCGGATGTATGTGCTTGCGCGCGGGCGCAGTGCGTCATGGCGACGGATTGCCCCTGGGACGAGGGGGAGGGGGCTCGGTCGAGTGCCCGCTCTGACGTGGATGGGTGCCTAGCTTGGTCGGCGGAAGAAACGAACGCGACGAGCACGGGAGGCGAGATGGCACGGACACGATGGCAGTGGCTCACGCTGCTGGGCTTGGGGACGTCCCTGGTGGCCTTCGCGGGCTGCGAGGACGGCGAGGTGCGCGAGAACTCGCGACAGGTGGGGCGTGAAGTGGGGAAGGCCGCGAAGGACGTGCGTGAGGGCACGCGCGAGGCGGCGAAGGACATGAAGACCGCCGCGGAGGAGGCCTCGCAGGGCTTCAAGGAAGGCATGGGCGGCGCGGGGGAGGCAGGTGAGGTGGAAGAGACTCCGGACGCGCGTGAACGTTCGCTGGAGGACCACGAGCTGCCATCGCAAACGCCTCCTCGCTGACGTTGAGGGAGGCTCGGTGGCGTCCTGGCTTCGCGGGGTGACAGGATGTGCCCCGCGGCCACGAGCTGGCGCGCGGGTGTCCCATGAGCGAAGTCGAGTTGGGCAAGGTGTTGCGTCGGGGGGAGGAGTCCCCGGGTGTCCGGCGCATCCAGGAGTGGCTGACGTTGAGCGGGTTCGCGGTCGCCATCGACGGTGACTTCGGGCCGGCGACGGAGGCCGCGCTCAAGCGCTTCCAGGCGAAGGTGGGGCTGCCCGTCTCCGGTGTGGCGGATGCGGCGACCTTCGAGCGGCTGACGGGACCGTTGCGCGCGGCGCTGGCCACGATTCCGCCCGCGGGGCGCACGTTGGGGACGCTCACGGTGGCGTACGCGGCGCAGCACCTGCGGCAGATGCCGCGCGAAGTGGGCGGGCGCAACCGGGGACCGTGGGTGCGGCTGTACCTGGACGGGAACGAGGGCGCGTCCTTCTGCTGGTCCGCGGGGTTCGCGACCTTCTGCCTGAACCAGGCCGCGAGGACGCTCGGGACGCCGATGCCGCTGGAGCGCACGTTTTCCAGTGACTTGCTGGCGGCGCAGGGCAGGGCGCGTGAGCGCTTCGTGTCGAGTCTGAGCGCTCCGCCGGACCGCGCGCGCATCCGACCTGGCAGCCTGTTCTTGCGAAGGCGGACGCCTGGGGACTGGTCCCACGCGGGCATCGTCACCGAGGTGGATGAGGAGACGTTCCAGACCATCGAGGCGAACACCAACGACGAAGGCGCGCACGAGGGCTACGAGGTCTGCGCGCGCACCCGGGGCTTCAAGAACGTGGACTTCGTCGTGGTTTGAAGAGGGCTGGCCACAATCCCTTGCGGTTAGCCCGCATTGTGGCGCTTCTGGCATGCACAGTACGTTGGCGCGGCTTCCGCCGATGCCCGATGTCTGTCTTTCGTTGGTGGCCGCTGCATCCTCACGAAAGGTGTCTTCGCCATGAAGAAGCGCGTCTCTTACTTCGAGCTCCTCTCGAAGGTCCGTCCCGCCCAGTCCGCGGAGCGGGCCCTGGAGTCCAATCGCCTGTTCGCGGAGAGCCCTCGCAAGCACCCCAAGGAACTCGCGCCGTCGGTGCAGGCCTTGGTGGAGTTCGTGAAGCGTCCGGAGAACGACTTCCTCCGCATCTACATCGGGAGCATGTTGGACGAGGCCAACCAGAAGAACCCGCTCAACATCAAGACGCCGGCGGACTTCTTCCAGCAGCTGGACAACGCGCTCTACAGCCTCCCGAAATACGACGCGGACTTCATGGCCGCGCTGCCGTTCTACACGGTCCTGCAGCCCTTCATGGAGAACGGCCCCGGTTGGGCTTTCTTCACCACCCAATCCATCCGTCCCTACTTCGCGGCGATCCTGAAAGCCTATCATGACAAGCTGGAGACGCCGGCCTCTCTGGCCTACATGAACGACTCGTATGGGAACTGGCTCAGCGCGGACGCCCGGGAGTACCTGAGCCTGGACGACTACGTCTATTCCCCCTCCGAGCCGCACGGAGGCTTCAAGTCCTGGAACGAGTTCTTCATCCGCAAGTTCAAGGACCTCGACGCCAGCCGCCCCATCGCGCCGGACCCGTCGGGCAAGGCGATCATCAGCCCCGTGGACGGGCAGGTCTTCAAGATCTCCAAGCAGGTGCAGCGCGAGTCTACCTTCGACATCAAGGGTGAGCAGTACTACCTCACGGACCTCCTCAACGAGCCCGCGGACAGCCCCCTGTTGAAGCCCTTCATCAACGGGCTGGCGGTGCAGATCGTCCTGATGCCCTTCAACTACCACCGGTGGCACTCGCCGGTGACGGGGAAGATCAAGAAGGTGCGGACGGTCCCCGGCTTCTTCTTCGCGCAGCCGGCTCCGGATCAGGACTACGCGGCGTCGTTCCCGTTCCTCAGCCACGTCAACACCCGGACGGTGCTCTTCATCGAGTCCGCGAATCCGGCCATCGGCGAGGTCGCCATGGTCTTCGTGGGCCTGACGGAGGTGTCCTCGTGCGTGGCGACGGTCAAGGAGGGCGACCAGGTGCAACGGGGAGACGAGATCGGTCACTTCGCGTTCGGCGGATCGACCTGCTGCACCCTGTTCGACCGCTCGAAGATCGCGTCTCTCAGCATCACGGACAGCCCCGTGCTGGGCGACGGCGGCGGCGGTTCTGGCGAGCAGCTCGATAACATCGTGATGGTGCGGCAGAACATCGGGGCCGCGCTGTAATCACGTTCGCGTTCAGGTTTCGCGTGCCTGGACGAACCTCCATGCAAAGTGGGTGAGCCCCCCGGCGATGAGCGCCTTGAGCACTCCGCCGGGGAGGAAGGGAACGAAGCCCTTCTGGAAGGCCGCGGCGAGGTCGAGTGACTTCGCCACGCTCAGCCAGCCGACGCCGATGACGAGGACGAGCAGCTGCCCCGCGAGGAACAGGGGCACCGCGGTCCACAGCCGCCGGTCGTAGCCGCGCCGGGCCGCGAGTCCGATGAGGAAGGCCGCGGGGAGGAAGCCCACCAGATAGCCGCCCGTCGGCCCGAGCAGGGTCGCCCAGCCGCTCGCCGCCTTGGCGAAGAAGGGCAGTCCCACCGCCCCCAGCAGCAAGTATGCGAGCTGTCCCAGCAGCCCGCGTCGAGGCCCGAGCGCGGCGGCGGTGAGGACCACCGCGAGCGTCTGTCCCGTGACGGGCACCGGTGAACCCGGCACGGAGATGGCGACCTGCGCGAACAACGCCGTGCAGAGCGCCGCGCCGAGGATGAGCGCGACCTCCTGGGCTCGCGTCCGCACGAAGAGGTCCGCGAGGACGTGACGCGACGGGCGGTTGGGACTCACCGTGGACCTGCCCACGCGCAGTGCGTGTGGCGTGATGACCTGGAGGGGCGTGAAGACACGGCCGGATGCTCGGCGAGGAGGCTCATTGTTGCAAGGTGATGACGAACGCCCTGGAGTGGCGCCGGGCGCGGGTATCATCGGGCCATGGGAAAGGACTCCGAGTTTCGCGTCGTCGGGTACTCCAAGGGCCGCGCCATCATCAAGAGCAAGGACGTCGACGATGCGCGGCTCTACATCCTTCCCGAGGGCTCGCGCCCTCTCGACTTCTCCGCGAAGCTGACCGGGGTCCGCGTTGGAGCACAGGGCGTGCAACTCACCCGGAAGGGCGGCCCTCCGAACGAGCCGGTGGACCTCGGGCTCGCGTCGTCCTATCCCGAGTCCAGCGGTCTTCCTCCCTCGGTGGTCAACCCCGCGGAGAACGCGCGGCAGTGGGATGAACTGGCGAGGCAGAAGATCTCTGGACGGGAAGTGAGGCTGACGCTTCCCGAGAGCGCGGAGTCACTCCAGGCCCTGCTGGTGTCGGGCCTGGTCGTCATCTCGCTGAAGAAGGTCGATGCCACCCAGCTGATCCTCACCCGGCGCGCGCTCCACTGGCCGGATGCCTCCGACGGAACCCATCCACCGAACGGGTGGTATCGGATGTCCGCGTCGCTGGTGTCCTGCAATCCCGAGGAGCCGAACGACGCGTTCGTGGGAGAGGAGGACCCACCCTCTCCCTTCGCCCTGGTGCTGCGACTGCCCGCATCCGCCATCTGCGCGGCGGCGCCGGATGACATCGAGTCACCTCGCGGCTCACGCGACGCGGAGGTCACGGGCCTCATCAAGGGCGTGAGGGCCACCAGCGACGCCATCGCGGAGGGGTTCGACCGTCAGTGGATCGACGGTGAATGGAAGCCGTTCCTCCCGGTCGACAACTACGGCGACAAGCGTCGGCCTTTCCGGAACACCGAGTCCTATCGCATCGTGAAGTCCAGGTCGCGAATGGCCCGGAGCGAGGACGAACACCGCGAGGCGAAAGGGCGGGTCGGGAGCTTCAAGAGCTTCGCGCTCCCTCACTTCGACCGGGACGATGGTGCTGGCTTGAGAGGAAACGAGGTCGGCGGTGGCGGGGGTTCCGGAAAGAAGACCGCCCACTACTTCCAGTCGCTCAAGTCCCCCGAGGAGCTGCTCAGGAGCGTCCCGGCCGGCTCCTACAACGAAATCGTGGTGGACACCCACGACGCCAGACTCGACATCGCGGGGCTGGCCATCTTGATGGACAACCTGCCGGGCGATGGGACTGAGCTGGAGCTGGCGTCGCTCTTGAGTCCGGATCAGGAGGACAACATGGAGTCCATCCTCGAGGTCCTGGCGACGTTCAAGAAGAACCGCGGAGCGTGGAGCACGCCTCAGCACGGAGTGCCCCAGCTCTTCCTCATCAACCGCTGAGCTTGCTTCGCGGAGGCCAGGCGTCGCGAGCCCAAAGACTAGTCGTTCGTGACGGGGCAGCAGTCCCTGGGGCAGGTGGCTCGCTCATTCCCATCGCAGCTCCCGTCGCCGCACTGGTAGTAGAGCTCCTCGCCCTGGGGGAGCTCACGCGGGGTCGAGAGTGACATGGGACACCAGCCACAATCTTGAGGGCACGTGGAGCTGTTCTCGCTCGACTCGCAAGCGCCGTTACCGCAGACCGGGCCGCCGTACCCACAGTCCGTCGGACAGGTCGAAGCATTCTCATAGGGGGCGCAGTAGCCGTCGCCGCACAGCCCCACGCAGTCCCTGGGACAGGTGTCGGGCTCGTTCCCATCACAACTCCCATCGCCGCACTGATAGTAGAAGTCCGCCTTCGCGGAGTTCAGCGCGTCGCCAGGGGTCGCGGACTCCGGTGACGCTCCTCCGCACGCCAGCAGGACCAGCGCAGCCACGACAGAAGCCGTCACACCACTCCAACGCTTGCTCATACAGCCTCCCAGGAAAGGAGCCGGAGAGTGTAGCCGTTGAGGTTGGGGCAATGTCTGACGAACTCGCGAGTCCCCTGTGCCCCTGTGGCTTCCCCGTAGAAAGGGGATGCGGAAAAATGACAGGACAGCCATCGCCGCGTTCGCCGCGCGCGCTGTGGCTGGCCCGGCCCGCGGAGGGCAGCCCGCAGGCGTCTGTGTTAAGACCTCCCTCGTGAATCATCCGCTCTCATCCGGAATGGCGCCCTCTCCGCCGTCGCCGTCTGCGGCATGGCCTGTGGCGAGTTCGATCCCGAGGCCGCCCGGACCCTCTCCCAGGGCGTCTATGGGCTCACCGAATCTGTCGATGATGTGTGCGCCTCTTCCTGCGACCCCGAGCCACGGTCCATGGCGTTGAACATCCGCACGCAGTCCGAGCGTGAGCCGGTGGCCTCGGTGAGGTCGGACGACGACGGGTTCTACGAGGTCGAGCTCGCGGCGGGTGACCATGTCATCTGCACTTCGTTCGAGCGCTGCACGGATTTCCGGGTCGAGCCCGAACAAACAGTTCGTCTCGACTACGCGATGTCGGTGGGGCCGGGCTGGAAGAAATAGGTCCGCGACGGGTCCCCACGTGGCGGGTAAGGTGGTCGCATGGCTCTCACCTCCCACCTGCGCGTCGTGCTGCATCAGACCCAGGGCCCGGACAACCTCGGCGCCGTGGCGCGCCTGGCCGCGAACTTCGGTGTGGCGGAGCTCGTGCTCTCCGACCCTCAGCTCCAGGAGATGGACGGCGCGCGGCGCATGGCCGTACACGCCGGTCACATCCTCGAGTCCGCGCGCATCTACCCCACGCTCCCCGAGGCGCTCGAGGACGTGGTCTTCGCCATGGGCACCACCTCGCGCCAGAACCTGCGCGGCATGTCGACCCTGTCCCCCGAGGACGCCATCGCCCTGCTGTCCCAGCACTCGCAGCGGGGCAAGGTGGCCCTGGTGCTCGGCGGCGAGAAGCGCGGCATGTCCGATGAGGACCTGACCCACTGCCAGCAGGCCCTGGTCATCCCCACGCGCCCCGAGCAGCCCTCCATGAACCTGGCGCAGGCCGCCGCCGTCCTCCTCTACCTCTGCGCGCGAGAGCAGGTGGAGCAGACCACGCCCGGCGCCGTGGACGGTGCCCCGCTGCGGCTGGTGCAGGCCCTCCAGGCCTGGATGCGACAGGTCTTCCTGAAGGTGGGCTTCCTCAACACGCAGGCCCCGGACGCGCTGCTCGCGGAGATGATGCACTCGCTCACCCGCTCGGCGCTGTCCCGGCGCGAGGTGGAGATGTGGCTCACCGCCTTCAAACACCTCTCCCGAAGCGTCGGGCTCCCGAAGCTCGATTCAGATTCCAAGAAGGGGAGTTGAGCACACGTCTGTGAATGCGGTGAGCCGGGGCTCGTCGGAAGCGGCCCGGGGGTACTGGAAAACCCCCTGAAGGGCGCCTAGAAGCACGCCCCTCATTCACGACGAGGCTCACCCACCGTATGAATCGAAAGAACGCGTTCGGCACCCTGCTCGCGCTGGGCCTGCTGACCACCCTGACCGCTCACGCCGAGGTGGTGTTCGCCCAGGCCAACCTCCTGCTCAACAAGAACCAGCTCTCCGCGGTGAACTACCGGGGCAAGGGGTTGTCGCTGCCGGTGGGGACGAAGGTGCAGGTCCTCGAGCGGGATGACGACGAGGTCCGCTGCCGCGTGGTCGATTCCGGCGCCGAGTTCCGGTTCGTCTCGCACAAGAGCCTGGGCAAGACGGCGCTGGCGCTGTTCCCCGGCTTCTTCTCCGCCAAGGACCCCGCGGCGCGCATCGCGGCGCTCTCGCCGGAGGAGCAGAAGCAGGTCAAGGCGGGCACGCTCGCCAAGGGCATGTCGCGGGACGCGGTGCTGCTGACGGTGGGCCCGCCGCCGCCGCACCGGACGCTGTCGCTCGAGAGCACGAAGTGGACGTACTGGAGCTCGAAGTTCTCCACCTTCGAGGTGGTCTTCGACGCGGACGGCAGGGTCGTCTCGTACGGCGGTGAGCCCGAGCCCGAGCCCGCGCCGGCCGCCGAGCCGGCTCCCGCGCCGGCGCCGAAGTTCTTCCACGCGACGGCGAACTTCCACTTCCAGGACGACACGGTGTCGTGGGTGAACTACCTCAAGGGCCCCATCCTCCCGTTCAACTCGAAGGTGGAGGTGTTGGACAAGGGCAGCTCGAAGGTGAAGTTCAAGGTCGTGGAGACGGGCAAGGAGTTCGTGTTCGAGAACGACTCGCGCTCCGGCGCGGACACGTGGGCGCTGTTCCAGGCCTCGTTCGCCGCCGAGGACCAGGCCGGGAAGCTCGCCGAGCTGTCTGCGGAGGACCGCAAGAAGGTCTCCGCGTCGGAGGTGGTGATTGGGATGTCGCGCGCCGCGGTGCGCATGGCGTGGGGCCCGCCGCCTCCGCACGAGACGGCGTCCTTCGACTCCACCATCTGGACCTACTGGAAGTCGTCGCTCGCCAAGGTGCGCGTGACGTTCGACCAGGACGACAAGGTCAAGTCCATCGACTAGCGGTTCGCCGTGACGACGGCTGTCCTGGTGGAGACGCGTTCCCGGGACAGCCGCGCGTCACCCGCCGAGCCGCAGCGCGGGCGGGAGCGGGGCCTGGAACTGGAGCCGCTCACCCGAGCCAGGGTGCGTGAAGGCGAGGGACTCGGCGTGCAGCAGGTAGCCGCCGTCTCCGGGCAGGCCCGGGTGCTCCGCGTGCGGAAGTCCCCCTGAGACGAAGAGCGGGTCTCCCACGAGCGGGTGGCCGATGAAGGCCAGGTGGATGCGGATCTGCTCGGAGCGCCCCGTGTGGATGTCGACCTCGAAGAGGGTGTCCTCCGCGCGTCGCTCCAACACCCTGGCCGTGCTGTGTGAGGGTTTGCCCGTCACACAGGCGCCATGCACCTCGCCCAGTCTCGGGTGGGGCACCAGCCCGATGGGCGCGCGGATGTCGTAGGACTCCTCCACGGCGAGGCCCTGGGCGAGCGCGCGATAGCGCTTGTTCACGCGGCCCTCGCGCCAGTCGCTCGACAGGCGCACGGCGGCGTCGCGCGTCCGGGTGAAGAGCACCAGGCCCGAGGTCGCGCGTCCCAACCGATGCATCGGCGCGGCCTGGGGCCAGCGCGCCTGGACGAGGGAGAGCAGGGTGTTCTTGAGGAAGCCTCCCGATGGCAGGGTCGGCAGTCCGCTCGGCTTCACCACGATGACCAGCTCCGCGTCCTCGTGCACCAGGTCGAACGACCGCGGCGCGTCCGGCTCCTCCCAGGGTGGGCGGTGCCAGCACAGCCATTGCCCCGCCTTCAGCGGCTCCGAGCCATCGGCGACGCGGTCATCCAGGCGCACCTCTCCCCGCGCGAAGCGTCCGCGCCACTCCTCCTCCGTCGAGTGGCGGTACTTGTTCGTGAGGTGGGCGAGCGCGCTGCCGCCGGGCTGGCGCCCGAGCTTCTCGCGGTACACATAGCCATCGTTGAGCAGCACCCGGGCACCCTATACCGCGCGAGCCCGAGGCGGGAGCCGCGTGTCCGTGAGCGCCGGCCGGGCGAGGGACCGGACGTGGTGCGAAATCCCGCGGAAATCCTCGCTGTAACCGTGTGGGTGCTTCTGGCGAAGAAGGGGTGTCTGTCCCTCATTGCGCTCGGAAGGAAGTGACCCGTGAACATGCTGAGCAAGGTGGAGAATCGCTCGTCGGTGCGGCAGCAGCAGGGCCCGAAGACGGATGACGCGCAGCGCGCAAGCGAGGCGCACAAGCGGGCGGAGGCGGAGATTCGCGCCGCGAAGGCGGCGAAGGAGGCGGAGAAGCAGGCCCATCGAGAGGCAGAGGCCGCCCAGAAGTTCGAAGCGGAGGCCTCTCGTGCGCGTGAGGAGGCGGAGAAGAAGGCGGAGGCCCCCGGACAGACGCCCGAGCAGCAGGAACTGTCGCGACAGGCGCTGAAGGAAGCCCAGGCCGTGGAGAAGGCCGCCGAGGCGACGCTGACCGACGCGAAGAAGAAGCTCCAGGCCGCCTCCGCGAAGACGACCGACGCCACGCGTCGCGCCGAGGAGGCCAAGAAGAAGGCGAACGACGCGGCCGAGCGGGCCGGGCAGACGCCGCCGTATGGCAAGCAGCAGGCCATGGCCAATGAGAAGTCGACCTTCGAGGACGGTCAGCCGAACCAGGCGCTGGAGAAGATGATGGGCCGCACCCAGCCCGCGAGCGGCATGTCGTCCATGCCCACCTCGGACATGCCCATGATGAAGCCCTCGGAGGGCATGCGCTCGATGAGCGTCTGAGTCCGGCTCCGCATTCCCACGTCCTCGACGCGCACGCTATGGTCGCCGCGCGGGCAACGGGGGACATGAGCCATGGCGCAGATAGAGCAACTCCTCGCGAAGGGTGACTTCCAGGCGGCACTCCAGTTGATCGACGCGGAGCTGTCGTCCGCGCCATCGGCGGACCGATGGCTGATGGCGTTCAACGTGCGAGTGCGCCTGGAGGACTTCGACGGGGCCCTGCGTGCCCTCGATGCCCTGTTGAAGCTGGACCCTGGCATCTCCGATGGAGTGACCTTCCTGCGCCACTGCGCGGACCTCGAGCGTCTGCACTCCCTGCGCAGGAAGGACGCCGCACTGGCCAACGAGCGCGGCGCGTTGCAGGCACCGCAGCCGTTCTCCCGCGCCTACCTTCAGGCGGCGATCTCCCACGCGAAGGGTGAGTTCCCCGACGCCGCCCGCGCCCTGGAGGAGGGCAGACGCACCGCCCCCAAGGCCCCGGGAACGCTGACGCGCACCAACGGCGCCCACGTGCGCTTCACCGATGTGTTCGACTCGGATGACCTGACCGGGCCGCACCTGCCGTGCTTCCAGGCTGGCACCGTGCTGGACATCCCTTACAGCGAGCTCGCGTCCATCCAGTTCGAGCAGCCGCGCAGCTCCATGGACGCCGTCTGGGTGCCCGCCGTCTTCCAGACGCTGAGCGGTCAGCAGTTCGAGACCCGCGTGCCCTCGCGCTATCCAGGCTCGGGCCTGCACGGCAACGCGGCCGTCCGCCTGGGCGAGATGTCCGTGTGGGAGCACGAGCCCCACGGGTACGCCGTGGGCTTCGGTCAGCGCGACTTCAAGCTGGCGCACGAGAATGGCGGCTTCGGCCTGGTGGGGCTCCTCCAGGTGGCGCGCATCGACTTCGACGCGGGCGGAAGGCCCACGGCCGAAGAGCCTCGGCCGAAGGAGAAGAAGTCCTTCTGGTCGAAGCTCTTCGGGTGAGCCCGGGCGCGGCTACTCCAGCGTCAGGGCGCTCGGATGCGCGAAGCCCTTCTTCAGCGGCGCGGTGGGGCCACCGTTGAGGATGCACTCGCCGGAGCGCTGCGAGACGATGTTGTCACAGCCCGCCTTGTCATTGCCCCAGTCCGACGTGATGTTGAGCCACGCCAGGGAGCCGGTGAACGTCCCCATCGGCTGCCAGTGGAAGATGACCGGCCGGTCCCACGCGTTCCAGCTCACGCCGTGGCCCGTCATGTCATCCAGCGTGCCGTTGTTGGGGAGATACTCGTACGTGTGCTTTCCCGGGGTGGCGTAGAGCGCATGCGAGCCCTGCGCCGCGTAGGCCGTCGGACGGAAGCCCGCCAGCGCCATGTCCTTGTGCCCGAACTCGAAGAGGCCGCCGTGCGAGTGCTGGCTCATGTAGACATACGCCGGGCGCCCGTCGATGAACCGCACGGTGAGGTGCTCCCAATCCCCGACGTGGTTGCCGAAGGTGGACCTGCCCACGCCCAGACAGCCGCCCCCGGTGTCGTAGCCGATGCAGACCTCCTTGCCCGCGTTGTACGGGTAGAACGTCCAGTAGATGATGTCGGTGATGTTCGTGGGCATCCCCAGCGAGGTGCGACGGACCTTCTGGATGTAGACGGGCACGTGCGTCTGGTCCGGCCGCTGACCGTCGAGGAACACGGGGTCCGTACACGAAGGGCACCCGAGCGACTGGTTCGTCTTCAGGTGCTGTCCGGTGTCGTGCACGTTCGCGAGGAAGAACTCCACCGAGGAGGGCATGTAGTACTCGCCCGGGTGGAGGTAGATGCTCGGCGCGTACTGGAGCGCGGCCAGCTCGTCCACCAGCCCGCCTTGCAGCTCCGGATTGGCGAGCATGCTCTTGTTGAGCGCCCAGAAGCGCGAGGCGTCCGCGCCGCCGTAGCCCATGTGTCCCACCATGACGGGGACGGTCAGCGCGCGGTGGTCCACGCCCCCCGCCTGGAAGACGGAGCCGTCGTTGTGTCCCCCCGAGCCCTGGTCGTTCCAGATCCAGCTCGAGGTGCCGGGAAGGACATACTCCGAGCGGACGCAGCGGATGAGGTCGGTGGAGGGCTTGTCATAACCCAGCTGGGCCACTGAACCCAGACACGTGTAGCCCGGCGGCGCCACGGGGTGCCAGAAGCCGACGTCGTGGCTGCCGCCCGTGCCTCGGTCATCCCAGACGAACGTGTAGTCGACCGGTCGCGCCAGCACGTCTCCCTCGCCCTTGACCACGAAGGTCATCCTCGGAGCGGGGTCATGGTCGGGCATGGCGACGTCGCCCAGGGAGTAGTAGCCGGGCAGCTGGCTGAGCTTGGGCCGCCAGACGGAGACGTCGTTGTCGGCGTGGGTTCCGAAGTCGTCGTAGATCCAATCGAATCCACGGGTCGCCTGCACCCAGAGCCGGAGCGGGGCTCGCAGGCGCGCCTTGTCGGAGCGGAGCGTGAACTCTCCGGCGCGTCCCACCAGCGTCGTCGCGGCGACCAGCTTGTACGTGCCAGGGTTCAGGAAATACGAGATGCGCGCGACGGGGCCGCCGTCCCGGTTGTTGACCTCCGCGAGCACCCGGTTGCCGCTGTCCAGCAGGTAGAGATACGGGCCGACGTTGGCCTCCAGCTCGAACGTCACGACGTCCGGCGTCCCGGCGTAGTCGACGATGAACTGCCGGTTGTCGCGGCTGTTCGGGAACTGCCCGCCGGACGGCGTCCAGCGACCATGCACCAGGTTGTGGTCGTTCCGCTCGGTGGTGGACTCGACGATGATGCTCGACGTCTGCGCCTGGAACGGCTGCCCGGAGAGGTCCGTGTCCTGGGTGAGCACGAGCTGTTCGCCCTGGAACCCGCCGTGCCAGAAGAGGGTGACGCGGTAGCCCTCGGGCACGCGGATGGAGCGCAGCGTGTCGTTGCCGATGGTCAGCTGGCCCAGGTCGTAGCGGCCCGCGAGCAGCGTCTGCTGCGCCCCCTGGAACTGATTCCCCGTGTAGAGGATGACCGGCGCCTCCACCTTGAGGCTCGATGCCTTCAAATCGATGGCCTGGCCCGTCAGGTCCGTGTCCGACGTGAGGGTGGCCGGCGTGCCCTTGAAGGCCCGGTCCGGATAGAGCGTGAGCAGCCAGCCTCGCGGCACGCGCACCGAGTGGATGGCGTCCTCGCCCACCGACAGCTCGGCGGCGTCGTAGAACCCGGGCTGGAGCGTCTGGGGCAGGGCGGTGGACGTGCTCGCGGGGTAGACGCCGACCGTGGGCGTCCACGCCGTCGCGGCGCCAGCGTAGAACAGGGGGAGGCTTCCGCCGTCGAACCCGTTCGAGTCCGCGGGGCCGATCCAGCCGCAGTAGCCACCGCCTCGCAGCGCGACGACCTGGTCTCCCCATGAGTAGACGCTCGCGCCGTGCTGGGCGTAGCCCTTCACCGCGAAGGCCTCGGTGGCCACCTTGAACGCGGTGCCCCGGAGGTCGATGTTGGCCCGGCCCGAGTCCGCCCAATCGCAGGACATCGCGTTGGCGAACGGCATGGATGTGACGGGCTGGCCACCATGGAAGAGCTGTCCGGTGGAGGTCGCGAACGTCCTGTCCGTCGTGTCCACGCGCAGGGTGAGCGGGTCGATGCGCAGCCTTGCGTAGACGGTGCGAACCGTGGTGCCAGGGGTCGCGCCTCCCGCGGTGTACTGGGCGAAGTTGGCGAGCTGTCCCTGCTCACGCGGCGTGAGGTACTCGCGCGGCGTCCCCGCCATGTCATGACACCAGGCCATCCACGGCCGGGCGGGGTCTCCCATGAAGTGCAGGGCGTACTCGCCGTCCCCCGCGGTGGGCCGGGCCGCGCGAATCTCCTGACAGGACTTCTCCCTCACGGGCCCCAGCGGCTGCTCCACCACTTGCAGCGCGTCCAGCTCCCCGGGCCCTGGCGCCTCCGGGGACACCTCATCCGGTGACACCGGCTGACAACCGATACAGAGCACGACGAGGGCGCTCCACCGCTTCCATCCAAGACGCCGAGGCATTCTTGCAAGTCCGTCCTTTCATCCCAGGAGTGATGTCTCCTTCGACGAAAGGACGGCGGGGGGGCGCGCGTGTTATTTCCGGCGACTATTGCATCGACAGGCTGCCCGGCTGGGTGAACGGCCGGGCCATGGGGGCCTTGGGGCCCGGGTTGAGGATGCAGTCGCTCACGTAGATCAGGTTCGGGTTGCCGCAGCCGACCTTGTCATTTCCCCAGTCCACGGTGAGGTTGAACCGCTCCAGTCCGGGCGTGGTGTACGTCCCCGCTGGCTGCCAGGGGAAGATGACGGCGTTGCTCCAGCCATCCCAGGCGAGGCCTCGCCCCGTGTCATCGTGGTAGGACTCGCTGTAGTTGACCTGGGCGTAGGTGTATCGGCCGGGGGCCGGATACAGGCCATGGGAGCCTTGGGCCGCGTAGACCTCGGGGTGGAGGTCCACCAGGGCCAGGTCCTTGCTGGCGAAGTGGGTAGGAGGACGCCCCGTGCGCTGGCTCATGGCCAGCTGGGTCGGCCGGCCGTCGACGAACCGCAGGGTGACGTGCTCCCAATCCCCCACGTGGTTGTCGAACGTCGTGTATTGCTGACAGACGCGCGGGAGGGGGGCCCACCCCGTGCAGATGGGCTTGCCGCGGTTGTAGGGGTAGAAGAGCCAGTAGACGACGTCCGTGGTGTTCGTGGGCAGGCCCGCCTGGGTGCGCGGGATGATCTGGGCGTAGACGGGGACGCTGTGCTGGTCCGGGCGCTTGCCCTGGAGGAACGGCAGGTTCGTGCACTCGGGGCAGGCGAGCGCGTCTCGCGTCTTCAGTCGCACGCCGTCGTCCACCATGTTCTGCACGAAGTCATTCATCCCGGAGGGGAAGTACGTCTCGTTCGGGTGGAGCCGGATGCGCGGGGCGTAGCGGAGCACCGTGAGGTCGTCGACGAAGCCGCCCTGCAGCTCCGGGTTGGCGAGCGCGCTGTTGTTGAGGGCCCAGAACCGCGAGCCATCCGGGCCGTCGTAGTTGCCCTGGCCCACGAAGGTGGACGTCGCCAGCGTGCGGTGGTCCCTGGGGTCCGCCTGCCACAGCGCGATGTCTCCATTCTTGCCGGAGCCCTTGTCGTTCCAGACCCAGCTGGCACCCGCGGGCAGCACGTACTCATCCTTGACGCAGCGGATGCGGTCCGTGGGAGGCGCGTCGTAGCCCAGCTCCACGACGGACCCCAGACACGTGTAGCCAGGGGGAGGCACGGGCTGCCAGAAGGCGGCGTCGTGGTTGCCTCCCGTTCCGCCGTCCTCCCATATCTGGGTGTAATAGAGCGGCTTGGCGAGCACGTCTCCCTCACCGGCGACCGCGAACGTCATCCGGGGTGTCTGTCCATGGCCGGGCATGGCGATGTCTCCCAGCGAGAAGTAGCCGGGGTGCTGGCCGAGGTCGGGACGCCAGACGGAGACATCGTCATGGGAGCCCGTGCCGCTGTCGTCGTAGGCCCACGTGAAGGAGTTCACCGTCCTCACCCAGAGCTTCTGGGGAAGGCTCAGGCGCGCCTTGTCGGAGCGGACCGTGAAGTCCGCCGTACGATCTGCCTGGGCGGTGGCGGCCACCAGCTTGTACGTGCCGGGGCTCAGGAAGTACGCGAGGCGCGCGCGGCCGTCGCCCAGCGTCTCCCCGCCCTCCAGGAGCACCTGCCCGTTGGCGTCCAGGAGGTAGAGGTAGGGGTCGACGCCGGCCGCCAGCTCGAAGCTCACGACGTCGGGGCGGCCCGTGTACTCCACTGTGAAGGCGCGGTTGCGCGTGCTGCTCTTGTCCTGTCCTCCCGAGGAGAGCCAGCGGCCGTGGACGACGTTGTTGTGCCGGGCGGTGGTGGACTCGACGACGATGCTGGAGGTCTGCGCGTCGAACTCGTGGCCGGCGAGGTCGGTGTTCTCGGTGAGGATGAGCCGCCCGCCCTGGAAGCCTCCATGCCAGTAGAGGGTGACCTGGAAGCCCTCCGGCACCTCGATTGAGCGCAGGGCGTCGTTGCCGAGGGTGAGCTGCGACAGATCGTAGCGTCCGGCGCGCAGCGTCTGCCTGGCGCCTTGATATCCGTGGCCGGCGTGGAGCGTGACCTCGGCCTTCACCTCGATGGCGCGAGCCTGGCGGTACCAGGGGTTGCCGACGATCTCGATGTCGCCGCCGAGGAAGTGCCTGGTGCCCGTGAAGCCCGGGCCGGCATGGAGCACGACGCTCCAGCCGCGTGGGACATGGACGGCGCCGAGGCCCTGGGGGCCCAGGTTCAGGTCCTGGGTGAGGTAGTAGCCGGGCTGCAGCGGCTTCGCGGTGGCCTCCGAGCCGTCCACGGGATAGACGCGGGCGACGGGCGTCCAGGGGCTGTCGGCCTGGGTGTAGAACAGGGGCAACTTCCCGCCGGTGAGCCCGTCGGCGTTGAGCGGGGCGTTCGAGCCGCAGTAACCGCCGCCCTTCAGGGAGACGACCTGGTCGGCGAAGCTGTAGACCTGGGAGCCGACCTGTCCCCAGCCGGTGACGACGAACGCCTCCGGGGCGACCCGGAACGGCGTGCCGCGCAGGTCGATGTTGGCCCGGCCCGAGTCAGCCCAATCGCAGGACATCGCCGTGGCGAAGGGCATCGAGGTGACAGGCACGCCGGCGTGGGCGAGTTCACCGGAGCTGGTCGCGAAGGTCGTGTCGGAGGTGTCCACCTCCAGGGTGTAGGGATTGATGCGGAGCCGGGAGTACCGGCTGCGGACGGTGGTGCCCGGTGAGGCGACGCCGGCGGTGTACTGGGAGAAGTTGGAGAAGAGGGTGCGCTCCTGGAGGGGCAGGTACTCCTTCGGTACTCCTGTCATCCCATGGCAATAGACGCGCCATGGCCAGGCGGGGTCTCCCAGCACATACAACGTGTACTCCCCATCCGGGGCCGCGGGCCGGGTTTGCAGGATATCCAGACACGACTCCTCTCTGGGGGAGGCGAGCTCTTGCTGGAGGGATGCAAGGCTGAATTCCGTTTCTTCCGGGACCTCACCCTGGCATCCCATCGCGAGCGTTGTGAGGCATCCCAGCAGCTTCCTTCCAATGCGAACCATTGCGTTGCTCTCTCCCCGCGTGAATTCCGCGAGCAGGAGACGGGGCGAGGGGCGGGGTTGTTATTTCGCGCGGCACTTTCTGAATATTTGGGGCGCGGTGTCCATCTCCTATCAGGGGCCGGGAAGATGAGGTGCGTGTCGTGATGACGTACTTGCACGAAGTGGTGTTGTTCCTGGATGGGGTGAACCCAGACGGAGCGGAGGGCGTCCTCCAGGAGCCGCTCGACCTTCGAGAAGAAGTGCCATCCAATTGGGTCGGGCGGTATTTCTATGCGCCGGGGGATGCGCAGCTGCCCCGGCCGGACCCGAAGGCCTTCGGTCTCCGGGACTTCTGCCTGGACATCTCCAGACTCAACATGGCCGGCTACCAGCCCTCGCGGCTGACCCTCGTGGCCCGGGGCGGGCCTGGACGCATTGGCGTCAATGTCAGACGCGGCTCCTCGGGGTATGACGGCCGGGAGCTGGCGCGCAAGCTGCGGGCCTGGGGGCTGGAGGGGGTGACGCACATCCGCGTCGTCGCCTGGCACGAGGGGGCCCGCGGGGACGAGGCCTCTGGCTCGCACCTGGGCTCGTTCGAGCAGGACTTCCACCTGGCACTCGCGGATGAGCGGATCCAGGGGCCACCGGTGCGCACCGAAGTCTCGACGCGGGTTGTGGGCGCGATGCCCCGCTCACCGGGGCTGGGAGCTCATGGTCGGCTGAGTGAGCGGGGGATGCCATGACGCGGTTCGTGCACGACGTGGTGCTGCTCGTTGACGTGTCGACGAAGGAGACGGTCAACGGTGTGCTCGAGCCCGACGGCCCCCGTGATGACCTGAGGAAGATCCGCCTGAAGTCGCCCGCCGCGAACGTTCGTCGCTACATCTACAGACCCGAACAGCAACTGACACCGGAGCAGAAGGGGACGATCAAGGAGTACCCCGCCGACGATTCTCCGAAACCGGATGCCTCAACGCCCGCCGCGGATTCGTTCTTCGCGGAACTCCATCGGCTCGCCAACCACCAGCCTTCGCGGTTGACCCTCCTGGCGCACGGGCTCCCGGGCGTCATCGGGAAATATCCCAAGTATGGCTACCCAGGCCTGGATGGGCGCACGATGGCGACGAGACTCCGGAGCTGGGGACTCAGGGGCGTGACACATATCAGTGTGGTTGCCTGTCACGCCGCCGTCAAAGAGAAGATCTACTTCACGGAGGACGAGCTGCCCAAGGACATCACTGACGACGAGAGGAGGGTTCACAAGGCTCGGCGGGAGAAACAGCACTTCGGTCATGCCATTGCGGCGCCCCACACCAATCTTTTCCAGACACCGTCGCCGGGGGCGGAGCTGGCCGAAGAGGTCAAGCTCCTCCAGGGTTCCTTCGCGCAAGAATTCCACCAGGCGCTCGGTGATCCGCTGCTCCCCCGCGGGGCGGTCAAGACCGAGGTCTCAGCGCGGGTCATGCGCGTGGTGACCACCGCGACGGGGCAGACTCTCGTGGAGTCTCCTTACTACATGCTGTCTCACGGCAGGCCCGAGGTGCAGAAAGGCCTGGTGACGAGTCACGCGCCCGGGTCGAAATTCATCTTCTACTGGGAGGGCAACAGGCAGGCTGTCCGGGTGGCGCCGTATGTGTCGAACAACAGCGCGCTCAGCAATTCGGATGAGCAAGAGCAGGAGACCGGATTCGTCTTCCAGTTCGAGAACGGCGGCGGGATGGAGGACGAGGACGAGTAGCGGGCTTCCACCCCCTGAGGGATTCCCAGGGGCTGGAAGGCGAGCCGCCCGCGAATCCCTTACGAGCCCTTCGGGGGCACCGGCTTCCCATTCTGGCTCTTCGCCGGACGCGGCGTGTAGTGCGCCACGACGGGCTGGTGGTCCGAGGACTCCGTGCTCCGGTCCACCTCGAAGAGGACGGGCTCCAGCTCCGGGCTCGCATAGAAGTTGTCGAAGCGCTTGCCCGTGGCGGGCACCACGCCGGACTCGTCCGGTAGGGACGTGAGCGTCGCGCTGTCCGCGATGTCCTGCAGTCGCAGCCAGTGCTCGCTGCCGCGCTGCACCTTCCCCGAGCGCAGCTCCGCGCACGCCTGCTTCGGCGTCATCATCGCTCCGCCGGGCAGGCGCACCCGCGTCACGGCCGCGTGGGCAATCGTCTCCGGCAACCCCTGCTCGAGCATGTGCAGCTCGTGCCGCAGTCGCGGGTCCGCGATGTTGCCCACGCCCCTGTCGCCCACGCTCGCGTTCGGCTCGCCGTAGCGCACGGCGTACTCCTCCACCGTGTCCGTGTCGTCGTAGGTCCTCAGGTGCGCCATCAGCCAGGAGCCGCCCGTCTTGATGGCGGTGTTGGCGTTGAAGTCACCCAGGGCCACCGCGTGGGGCACCTCCCGGTGACGCACCAACAGATTCAGCTGCCGCATGTTGTGCGCGTTGATGCCGGAGTCCCCCAACGTGTGGTGCACGTTGTAGAGGACGACGGGCAGCCCCGCGACCTCCAGCCGGACCATGAGCGCGCCCCGGTCCTCGGGAATCTCACACGGGTCTCCGCCTCGGCGCTGGATGGCGGCGGCGCGCTCGGCGTCGGAGATGACGTAGGTGAAGTGGGCCGCGTCCGCGAGCGGATGCCGGGTGAGGAAGGCCTTGCCGTTGACCAGCCGCGTGCCGTTGAGCCCGTCGCTGCCGTGGTACGTCAGGTGGAAGCCGTAGCGCGACGCCAGCAGCACGGAGATGGGGACGTTGGCCTCCTGCAACCCGATGACGTCGGGCATGCGGCCCTCGGCCTCCAGCTCGTCGAAGTACGCCAGCAGCGCGGCGCGGCGCTGGCCCCCGAGCAGGATGTTGTACGTCATCACCGTGAGCCCCGGGCCCGTGGTGGGGCGGGGCTCCGGGTGACGGATGATGATGGCGCGCCCGTCGCCCAGCTGGCGCTCCGTGGAGGGCAGCTTGAGGGCATCGAGCGTCGCCAGGACGAGCGTCGAGTCCCTCCGCGGATGCGGCTCATCAATCGGGGTGGCCATCCGGCCGAGCAGGGGGCCCACGCCGGGCAGGTGCTCCAGGACCTCGGGCACCTTCATACGGCCTCCCGGGACGCGCGCGGGGCGCGGGGCAGCGAGTCGAGCTGACGAGCGACGGTATCCACCAATCCTCCTGAGTGCCCCTCAAGTTCGGTGCGGATCCTCCGACTGGCCAGGGGCAATCCCCCCCGAAACGCGGGGTTGTCTTCCTCGCCGGGACGGAGAGCAGACAGGCAGGAGGGCCCTGCCTTTCTTCCCGGGTCACAGGGCAGGGGACTGGGAACACGTCCTCAGCAGCAGGTGCGACGACAGGAGCGCAGGCGCGAGGTGCACACCGCCTGGCAGTCGGACTCGCCCTCGCAGGCGTCCCAGCAGGTGCCGAAGGTGCCGTCGCAGTCATCGCAGCACGCGGCCGCGAGCCGCTCCATCTGCTCCACCTCGACGCGAGGCGGCGCGTCCTCGGCCGCCACGGCGGCTCCGGCCCCACAGCAGACTCCGACGAACAGCGCCACGAGCATCGCTCTCATGTGTCCCCCCACGGCCTGGACTCGACTCGGACCGTCGTTGTCCCACACCCACGACGCGTCGACCCCTGAGGAGACGGCGCTTGTCCGATATCTTCGGTCGCCTCGTACCGCGGGGCAGGTGCGCGACGCCTGGGAGACGCCGCTCAGCGAAGCCAACCGAAGGCGCGCTCGAGCTGGGGCAAAGCCTCATCGAGATAGCTGCGCCCATGACCCACCACGACGCGCTGGGGCCGCCACGCGAGCATGCGCTGGTAGCAGGCCCGCGCGTCGGCCTTGCGTCCCCAGGTGGTGAGCTGGACCTCCCGGGGCGTCTGGCCCGGCCACATGGCTCCGCCCAGCGTGAGCATCCAGCGCAAGCGCGGCTGGACGCGCTCGTGCTCCAGCGCGAGGACCATGTCCGCGACGAGCAGCGTCGACGCGCCACGGTGGAAGAACACGACCTCTTCGATGTAGCGGCTGCCTCGGAAGATGAGCTGGTCGATGTCCCCCGCCCAGGCCTCCGGCGCGCCGTCGGCCAGGTCCGCGTCGAACGGGGCCTCGAGCTTCTGCGAGCGCGCTCGCTCACGAACCCCCGGTGACGCCCAGGCCGTCGCGCGGGCGTAGCGCGCCTTCCACGCCGCGATGGAGACGTAGTGGAGCCGGTTGGGCGAGACCAGGTGCTCGACGGGGCCGAGCGCGTCGACCTCCGCGAACAGCTCGGGCGTGGGGGCGATGGGAGACCACAGCCAGAGTCCTCCCGAGCGCAGGCGGATGATGACCATGCGCGTGGGGAAGGGCAGGGTGATGGGCCCCACCTTCATCTCGATGACGGGCCCGTCCACGCACCAGAGCCCCTCCGCCACCGGCTTGAGCGTGCACAGCGGCGCATAGGGCCGGATTCCGTGGGACCACGCCCCCTGCTCGTCGGCTCGCTCGCCCGTTCCCGAGGTCATGGCCGCCGAGCCTACAGCCCGAGGCCCGGAGCGTCGAAGCCGCTCAGCGTCCGCGCACCGTGCACGAGGTCTTGATGAAGTCCACGTCGTCGTAATAGGCGCAGGTGAAGGACACGTTGACGCTGGCCGTCTCGGAGCAGTCCTGGCGCCCCGTCTGCGCGGTGAGGTCCGTGTCCAGGTTCACGCACTCGCAGCTGTTGCAGCCCGCCTTCTTCTTCAGGCACACGTGGCTCGTCGTCGCGGTGACGATGGTGCCGCAGTACTCCGTGGCGCGCTTGCAGCGCGTATCGCCACACTCGACGGTCTCCGGGAACGACGTGTCGCCCCCGTCCGGGTCCCCACCGTCTCCCTTCGAGTCGCTGCCACAGCCCACCACCAGCATGGAGAGAAGCACCGCGTACCGCGCCGTCGCCTTCATGTCGTCCTCCCGAGGAGTCATGGGGGCACTGAACGCACCCCTCCTGTCGGGAGGAGACAGGCCGCGAGTCACCGTTGCAGGAAATCGTCCGTCCCCGCCTGCTCGGAGGCCATACCGCCTCATCGGAATATTCGTTATGTTCCGAACATGATGCGGTGGCGGCTGCTGCTGATGTGTCTCTTCGGGATGACTGCGTGCGCGACGACACCGACGGCCCCTCCGGCGCGCCCCTCGTGCGAGCCGGGGGCGTTGCTGCCTTGCGCGGAGTGGGGCGAGAAGCTCCTGCGCGAGGGAGACCGCTATCGCGCCACCGAGGCCTTCGCCAAGGCCTGTGAGGAAGGCAACCTGTCCGCGTGCATGACGGAGGGCGAGCTGCGCAAGGAGGCCGGTGACTACAACGGCGCCGAGCGTCCCCTGCGCAAGGTCTACGACACGGGGCAGGAGTCCGCGGCCATCGCGCTGGCGGAGGTGCACGAGGCCCGCGGCAACCCGACGGACCTCCAGCTCGCGGCGGGCTACCGCCACGAGGCCCTCGCGCTGAACAAGCCGGACACGGAGTTCGTCTTCGCCCTCCGCGTGACGACCGAGGCGGGCGCCGCGACGGAGCTGTCCTTCAACCTGCAGCCCATGGCCTTCAATGACCGTCGCCTGGGCTTCGGTCTGAACACCGTCCTGGGCCCTCCCGACCTCTTCGAACTCAACGTCTTCGGCGCCTACCAGCACTATGTGTCGTCCTGGTTCGTCCCCTACGCGCGGATGATGATGGGCGCTCGCTCGGTGCCCGGGGGCAGCGGGCTGAACGTCGGCGGCGAGGCCGGGGCCAAGGTGGCCTGGGAGGACATCGGCCACATCAACGTGGCCACGGGCGTCTCCATGGCCAGCGGTGGTTACTTCTCCGTGGGCCTGGGCCTCAATGGCCTCATCGTCCTCGCGCTCCTCTTGCAGGTCCGCTGAAGCGAGGCCCGCTCACGTCGTGGGCATCCCCAGCACGTAGGAGAGGGTCGCCTTGCCCGGCGCCTTCACCTCGCCGACCTCCCACGTGTAGCCGTCCTTCGCCAGGGCGTCGGTCATCGCCGCGAGCTCGCGGGGATGGTGCACCCGCAGCGCCGACACCAGCCCGTCCCAGAAGATGAGCAGCGGCGCCACCGGCACCACGTACGTGAGCACCAGGCGCAGCGGCGTCACCGGCCGCACCCACGGCGTGAACAGCAGCACCAGCACGGGCACCAGCAGCATGGAGAGCACCCCCGCGGGTGTGCGCCGCACCGTCTCGAACGCGGCGATGGGGACTCCTCTCGCCTGCGCGTCCGCGAGCACCTGCCGGGCCTCCTCGGGGCGGAAGTGGTGCAGCGCGCTGAACAACGTCCGCATGCCGCGCAGGTCCGACGGCACCTTCAGCGCGTCCACCGAGCGCTCCAGGTAGGTGACGCCCTCGCGCCGCGCCCGCTCGGCGGCCTGGGTGTTGGGGTACTTGTCCGACAGGAGCACGCGTGGGTCCACGCCGTGTTTCTCCGCGAGCAGGCGCTTGAGCCGGGGCAGGGGCCCGCGTCCCCCCGAGCCCAGGTCCAACAGCGCGTCGCTCCCGGACGCCTCCAGGCCGCGCGCGAGCACGTCCGCGGCGCCGTCGAAGAGGCCCAGCCGCGAGCTGACGGTGTGCAGATAGTCGGTCGCCAGGTCCCTCAGGGCGCGAGGGAACCAGTCCTGGTCGATGAACTCGAAGAGGTGCAGCCGGGGCACCAAGGCGCGAGCGGTGACGGTGTCGTTCATGTCCCAAGCGTGTCGTCGGCGGTGTCCGTCCGCAGTGACTGCCCGCGCCAGAACGGCTTGCCGCGCGCGCCAACCGACCACTACCCTCCGCCGCCGTGCCGAAGCCGTCCACCCCTGGCGTGCCGTCACTCTCCGCCCGACTGGCGCGCCAGGCCCTGCGCATCGCGAGCAGGCTCGGGCTGCCCGTGGAGACGCTCCTCCAGCGCGCGGTGGGCCTGCGCCTGGAGGACCTGGACGACCCGGAGCTGCGTGTCCCCTACGCGGTCCTCGACGACCTGCTGGAGCAGATGGCGTCCTTGTCCGGTGACGCCAACCTGGGCCTGCACCTCGCCCGTGTGGACATGGTGGACCTGGACGACCCGGCCACCTTCGTGGTGCTCACCAGCGCCACGCTGCGCGACTCGATGGAGCGTGGCGTGCGCTACCAGCGCGTGTGGGGCGACGGCGAGCGCTTCCGGATGGAGGACACCGAGCGCGGCGTGCGCATGCGCTTCACCCCCGTGGGCGCGTGGCGGCCCGCGCACCGTCACCTGGTGGAGGCCGCGCTGAGCCAGTTCGTCACCGGCGTTCGCGCCTTCACCGGCGAGGACGTGCACCCGTTGCGCGTGCGCTTCGTCCACCCGGCACCCAAGGACGTGTCCGAGCACCAGGCCCTGTTCCAGGCGCCGCTGGAGTTCGACGCGCCCTTCAGCGACATCGAGTTCTCCCACGAGGACGCCAGCCGCCCCTTCGTCCACGCCGACACGCTGCTGCACGCCATGTTCGAGCGGCTGGCCCAACGCGCCCTGGAGAAGCTCCCGGCACTGAGCACCACGGCGGACCGCGTGCGCGAGCACGTGCGCCAGGCCCTCTCGGGTGGGGACGCGTCCTTCCAGGCCGTGGCCCGGGCGCTGCGCGTCCCACCCCGCACCCTCCAGCGGCGTCTGGCCGAGGAGGGCCAGTCATACGCGGGCATCGTCGACACACTGCGACGTGAGCTGTCTGGCATCTACCTGCGACGTCGGATGTCCATCGCCGAGGTCTCCTTCCTGCTGGGCTACGCCGAGCCCGCGGCCTTCCACCGCGCCTTCAAGCGCTGGTGGGGGCAGAGCCCCGAGCGCTTCCGCCGCGAGCAACAGGGCTCCTCTTCTTCCTGATTTACACGTGTTACAGCGTGTCAACGGGTCCGACGCGACTGCGCTCGGCATGTCTGGGAATGCTCGAGCGGGCGGGCGGACAAGGACCGTTTGACTCGCTTGGCGGCGCGTTCCTAGCATCCGGGGATATCGCAGCGGGGGACTTTCCACTCACATGCCGGCTTTGACTGAGTCACCTGGGTTTCTGACCCAGGGCGAGGACTCGCTCTATTACGTCCACCATCGGGCTCGCGCGGAGCGGCGCGCGGCGGTGTTGCTCGCGGGGCCGTTGGGATTGGAGCGCGCGCATGGGTACGTGGTGTGGGTGCGGTGGGCCCGCTATCTGGCGGAGCGGGGCGTGGAGGTGCTGCGATTGGACTACCGGGGCTCGGGGGAGAGCACGGGCCGCTTCGACGAGATGACCTTCCCGCGCTGGGAGGAGGACGTGCGCACGGGCCTGGAGTACCTGCGCGCGGCGAGCCCCGGGGTGCCGGTGTTCGTGCATGGCCTGCGACTCGGCGCGTTGCTGGCGGCGCGGGTGTTCCGGACGGACGCGGTGAATGGGTTGTTGATGTGGGAGCCGCCGGAGTCGGGGCGGGCGCACCTGATGGAGGTGCTGCGCCGCAAGGTGGCGGCGGACAACCTGGAGGGGACGGGGGGCACGGCGCGCTCGCGTGAGGATTACGTGGCGCGGCTGGAGGCGGGGCAGGCGGTGGAGGTGGAGGGGTTGCCCTGGTCGCGGGCGCTGTGGCGCAGCGCGGAGGGCTACGAGCTGACATTGCCGGAGGCGCACGAGGCCCGGCCGTGGCGGGTGGTGCACCTGGATGGCAGGCCGGCGGAGCGGTTCCTCGCGCCGGGGCGCAGCGGCTCGGTGCGTGCGCCGCGGCCGTTCTTCTGGACCACCAGCAACCGGCTGCTGCCGGAGCTGGGGGAGTTGTACGCGGATGGCATGGGCTTCATCGCGGGCGGCGGGGCGCGCGCGGAGGTGCGGTCATGAGGGAGCTGGTGCAGTTGGACGTGAAGGGCCATCGGCTCTGGGGGACGTACCACCCGCCCGCGGCGGGCGCGCGGCGCTCGGTGGGGGTGCTCTTCCTGAATCCGGGGCATGTGCCGCGCTCGGGGCACGGTGGGTTGTCGGTGCTCGCGGCGGACCGGCTCGCGGCGAAGGGGTTCCCGTGCTTCCGCGTGGACCTGCCGGGGTTGGGGGACTCGGCGGGGGCGCTGCCGGAGACGACGGCGGAGCTGTACCAGCACGTGTGCCAGGGTGGCTTCGTGGAGGTCGCCAGCGCGGTGCGCGAGGAGCTGCAGCGCCGGTTCGCGTTGCGCGGTCTGTTGATGGGCGGGCTGTGTGGCGCGGCGACGACGGCGCTCTACCTGGCGGACCAGGAGCCCGAGGCTGTGCCGGGGCTGTTCATGTTCGAGCCGGAGTTCTACCTGTCCGAGCAGGAGGCGAGCGCGGTGGGGGAGGGGGCCGTGACGGAGGCGCCCCAGGGGCGGCTCAAGCGGATGACATCGAAGCTGTTCTCGTACTGGGGATGGATGCGGATGCTGACGCGCGAGAACGAGTACGCGCGCCTGTTCAAGTACGTGCCGTTCCCGCGTCAGAAGTTGTTGGACCTGTTGATGGACTGGGATTCGTTGCCGGCGGTGGCGAACGTGCCGCTGGTGCGAGCGTGGCAGCGCGTGGTGCGGCGCGGGCAGCCGGTGTTGGTGATGACGGCGGAGGGCAAGCTGCGCGACGTGTTCTTCGACCGCATCCACCGCTCGTCGCTGGCGGACCTGCCGCATCCGAATCTGTCGCGCGTCCGGCTGCAGGGCACCAATCACATCTTCACGACGGGCGGCGCCATCGAGGCGTGTGTGGCGGAGCTGGCCCGGTGGGCCAGTGTGAGCTTCCCCGAGTCCACCGCGGCTCCCGACGGCGCGCGGCCGGGACTGGAGCGCGTGGCGGGTTGAAGTGCCCTGGAGTGGACGACGCTGTCTGTTGATTGGGTGACCCCTCGCCCGCCGATTTGAGCGCCGCCCGCGCCCTGCGCGATGCTGTGGTTGCCCATGGCCGGTGGTCCGCCCTGGCGCGCCATGCTGACGCAAAGGCTGGCATCACGGGGGACATGTCATGAAAGACCATGAGCTGCTCGAGCCGCGCCCGGAGCCGACGACCGCTCCTTCTCCAGGAGGGCTGCGCGGCTGGTGGTCGCGGTGGCGCGCGGAACGGCGTGCGCCGAAGCGCGCCGCCCCGAAGAAGCCCGGAGTGGTCCGTCGTGGCTGGACGCGGCACGTGGCGGGCGTCGTGGACGTGGCGCTGGTCTTCCTCGCGCTCGCCATCGTCGCCGTGGCGGGACAGCACGCCGCGGCCAATGCCTCGAACGTTCCGGGCGGGTGGCGGCTCCCGGTGTTCCTCATCCTGTTGCCGTTCGGGTTGACCTACACGTCGCTGCTCTCGGCGCGCTCGCGGTTGACGCGGACGCGCTTCGAGCTGGCGCATCCTCCGGGCAACTACAGTCCGAAGGACCAGCGCATCCTCTTGAGCGTCCAGAAGTCGTGGAGCTACGAGCGGCTGCTCTTCCGGGCCGCGCTGGGCAAGGTGGGGCTCCACGCTCAAATCTATGGGCTGGTCACCACGCTGACGCTCGGGCTCACCTATCTCATCTGCTTCCCGCTCCCGACGCCGACGGCGGATGGGTACGGGATGGTTCCCCTCGTCGCGGTGGCCGCCGCGTCCGCCGCGACGGTGTCATTCGCGGTCCACTTCGGGCGCATCGTCGTGCGGCTGGCGAGCCAGGACTTCAACGCGCGGATGTACTCGTGGGCGACCCGTTCGATGCTGCTCTCGCTGTGCGCGACCGTGGTGGCGGCCATGTTCCTGACGCCCAGGGCAGGCTCTGGGGCGCCGCTGGTGCAGTGGTTCGACCGGGCGGTGCTGCTGGGGGCCACCGTGGCGGCGCTCGGGGACCAGGTGCTCGAGTTCGTGGTGGCCAAGGCGGCGTCGCTGTTCGGCATCGCGGTGCGCAACCCCGCGGGCTCGGCGGACCTGGGGGAGATCGCCGGGCTCACCCCGGACGACGTGGCCCGGCTCGCGGAAGAGGGCATCGAGTCGACGCATGGGCTCGCGTATGTGCCCACGGCGCGGCTGTTCTTCTCGACCAATCACAGCCTGCAGCGACTGGTGGACTGGCAGGACCAGGCCTTGCTGCTCCAGTGGGTGGGGAGCGCGCGGGCGAAGGCGCTCGCGGACCGGCTGCTGGTGCGTGGGGCCATCGACCTGTGGGGGACGGTGGTGAACCTGGACGAGGCGCCGGATGACTCGCGTCGCGTGGCCCTGGCGCAGGCGTTGGGGATGGACGAGTCGCAGGTGTCGTCCATCGTGAAGCTGGTCGAGAACGACCAGGTGGTGCGGCGGCTCCATGCGCACTACGTGTCCACCGCGTGGGTGAATCCCGGGACGGAGCCCGTGCCCGTGCTGAACGTGACCCTGATGAACGGGGTGGGGCCCGAGGACCTGGAGCGCATCGTCGCGAACGCGCTGGTGCAGCGGCCAGGGCTCACCGAGGCCGACGAGGCCCGGGTGCGCGCCGTCGTCGAACAGGCGCTCCAGTTCGTGGCGGACAGCCGCCCGGGGCTCTTCGCGCGGCCGGAGTTCGGGCAGGTGATGACGGAGTGTCTCAAGGATGCGCTCGCGCAGCAGCCGCCCTCGGCGCTGGTGGACATGGAGGCGCTCGCTCGTCTCCTCCAGGAGTCGGTGCGGAAGGCTCCGGTGGATGTGCTTCCCTCCCAGGGCTGAGCCCTGGTTCGCTCGACGCACCTTTCCGGCTGCCATATGGTGGGCAGTCTCGATGAGGCGAAAGCAGCCGGACCTCAAGGCGACGTCGGTGCATCCGGAGGGGCTCGGCTCCTCGCTGATGCATACCGTCCGCGTCTGGCAGGTCACTCCGCTCCACACCCGATGGACCGCCATGCTGCCCGTCCGGGCAGGACGCGAGGACGAGGCACGGCGTTGGGTGACGGAGGCGCTGGCGCGGAACCCGGACATGGGTGGGGGACCTCCGCGCAACGCCATCGGGCTGTTCGAGCCGGGCGCTGGCCGTCGTGGGCCGCGCTTCCTGCCGGGTGACAGCGCCCCGCGACTGTCTGCCGCGCTCTACCTCGAGTTCATGCCGGCCGGCGCTGACATGGTGTACGCGCAGTACGAACTGGCGCATCGCATCCTCGAGCGTGTCGCGTCGTTGCTCGAAGATGCGCGCTGGTACGCCATCCTGACGCAGAGCGAGGACATCCTCGACTGCTGGGAGCTCGCGGCGGGGCGGCTTCGGTACGAGCGGCACCTGACGGAGGAGGAGCAGGCTCGGGAGATGCTGCAACAGTTCGAGCCCTCGCTCCGAGGCCGCCTGGATTGAAGCCCGTCGTCCACCGAAGGGGGCGAGTGGATTGATTCTCCCGAGGAGGACGCTGGTGGGTACGGTCCTCCCGGGCGGAGCCGACCTCAGTCAGGTGACCTGAGGCCGGTCTCGACGCGCTCCCCGCGAATCGAGTGAGGGGAGATCCTGAATCACGTGCAAATCGTGGGCACGGCGGCCTGGATGAACTGGAACGAGGAGTTCAGGTACTCGGACACGCCTGCCAGGGGATTGAGTACGCCGCCAACTCCTCCTGAGAGCACGAATTGCAAGAGACTGATGGTGGCATTGAGCTGGGCTGCCGTCGCGAGGACTCGGTTGCTGATCTGGGTTGCTACGACAGGCCCAAGCTCATTGGCCATTCCTTGCACTGCCTGGTTCAGGAGTTGGAGGTCGGTGACGATGGATGCGAGGGTCGAGGCCACGAATTGTATTTGGGCGAGGGTAGGAATTCCTCCCTGCGAGAGCACGGGGCCCAGTGATTGGATTTTCTGGGCAATCTGGGCCAGTTGCTGGTTGATGGCCGTCACCGCGATTCCGGCCGGCGTGTTGATGTCCACGCATGTGGCCTGCGCGTGGGCACGGCCCGGGGCCAGGGACAGAGCCATCGCGAAGGCGGCGGCGTAGAAGCAATTCATTCGGGTGCTCATCGAGTGCTCCTGATGCAACAGCCTCCATCCGCCCCCGGCGAATCCAGGATGGGGCCCCTCTGTGTGGAAGAGGTGGTGTGCTGCGCTGTCTCAACAAGCGGGCGCCGGCGGGCGAGACAAATCCTCCCAGTCATGTCGAGCACTCGAAATTGGCCTTGAGTACAACGGTGATACACATGCGGGCCGCGCCCCGTCCACGGTGCGGGGAGGGGCCCCTTCGCCTCACTTGGAGTGTTGAGGTCCGTAGTACGCGATATCACCCTTGAACGCCTTGTTGAGCACGGACTCGAACTTCTTGTCAGGGCGTTCTTCGGGACCCTCGATGATCTCCATGAGCCACCCCGAGTTGAACGCCATGTTTCGGGGAGCGAGGAGCTTCGACAGTTTCTGACGGGTTTCGCTCGTCAGGAGATTCGGGCCCAGGTAGGTCAGCGGCAGGAAGTAGGACGGCAACTTCGATGTCCCCGCGTCGAGCCCGGTCGGGTGGGAGAAGGAGCCTTCCGACGCCATCGAGGCGCTGTTCATGAACGCCAGGCTCGGATTCAACTTCTTGACGAGGAGCTCCAGGTGCTTCCGGCCAAACTGCCATTGGTGGCTCAGTTGCTCTGGGATGCCCGTGAAGTAGAGGTGTATCTGCAGCAGGTCCAACCCCTTCTTCGGCGTGCCCGACCTGATCATCTTCAAGGCGTAAGGGAACTCGACACTGGCATGCTTGAGTCTGACCTGGATTCCCGATGCCCGGCTCTCGATGACGTCGCTGTCTTTCGTTGAGCCGGGTTCAAAAGACTTCCTCTTGAACTTGGGAAGGGAGCGCGCGGCCGTTCTCAGCGCTTCGTCAGAGGTCACGGCGTCGTTGTTCTCGAGGTAGAACCACAGGTCGACACAGGAGTCCGGCTCCTTCTTGTCCTTGGAGATCTTGTTGTTTTTCATCGGGGCCTCGACGCGCGAAGGTCTGCGCGCATCATGCCGCAACGCGGCCGTCCTCTGCCTTGTCTCCTGACAGGCGCTTCTGGATGGCCAGGAACAACGCCTCGTGCGTCGCGGGGGCGGCGAGTTCCACATCTCCCCCCGGCTGTCCGAACGCACCCACAGCGTCGCGCAGGGCCTCGCGCACCGACAGCGCGAGCATTAGCGGCGGCTCGCCCACGGCCTTGCTGCCGTGGATGGTGTTGTGCTGCGTGGCCCGCTCCAACAGCTTCACCCGGAAGTCCACGGGCGCGTCGCTGAACGCCGGCACCGGGTACGTGCTGGCCGAGTGCGTGAGCAGCCGGCCCTTCGCGTCCCACCGCAAATCCTCGCCGGTCAGCCACCCCAGCCCCTGCACGAAGCCGCCCTCGATCTGTCCCCGGTCCACGCCCGGGTTGAGCGAGTCGCCCACGTCCTCCAGCACGTCCACCCGGAGCACGCGCTTCATGCCGGTGAGGCCGTCCACCTCCACCTCCGTCACCGCCGCGCCATACGCGAAGTAGAGGAACGGCTTGCCCTTGCCCTTCGCCTTGTCGTAGCCGATGCCTGGCGTCCGGTAGTACCCCGTCACGGACAGGCCCACACGCGCCAGATACGCCGCGTCCACCACAGCCGCGAACGCCGCCGACACCTCGGGCGCGCCCTTCACGCCCACGCGGCCTCCCTCGAACACCAGGGACTCCGGCGCCACCCCGCGCCCGTGCTTCTCCGACAGGAGCTTCGCCGCCACCGGCACCAGTCGCTCGCGGATGCTCACGCACGCCTCGCGCACCGCCGCGCCGTTCAAGTCCGAGCCACTCGACGCCGCCGTCGCGGAGGTGTTGGGCACCTTGTCCGTCACCGTCTTCGCCAACCGGATGGCGTCCGAGGGCAGGCCCAGCTCACGCATGGCCACGCCCTGAATCTTCGTGTGCAGGCCCTGGCCCATCTCCGTGCCGCCGTGCGACACCATCACCGAGCCGTCCCGGTACACGTGCACCAGCGCGCCCGCTTGGTTCAGGAACGTCGCGGTGAACGAGATGCCGAACTTCATCGGCGTCATCGCGAGCCCCCGCTTGATGTTCGGTGAGCGGGCGTTGAACGCGTCCACCTCCGCGCGCCGACGCGACAGCTCCGAGGACTCCTTCAGCTCACGCCACAGCCCTGGCAGTCGCTCGTCCTCCAGCTCCTGGCCGTAGTGCGTGGTGTTCGTCTCACCGGTGCCCCGGTAGAAGTTGCGCTCGCGCACGTCCTCCGCGGACAGGCCCAGCGCGCGCGCCACCCTCGCCAGGACCTCCTCGCCCACCAGCATGCCCTGTGGACCGCCGAAGCCCCGGAACGCCGTGTTGGAGACCAGGTGCGTCTTCGCCACCCGCCCCGTGTAGCTCGTCGCCGGGATGTAATAGGCGTTGTCCAGGTGGAAGAGGGCGCGGTCCGTGATCGACTCGGACAAGTCCAACGACCAGCCGCCGTTCGACACCAGCACGGCCTTCAGGGCCAGCAGCTTGCCCTGCTCGTCGAAGCCCACTTCGTACGTGGCATGGAACGGATGGCGCTTGCCCGTCACCGCCATGTCCACGTCCCGGTCCAGCATCCACCGCACCGGGCGGCCCGTGTGCCAGGACGCCAGCGCCACCAGCGCGGCCGGCGCGTTGCCTTGCGTCTCCTTGCCGCCGAAGCCGCCGCCCATGCGCGGTGACTGCACCACCACGCGGCTGCGCGGCAGGTGCAGCACGTGCGAAATCACCGCCTGCACCTCGGACGGGTGCTGCGTGGAGGACACCACGGTGATGTCGCCGTCGTCGCCCTTCTCGGCGTAGGCCGCCTGGGTCTCCAGGTAGAAGTGCTCCTGGCCGCCAATCGACACGGTGCCGGACAGTCGGCGCGGGCTCGCCGCGAGCGCCGCGTCCACGTCACCCCGACGGATGATGTGCGGCTCCGAGTGGTAGCTGCCCTGGGCGATGGCGTCCTCCACCGTGAGGACGGCGGGCAGGGGCTCGTACTCCACCACGACCTGGCGCGCGGCCTCGCGGCACGCGTCCACGGACTCGCCCACCACCACGGCGACGATCTGCCCGTGGAACAGCACCTCGTCCTTCGCGAGCAGCGGCTCGTCGTGGCGGATGGGCCCGGTGTCGTTCATCCCCGGGATGTCCTCGGCCATGAGCACCGTCACCACGCCGGGCAGCGCCCGAGCGGCCGTCGCGTCCCGGCGCAGGATTCGCGCGTGCGCGTGCGGCGAGCACACCGGCCACAGCTCCAGCATCGGCCGCGACTGCGCCACGTCGTCCACGTACCGCGCCGCGCCCGTGACATGACCCAGCGCGCTCTCGTGGCGCAGCACGCGCGTGGCGTCCGTGGACACCTCACCGTCACCCCCGACGAAGCCCGGCGCCGCGTCCAACGAGGGGCTGCGCTCGCCCGTGAAGAACTTCTCGAACAGGCTCACGATGAGCCCACGCCGATACTCCGCGCTCCCGCGCAAATCGCTGATGGGGGACAGCTCCGCGCCGAGCACCGGCAGCACCTGGTCCACCGTCTCCCGCGTCCAGGGCTTGCCGACCAGGAGCTCCTCGGTGCGACGCGCGCGAATCGGCGTGGCCGCGACGCCGCCGTACCCGAGCCGCGCCGTGCGCACCACGCCGCCCGGGTCCACGTCCACGCAGAAGCCCGCCGCGACGATGCTGATGTCCAGCTCGCGCCGCTTGGACACCTTGAAGGAGTCCGACAGTCGCTTCAGCCCGCTGTCCGCCGAAGGGCCGTGGGGGATGACGATGGCGCGCACCACCTCGTCCGGCTGGAGCGCCGTCTTGCGGTACGCGAGGAAGAACTCCGACAGCGCCACCGTCCGCTTGCCGCGCACCGAGACCAGCACCAGCCGCGCATCCAGCGAGAGCAGCACCGGCGCCAGGTCGCCGATGGGCGACGCCGTCACCAGGTTGCCGGAGAGCGTGGCCCGCTGGCGGATCTGCCGCGAGGCGAAGACGTTGAGCATCTTCGTCACCTCGGGCAGCGCCGTGCCGAGCGCGTCCTCCAGGTCGACGAGCGTCGCAGCCCCGCCCACGTGCCACCCATCCTGTTCCCGACGGATGTCGCGCAGGTCGTCCACCGCCTCCGTGGAGAGGAGGAACGGGTAGCGCCTGGACTTCTTGGTGATGTCCACGCCCAGCTCGGTGGCGCCCGCGACGAGCATCGCCTCCGGGTGCGCGGCCTTCAGCGCGAGCAGCTCCTCCCACGAGTCGGGCCGCAGGAACCTCTGGCCCTTCGCCTCATAACTCACGGGCGACAGGGCGGCCGCGGGACCGCCGAGCGGCGTGCCAGGAATCGCGCTCAACCCCACCGCGGCGTCGCGCGCGGCGAGCGCCTCCATCATCGCGTCGCGAATGGGCCGGTAGCCGGTGCAGCGACAGATGTTCCCACACAGCTGGTCCGCCACCGTCTCCGGGGTACAGACGGCCGGACGCGAGTACGCCTCCGCCATGGAGACGACGAAGCCCGGCGTGCAGAAGCCACATTGCGAGCCGTAGTGCTTCACCATGGCCTGCTGCACGGGGTGGGGCTTCTCCCTCGAGCCCACCCCCTCCACGGTGACGATTTCACGGCCGGCCACCATGGGGACCAGGGTGATGCAGGCGTTGAACGCGCGCAGGTTCCGGTTCCCCTGGGCATCGCGGTCCACCATGGCCACCGTGCACGCGCCGCAGTCGCCCTCGGCGCAGCCCTGCTTCGTCCCCGTGGCGCCCCGGGCGCGCAGGAAGTCGAGCAGCGTGGTGTTGGGAGACACGTCCTGGACGCGGACGACGCTCCCGTTGAGCCGGAACTCGAACATGGTGCTCATTCTCCAGACGAAACCCCGCGCAGGCGGGGCGGCTCCGAGACGGATGACTCGGGGCGGGTTTCGACGAAAGGCTGGTGGTGGAGCTGGAGCAGGCCCGCGGCGATGCTCACCGCGACCTCCTGGGGCGACTTGCCGCCCAGCTCCAACCCCATGGGGCACTGCACCCGGCTCAACAGGCTCGCGGGCACGCCGCGCGCCTCCAGGCGCTGACGGAACCGGGCCCACTTCGTCTTGCTGCCGATGAGGCCCAGGTAGCGCGCGGGCTTCTCCATCGCGGCGGCGACGATGTCCTGGTCCAGATCATGCCGGTGCGTCATCACCGCGACATAGGTGCGCTTCGCGTCCCAGGCGGCCTGGGCGAAGAAGTCCTCCCAAGGCTCGTCGTGGCGCGTCACGGACGGTGGGATGCGCTCGCCCTGGAGCCACTCGGGGCGCTCGTCCACCAGGTGCACGCGGAAGGGGGTGCCCTCGAGGATGCGGCACACCGCCTGGCCCACATGGCCGGCGCCGAAGAGGTACAGCCGAGGCCCGTGGTTGACGGGCTCCACGAAGACATCCACCACGCCTCCACAGCACTGGCCGAGCTTCGCGCCCAGGGGATAGCGGTACGAGCGGGACTCGCCGCGCTCCAGACACGCCCGGGCGTCGGCGAGCACCAGCTGCTCCAGGTGTCCGCCGCCCACGGTGCCGTGGAACACGCCGTCGCCGCGCACCAGCAGCTTCGCGCCGGGCTCGGCGGGGGTGCTTCCCTGACAGGTTGTGACGGTGGCCACGGCGAACGGCGCACCCTCGCGCGCCCACTCGCCCAACTGGCGGACCCAATCCCACATGGTCCCCCAGAGTCTGCCACACCCTGTGTCCGGCGGGGATGGGTCTACATGTCACCGGTGTGGAATGGACGCCGGCCCTGCGGGCGAGGGGCCCTGGGAGTCTCAAGTCTCGAACAGGTGCGCCGCCATGAAGTCCACGAACACCCGCAGCTTGGGGGACAGGTAGCGGCTGGAGGGCCACAGCATCCGGAACGTGCCCTGGTGGTGGAGGTGGCTGTCGAGCACCTTCACCAATGTGCCCTGCGCGAGCTGACGGCGCAGGGCGAAGTCCGGCAGGCAGGTGATGCCCAGGCCCTGCTCGGCCATGTAGATGAGCGGCTCGATGGTGCTCGCCACCACCGTGGTGGGCAGCTCCACCTCCTTGCGGCCCTTGCGGAACGGCCAGCGCTCCAGCTTGCCGGTGGTGGCGAAGCGGTGGTGCAGACACGCGTGTTGCTTCAGGTCCTCGGGCTTGCGAGGAGTGCCGCGGCGCGCGAGATAGTCCGGCGAGGCGACGAGGATGAGCCGGAACGTCCCCAGCACCCGCGCCATCAGCCGCGAGTCGCTGATGTCTCCGGCGCGCACCACGCCATCGAAGCCCTCGTCGATGATGTCGACGAGCCGGTCCGAGAAGTCCAGATCCAGCTCGATGTCTGGATACGCGCGCATGAACGCGCTCAGCGTCGGCATCATCAACATGCCGACCAGGGGCATGCTGATGCGCAGCTTGCCGCGGGGCGCCTCCTGCGTTTGCGCGAGCTCCAGCTCCGCGGCTTCGATTTCACAGAAGATGCGCCGGCAGCGCTCGAGGAAGAGCGAGCCCTCCGGCGTCAGGGTGATGGTGCGCGTCGAGCGGTGGAAGAGCCGCACCCCGAGCCGCTCCTCCAGCCGCGCCACCGCCTTGCCGATGGCCGACGACGACACCCCGAGCTGCCGCCCCGCGAGGGTGAAGCTGCGCGCCTCCGCCGCCTGAACGAAGGCCTGGAGTGAGCCGAGACTGTCCATCCACCGCGCTCCGATTCCGGACATCCCTGTCCGATGTGTTCCGAACTCTAGCGTGATGGTCCGCGAGCGCGCCCGGAATTACCTTGCCCGTCAACACCTCACCGTCGTCGCGCACGGGCGCTCCTCGCCGCTCTCGGCACGAGGGCACCCGTGTGTCGACCTCATCCCCACGGGCCATGACCTCCTCCTCGCTCCCTGTCGACGCCACCGCGCGGGCCGAACCCGCGCTCCCACTCGGAGGGCTCCTCGCGCTGGCGATGGCGGCCTTCATCACCGTCCTCACCGAGGCGCTCCCCGCGGGGCTGTTGCCGCGGATGAGCGTGGACCTCGGCGTGTCGGAATCCATGGCCGGACAGCTCGTCACGTTGTACGCGCTCGGCACGCTGCTGACGGCAATTCCCCTCACGGCGGCGACGCAGGGCTGGCGTCGCAGGCCGCTGCTCATCGGCGCCATCCTGGGCTTCGCCGTCGTCAACACCGTCACGGCCGTGTCCTCCAGCTTCGCGTGGACGCTCGCGGCGCGCTTCCTGGCGGGGGTGTTCGCGGGGCTGCTCTGGGCGCTCGTCGCCAGCTACGCGGCGCGCATGGTGTCCGAGCGACAGAAGGGCCGGGCGATGGCCATCGCGATGGTGGGCATCCCGCTCGCGCTGTCCCTGGGGATTCCGGCGGGCACGTTCCTGGGCGCGGCCGTCGGCTGGCGCGTCGCCTTCGGCATCATGAGCGGCCTGACGCTGGTGCTGGTGGGCTGGGTGCTCGCGTGTGTGCCGGACTTCCCCGGGCAGCCCGAGGACCAGCGCCTGTCGCTGGCCCGCGTGTTCCTGATGCCCGGCATCCGCCCCGTGCTGTTCGTCACGCTGGCGTTCGTGCTCGCGCACAACGTGCTCTACACGTACATCGCCCCGTTCCTCGCAGCCGAGGGCCTGGCGGGGGACGTCGACGTGGTGCTGCTCGTCTTCGGCGTGGCGGCGCTCGCCTCCATCTGGGGCGTGGGTGTGCTCATCGACCGGTGGCTGCGGGAGCTGGTGCTGCTGAGCACGGCGCTCTTCATCGGCGTGGCGGTGGTGCTGGCGCTGTCGAGCGGGCTCCCCGCCGCGGTCCACGTGAGCGTCGCCATCTGGGGGCTGGCCTACGGCGGCGTGGCCACGCTCTTCCAGACGGCCTCGGCGAAGACGGCCGGGGAGGCGTCCGATGTGGCGCAGTCCATGGTCGTCACGGTGTGGAACATCGCCATCGCGGGAGGAGGGCTCGCGGGCGGCGTGCTGCTCGACACGCTGGGGACGCGCTCGTTCCCGTGGATGCTGATGCTCCTCCTGGTGCCCACGCTGCTCGTGGCCTGGAGGGCGCGGGAGCACGGCTTCCCGCCCGTGCCCCGGCGCTGAGTCCCGGCGCGCCCGCGAGGCTTCGTGTCACACGCCTCGCGGGCGGATTCAGGGGCTCAGGCAGCGACCGCCGCGCCGGCGGCCCCGGTGATTTTGCGCATCGGCTGGGCCTTGCCGTACGTCAGCGAGCGCCACACCCACTCCATGGGACCGAAGCGGAAGCGCGACAGCCACACGTGGCTGAAGACGATCTGCACGGAGAAGACGCCCAGGCAGTACAGGATGGACATGCTGGGAGACAGCTTCCCGAACAGCCCCAGGCCGTAGCCGTAGAACACGAGCACGCTGATGACGGACTGGCTCAGGTAGTTCGTCAGGGCCATGCGGCCCACGGGCGCCAGCACCGACAGGACGCGCTGGAAGAATGCGCGCTGGAAGAGCAGGGTGATGGACAGCACGTACGTCGCCGCGAAGCCCAGCTCGCCCATCGTCCGGATGGGGGCCATCGCGAACGGCAGCCACGCGGGCAGCGCGTCCGGGTCCAGTATCTTCCGCAACACCAGCTGCTGCACCACGGCGCCCACCCCTCCGCCCACCACTCCCATCGCCAGCGCCGCGTAGAGCAACCGGCGGAAGAGCGGCAGGTGCGACGCGGCGTCATGGAAGAGTCGCCGACGGCCCGCATAGAAGCCCAGGAGGAAGCGGCCGAGGAGCCCCACCGAGTGGAGCACCATGATGTGCAGGAACTCGACGCGGTGGAACGTCGCACCCGCCTTGACCACATCCCACCAGCTCCCGTCCGTGAAGCTGGGGAACAGGGCGACCTTCAACGCCGCCGAACGTTCGCTCTGGGCCTTCGCCAGCGCGGTGGCGGCCTCGGGGGTGTCGGCGAGCAGCTGTGGGAGCTTGAGGACGAAGGTGGTGAGCAGGGGCCCCACCACCAGCAGCGCCAGCGCCCATCCCAGGACCGTGCGCTCATCCCGCTTCCGGAACAACAACAGCCAGAAGCCGAGCAGCGCGTAGTTGCTCAGGATGTCTCCGTACCAGATGAGGTACAGGTGGCTGAGGCCCAGCGCCAGCATCACCACGAGCCGGCGGAGGTAGAGCCGGGTGATGTCCGTTCCCCGAGCGTCCGCGCGCCCCATCTGCACCGCGAAGCCCAGGCCGAACAGGAACGAGAAGATGGTGATGAACCGGCCGCCCACCAGGATGCCGAACGCCGGCATGATGATGCGGTCGATGAGCGAGCCTTGCGTGAATTGCGCCTCGAGCTGCTCCTTGGGGAGGAACGCGCGGCCGCTGAACCACATGAAGGTATTGGAGATGAACACGCCGCAGAGCGCGAAGCCTCGCAGCGTGTCGAGCAACGCCAGTCGCTCGCCTGAGTCTACCGGGCGGGCGTCGGCGGGGGTGGCCGACGAAGGAGCAGGGGTCATGTCTTGCGTAGATACGCTCGAACCCCCGTTTCATTGTCTGTATTCCGTGCTTGCGGCGGATACGGCGCCGACCCGGCAAGGCGGGTGGGCCTATACGCCGATGCGTGGGCAGATGTCCTTCACGATGCACGTCTCACATCTGGGATTCTTGGCGGTGCAGGTGTAGCGGCCGTGCAGGACGGTGGCGGGGCCGAAGAAGGTCCAGGTGTCCTGGGGGACGAGCTTCATCAGGTCCTGCTCGATGGCCTCGGGCTTGTCGTGCTTCGTCAGGCCCAGGCGCTGGCTGACGCGGGCGACGTGGGTGTCGACGATGATGCCGGAGGGGATGTCGAACGCGGTGTTGAGCACCACGTTGGCCGTCTTCCGGGCCACGCCGGGCAGCTTCACCAGCGCCTCCACGGTGCGGGGCACCTCGCCGCCGAACTGCTCCAGGAGGGCCCGGCTCATGGCCTGCACGGATTGGGTCTTCTGCTTGTAGAAGCCGGTGGGCTTGAGGTCCTCCTCCAACTGGGCGGTGTCCGCGTCGGCGAAGGCCTGGGGGCCGGGGTACTTGGGGAAGACGGTGGCGGTGACGCGGTTGACGCGCTCGTCGGTGCATTGGGCCGCGAGGATGGTGGCGACCAGCAGCTCGAAGGGGGTGGACCAGTCAAGCTCGTAGCGTGCGTCGGGGTGCTGCTCGCGCAGGCGCTCGAGGAGGAGGGTGGCTTTCTCGGCGGGGTTCATGGGGTGTGTGAGCGCCACCCTACCTGAGGCGTCTGACATCCGGGGCTTCAGCCATTGAAGGTGCGCGGGGGGACGGGGGCGGGGGTGGAGCGCCCGCGCTCCACGGCGTCCAGGCGGGCCATGGTCTGCGCGTAGAGGTGGTCCAGCTTGGTGTGCAGGTGCGTCACCTCCAGGCCGGCGCGGATGTTGGCCTCGTACTCGACGTCCGAGCGGATGCGGTCCTTGGCGGCCTGGCGGCTCTGGCTGATGAGGACGAAGCAGGACAGGAAGATGGCCTCCAGGCTGACCACCATGGTGAGCAGGCCGAAGGGGAACGGGTCGAACGCGTGGAACCCGGGGATGAAGTCCAGGTTGATGGAGATCCACACCGCGAACCAGGCGGCGTGCAGGAGCATGAAGGTGAAGGTGCCGCTGAAGGCGGACAGGCCGTCCGCGAGCCGCTGGATGGTGGTGAGGCGCTCCTCCACCGTCTCGTTGGGGCTCATGGTCGGGCGGCTGTGGAGCATCTTGTCCGCCTCCCGCAGGCGCCGGCCGATGGCGGTGAGGACGTCCATGGCGCTGGAGGGGTGGCGTTGGAAGAGCTGCTGGAGGTCGGCGCGGTCGACCTTGAGGGCGTGGGTGTCCTGGATGGCGCGGGCGTCGGCGCTGCGAGGGTCGCCGTCGAGCAGGGACAGCTCGCCGAAGAAGTCACCGCGGCGGGCGGTCTCGAAGACGATGACCTGGCCGGTGGTGTCCTCGACCGATATCTGCACCTCGCCGGCGCTGACGATGTAGATGGCGCCGCCGGGGTCTCCTCGGGAGAAGACCTTCTCTCCGGCGGACAGGCGGACCTCCTCGAGCTGGGCGGCGAGCAGCTCGCGCTCCTCGTCGTCGAGGGCGGCGAAGAGGGGGACTTCCTTGAGCAGGGCGACGTCGGCGGGCATGACGCGGAGGTCCTCGCGGCAGGGATGCGTCCCGTACGCTGGCACCTTCCGGGCCCGCCGCCCAGCGTTCCCGTGTCACGGGGGCGTCGAGCCGGGCCTGTGACGGGGCGCTCGCGGAGGCCGGTCTCTCCATGCCCCTCGTCTGGCGACCCATACGAACGCTCGATGCTTGACCTCTAGAGAACCCAACGGAGGTGAAAAGGCGTGGCGGGTCCTCGGAAATCCGAGGGAAGGCAGGACGAGGACAAGGCCAAACATCCGAAGTTCCAGGCCCGCGCCACGTGCATGGCCTTTGCTTTCGGAGCCGGCCCGTCTCTCTTCAGAAAGGTCTGGCTCATGGCTTCATCGATGTCCCTGAAAGCTTGCATGTTCGCGGTGGTGTGGGGATTGGCGGGCTGCCATTCCGACGCGCAATCCCCCGCCGAGCGGGAGCCTCCTCCGCCGGGGACGCTCGTCACATCGGAGAAGGACCGGGTGAAGTCGCCCTCCGTCTCCGACACGGACTTCGCCGCGCTGGTCTCCGGTAACACCGACTTCGGCGTGGCGCTCTACCGTCGGGTCACCGAGCCTGGAAAGAACGCCGCGGTGTCTCCCCTCAGCGTCACACGGGCCTTCAGCCTGGTGTACGCCGGAGCACGCGGCGACACCCAGTCGCAGATGGCACGGGTGCTGGGCTTCACGCTGCCCGCGGAGCACTTGCACCCGGCGCTCAATCGGCTGGACCTGGCGCTCCAGGAGCAGGTGGGGCAGGCCCATGGCGACGAGGGGCCGGCGCCGACGTTCCGCGCGGTGAATGCCCTCTGGGGACAGCAGGGCTATCGCTTCGAGCCCTCCTACCTGGACGTGCTCGCCGAGCACCACGGCGCGGGCTTGCGCTCGGTGGACTTCACAGTGGACCCGGACGGCGTATGCCGCGCCATCAACGACTGGGTCTCCGGCGTGACGGCTGACCGCATCCAGGACCTGATCCCCCAGGGGGAGGTGCGCGCCGACACGCGATTGGTCCTGGCCAATGCCCTCTACTTCAAGGGGGCCTGGCGTACGCCGTTCCAGGCCCAGGCCACGAGCCCGAAGACCTTCCATGGCCTGACGGGTGGCACGACGCAGGTCCCGATGATGCACACCTCGTGGTCGTTCCCCTTCACGCATGGAGAGGGCTATGACGCCATCGCGCTTCCCTATGTGGGCCGCGCCTTTCGGATGCTCGTCATCGTCCCCGACGCGGGTCGCTTCCAGGAGGTGGAGCAGCGTTTGTCCGCCGCGTTCCTGGACTCCGTGCGCGCGAACCTGAGCGAGCAGCCGATGCTGCTGCGCTTTCCTCGCTTCGAGGTGAAGCAGTCGGCCGCCCTGGTGGATGCGCTGCGCTCCCTGGGAATGGAGGATGCCTTCTCCGACCGCGCGGACCTGTCTGGCATCACCCGCCAGGAGCAGCTGATGCTCAGTGGCGCGCAACATCAGGCCTTCGTCGCCGTGGACGAGGCGGGCACCGAGGCCGCTGCCGCGACCGCCATCGAGGGCGTGCCCGCGTCGCTTCCTCCCGAAGTCCACGTGGACCGCCCGTTCGTGTTCGTCATTGAGGAGGTGGCGACGAAGAGCGTGCTCTTCCTGGGGCGGGTCGTGAGCCCCTGATGCAACGAGGCGCACCGGCCCGACCCATCCGATGACACACGACGGGCTCCGGGATGAACCTCCGGAGCCCGCATCGGGACGGGTCTTCTCGCTCCAAAGCAGACTGCTTCAACAGCCAGCTAGCGGACCTTCGCCAGTCGTATCCGCGTATCCGTACCCATGGTGATGATGGGCACCACGTGGTTGTAGATGCTGTGTGGGTCGGTATAGCTGTTCCTGTTGCCGTCGTCCTCGTCATCCGTCTTGAGCACCCCCGTCGCGAGGGCGCGGCTGAAGTCAGCCGCGGCAAGGACTCCGTAGCTGAAGCCCAGTCGGGGCATCTCGCTCATGGTGCTGCCGGTGGTGCCCGCCGCCAGGAACACACAGAACACGAGGCTGGTGTTCTTGTCCGCCGAGCTGGGTCTCCAATCGAAGTGGACGCGGACGTAGTTGGCATTGCTCTTGTCCTCGTTGTCGAAGTATCGGGAGAAGCGGTACGACCCCGCGGGGCACGAGTCTCCCAGCATCAGCACCGCGTAGTGATTCTGGCGGATGCTGTCCTTCGACAGGGGCTTGAACTTCGCTGCGTCCACCCGACAGAACCGAAGCGTGGTGTTCCTGTCGCTGGTGATGCCACCCAGCCAGCCACTGCTGGTGCTCTGGGACTTGTGATCATCGTCGTCCATGTGGACGACGAGGAGGTCGGACTGCTGCGGGCATGTCTGGGCCTCCGGGATGACGCCCACGAACTTCTCTGGCGGCGGGAACGTGTTCGGATGGCAATCTGGGAGCTCCTTGATCAACCACCGCTGACGCACGGGGTCCCAGACGAGCATGCGGGCGCACAGGAGGAGGCTGGTGTCCGCTTCCTGCTCGGCTTCCATCGTGAATTCGACGGCGCTGGACGTGGTGTCTCCCAACGTCCACCGGGTGCCGTTCGCGCTGGTGACGACCCACTGGTAGAGGTCCGCGCCCGAGCCCGCCTCGGCGCGCAGCAGCACGCCCGTCTCCGTCCTGGAGACGAGATCGATCTGGAGGCTGCCCCGGTTCACCACCGGCTGGGGCGCGGTGTCCGGGGCCTGGTTCGCAAGGACCTGCATCGGCAGGGGCAGCTGTGCGCCGTCGTCCAGGATCGTGGCGACCACCTGTGTGGCGGCAAGGGGCTCATCGCACTTTCCTTCGCACGGCGTCTGCGGCCGGACGCCCAACAAGCGCTGCGGCTCCAGCGCGAGGACAGGGTGGACCTCCACCTCGCTCCCCTCGAGGAACAACTCCGCCAGCGTTCCGGCCGGCAGCACGAGGACGAGCTGGTGCACGAGCGGCTTGGCGTCGTCGCCGGTCATATTGCTGGGGCGCAGCCGGTCCACGTCAGGGCCGAGCAGCTGACGGAGGACGTCGGTCAGGGCAACGCCTTCATCCACCTGGAGGGCGGTGCCTTCATCCGCATCCACCACCAACAGGTCCAAGCCATCCAAGGCCCCGGTGGACAGTGTCTCCTGCCAGAGGGCCTCGGAGGTCGGGAGCAGGGAAACGCCCTGTGAGTATTGGTAGCGCGTGAGGAACCCCGCTTCCGCCTCCGCGTCCAGCGCACTCCATGCGCCGCTGGAGATGCGGACTGCTCGCCCCACGCCTCCCTCCTCCTGCGCGACCGCGGGACTTCCCGCCAGGAGGGCCAGGGTCATGAGCACCCGGCACAAGACATCCTTCTGCTTCCACATGAGTCACCTGCCGTGTCTGGAGAAAGCTCCTCGCAGGCATAGGCAGAAGCGTCAGGAATGTAAATGTGTGGCAATTCCTGGGGCGGGCTTTCTCGAGGCGCGAGAGATTGGGTGTCTTTGCCTTGTGGCGAAGCAGGTCACGCCCTGGCTGTCTTGTAGCGTGACGCGCCACAGAGAGCGCAGGCACGACCGGCGACCGCGGGCCTTGCGGTGGCGACGCCGGTGCGTGCCCGGAAGCTCCTTGAAGCGCGGCGCGCAACGTCAGCAGCAGTTGCTCGGCTTCTGCGCGATGACGGCGATGAGGACGGCGATGTTGATGAGCAGCTGCGCCAGCACGACGGCCAGGTAGGCGCCTCCGGACGTGAAGAGGCCCACGACCATGAGGATGAGCGACGCGCAGTTGAGGGCGATGGAGACCCAGTTCCCCGTCAGCATGTCACCCACCACCTTGCCCAGCGTCCCCGCGACGTAGAGCGCCTTGATGACCTGGATGACGGTGCTGCCGCTGGTGGCGCCCTTGGCCGCCTCGCCGATGGCCTTGAGCAGGGGCGTGCTCTCCCCGACGACCTTGCTCAAGGCGGACACTGCCCGGCTCGCGGAGAAGCCCAGGCCCACGACCGTGAGGAGCAGGCACAGGGACGTCGCGGCGACCGAGACGACCCAGCCGATGCACTCCGTGTTGACGGTCAACTCCATCCGTCCGCACTCGACGGGGCCCTTGGCGGTGTGGTGGTAGAAGACATACGCGGCGCCCTCCACCTTGCCGGCGATGGCGCCCACCGGCATGCCTCCGGGGCCGTTGCCCTTCGACAGGCCGAGGTAGAGGTTGTTGCGGAACAGCGAACGCAGGCGGTCCTTCAGCGCCCCGGGGACCGACGCGAGCACCGGCTCGTACTCGGCGATGATGGCTTCGACCTGGTCGGGCGAGAGCGGGCTGTTCGCGGGATAGGGCACCTCCTCGCGGGACCAGCGGACCGCGGGTTCGAGCCGCGCGGACGGAGGCTCCACGGCCAGCTGGGTATAGGTGGTCCCTGGCGGAGGCGTGGACTCCGACGGAGGGGTGCTCACCGTGGCGGGGAAGGCCGTGTTGAGAAGCACTGGCGGATTCCCTGTCACCTGGTTGGTGAGCAGGATGCTGCTCCAGGCGTAGTACGCGACGCAGCCCTCCGCGTCCGCGGGGGATTGCGACATGTACTGCTGGACCTCGTTGGCGGAGATGGCGCGGGACCAGAGCGCGACCGCCTGGAGGGAGCCCTGGAGGTCGTTGTCGATGGACCCCGCGATGTCCGGCTTGTACGTCGCGCCGAACAGCCACACCGGGTTCGCGACCACCGGCAGGGTGCACGGGATGGTCAGATCATGCGTGCCGTCGAGGTAGATGAGGACCGTGGAGTTGCTGTACGTGGCCGCCAGGTGATGCCAGGAGCCCGGGGGCAATTGGATGCTGTTCCCCCAGCCGCTGGAGCCTCCCGCGGTATCCAGCTTGAGTTCCAGGTTGAAGCCTCCGCCATTCCACTGCACGCCCAGGGAGCAGCCGTAACCGGTGTCGCGGTCCCTGCATGAGAACAGGGTCCGGGACGTCGCCTGGAAGGGGGAGGGCGCGTCGAGGTTGAACCAGCCCTGCACGCTGAAGGGGGCCCCGTCCGCCACCACGGTGAGCGCGTCGCGCGGCGAGGGTTGGACTCCGGTGTTGAGCAGGCGCAGCGCGGGGGCGACCATCACGACCTGGGCGCCGCCCAAGAAGGTCGCCGCGTTGCGGTGGTTGCCGGAGACGTCGTTGCTCGAGCCGTCGACGAAGCTGTAACACGCGGCGAGGCTGATGCTCGGCGAGGGGATGTCCCACGTGGGGAACCGCTCGCCCTCGGGCAGCGCCGTGGACCAGAACGCGACGTTGATGAACTGCGCGTCCACCGTGCTGCCCAGGCTGAACAAGGTGTTGGTCGTGGTGAGTCCGCTGATGGAACCTTCGAGGACCGGTGTGCCATTGGCCCACAGGGTGTACGTGCCCTGGTGGGAGCCCTGGGACTCGAAGATGAACAGGAGGTACTGCCACTGGTTCGGCAGCAGCTCGACCTCCGAGCGCAGCGGCGCGCTCATCCCCGGGAGCTCGAGCGTGGGGAAGAGGCCGTGCAGTCCGATGGCGCAGGACGCGCCGGCTTGCAGCAGGACCCCGTCGTAGGCGGGCGCGCGTGGGTTCAGCCAGAACCCGATGGAGTAGGAGCTGCTCCCGCTCAGGTCGATGGGGCTCGACGTGCCGAGTTCGATGCTCTGTCCAAAGTGAACGTCTGCGGCGCCATACTGGTAGGTGGGTCTCATGGGGCGCGGCGCACAGCAATTGGTGCGCCAGTCCGGTCCATTGAGGTTCACATCCGGTGAGGCCCGGGTTCGGGCGCGGGTGGATCCACCGGGTGCGTCCCAACGCAACGCGGTTGCGTCACACTGGACCGCAATCCGCACGAGAGGGCGTCAGGTGGGTGGCTGCTCGTCGCTGGTGTTCGCCGAGCGCGAGTCCGTGTCGTGTCACGGAAATGCAGTGGCATGGGGCGCTGCATGCGTGGCTCTTCTGGGTGGGCTGTCGCGGCACGCCGTGCTCCGGCTCAGGTGAGTCGAGTGCGCAGCCGGCCTTCGTAATCACGCTTGCCGATCGGCACACCGCGTGAGCGGAGGATGTCGTAGGCCGTGACGGCGTGGAAATGGAAGTTCGGCAGGGAGAACGAGAGGATGAACGTCTCCGACGTGAAGGCGAGCCTCCGCGGCCCGATCTGGAGGTCCAACTCCTTGCCCGCGCACCGGTCGATCTCATCGGGCGTGAACGCCTCCAGCGAGGCCTCCGCTCTGCCCATCATCGCCTGGAGGTCGGAGAACGGGACCGGTCCGACCAAGGGCGGCGGGGCGAACACCCCGGTTTTGAGGGCATCCACCCCCCACACGGAATGGTGCCATGTGGCTTCGACCTGAAAGTGGAAGGGCGCCATGTCGGCGAAGAGACGCGCGTTCACGAAGTCGTTCGGATCCGCGCCCGTCTCCGCGCAGTGCCTGGCCGCACGGTCGAGAAAGCCCGCGACGGCCCTCACTGTCTGCAAGAAGGTGGGCACGCTGAGCTCGTAGAGTGACATCGCCATGGGCTTCTCCCTGTACTTCGGCGCTCGTGATTCCGCTTTTTCAGCATGCGTCTGGACGACTACGGCAGCAAGCACCGGGCGTTGGACGCCGTCCGAGGTTTGGCGCGTTCGTTCAAGCCCGGGCGAGTGCTCCTCCCTATCCTGGTGATGAAGCTGTCACCAGGAGGGCTTGCATGAATGTGTTTCGTGGGTCGCGCGCGGGGCTCGTGCTCGTCACGCTGATGAGCGTCGTGGGATGTTGGGGTTGTGCTTCATCTCCGACCCGGAGCGTGGTCTTCCCCGCCGAGCCACTCGCTCCGGCGGAGGTCCGCGCTCCGGGTGCTGTCTTGATGGTCCTCTCGGCGGCCTCCGAGCAGAAGCTCGCGGATGGGAGTGTTCGGCAGACGGGGGTCTTCCTGAACGAGTTCTACGAGCCCTACCAGGCGCTCGTTGAGGGGGGATACCAGGTCGTGCTCGCGACGCCCGGTGGACGTGTGCCTTCGTTCGACCCGGAGGGGATGAATCCGAAGTATTGGAAGGAACACCCCGAGGCGCTCGATGCCGCCAAGGCGATGGTGTCGCGACTGGAGGCGCCGGTCTCCATCTCCGACGTCCGGGCCCGGGCGGAGGAGTTCCAGGCGCTCCTCGTGCCAGGAGGGCAGGGCGTGATGGTGGACCTGCTCCACGATGCGGATTTGCACGGGCTGCTGGTCGACTTCGGCGCAACGGGTCGGCCCGTGGGGCTGGTCTGCCATGCCCCGGCACTGCTCTCACGCTTGCCTCCGGGCGCGAGTCCCTTCGCGGGCCGACGCGTCACCTCGGTGTCGGGGTTCGAGGAGTGGTACATCGAGACCTTCGTCATGGGGGCTCGCGCGGAGGTTCGCGGGATTGGCGACCAGCTCGACGACGCGGGCTATCTCCACGAGACGGCGTTTCCGGGCCGCTCGCGGGCCGTGCGCGATTGCAACCTGGTGACGAGCCAGAACCCGTTCTCCGGAACGGACTTCAATTCGAGCTTCCTGGCGGCGCTCGGTGATTGGCGCAACGGGGGCCGTTGTGCGCAAGAATCCGGCGGGGAGCAGAAAGCCACCCGCTGACGAGGGCTCGCGGACCATGGAGGACCAAGGCGTCATGACGAGCCCTGCCTTGCGCCGGGTGCTAGAGGCCACGGTGGCCCGCACCTACCCGGAGATCGCCACCGGTGGGCGTGACAAGGTCGCCATCCTCCAGGCCGTCCTCGACGCGCATGGCTGGCGCCCGGTGCTGGAGCTGGGGCTCACACTTCGGACCCTGTCCGCGCATCCCGTGCTGCGAGCGCTCGGAGCCGGAGCGACGCCCTGGCACACCATGGAGCGTTGGCAGACGCTCGAGCGCTTCCTGCATTCGCGCCATCGGACCCGGTTCCTCGCACGTGACGTGAGCCTCACGCGGATGACCCTCCAGCACGTGGCCATCGATGGGGGGCGGATTCGCGCGGTCAATGACCTGTTCATCTGGGGCGTGCTGATTGCAGTCCTGGAGTCGGCGGGCTTCACGGGGCTCACCGTGTCGCTCGCGTCGACGGAGGGTCGGTCCGCCGTCATCCATGGCGGGCGAGGACCCAAGGTGCTACCGGCGAAGACCGACGTGGCGACCTTCACCTGGAAGAGCGGACGGCATGTTCCTGTCACGGAGCGCCAAGCTCCGGGCGAGGACTCGCGCGCTGTTCGGGACAGGCTCCAGCAGCTCATGCGCTTGGACCTGCTGCACCCTTGGACCCTGGAAGAGAGCGCACAGCGGCTCATCCTCTCCCGGCGAGGACTGCAGCGTGCCTTGCAGACCGAAGGGACGACGTTCTCCGCCACCCTGCAGCGCACGCGGGTCGAGGCCGCGCATGCGCTGCTCGGTGAGCCGGAGCTGACATTGACGGATGTGGCGTTCTGCACGGGCTTCGCCGACCAGGCCCATTTCTCGCGCACGTTCCGCAAGTTCAATGAGGTTCCGCCGTCCGCGCTGAGGGGGCTCCTTCGAGAGCACTCGTCCGTCGCACCGTCGGTTCGGGTGTTATTTCAGCACGAGGGCAGTCTTCCTTTTAAATCAAGCAAAACAGGTGTACGCTCCCAGTCACTCGAGGAGTCGCCGCGCCTCTCCTGGCGTGGGTCATCGAGAGGGGGAAGACCATGAATCGGATGCTGCGTTCGGCGTCGCTGGCTGGGGTGTGCGTCGCGGTCCTGTCGGGCTGTGGCGGGATGGAGGAGCAGGTTCGAGATGAGCTGGAGTTGGGGCAGGTCGAGTCGGGCCTGACGCTCACGGGGTTCACCGTTTCACTGGGGACTCACGGAGGCACGGGAGGGACGGCCGTCACCCTGGGGTGCCCGGCGGGTTACGTGGCCGTGGGTATCTTCGGGCGCGAGGCAGACAACATCGACCAACTGGGTCTCCGGTGTGCCTATCTGTATTCGACGGGAGCCCTCGGCGCGTCGGCCAACACGGGAACGGCGGGTGGCATGGGCGGCTCTTCCTTCGCGCTCAACTGCCCGCTGGGGCAGGCGGTGGTGGGCTTCCATGGGCGCGACGCGGCGCGTGTCGACGCGTTGGGGCTCTATTGCTCCACGCCCACGAACTGGCTCAGCACGAACTCGCCCCAGTACACCACCGTGGCCGTGGGTGGCACGGGTGGGATTGCCTTCGCGGATGCGCCCATCCGGAGTCATCTGGTGACGGCCATCCAGGCCCGCGCCGGGGCGAGGGTGGACCAGATTCGTGGCATCGTGTCCCTGGTCAACCCCTGACGTCGATGACCTGCGCCCGGCGGGCCTTGTCACGGGCTCGCCGGGGCGTGTCTGTTCGCGACGTCAGCCCTGGTCGCCGCGGAAGCCGATGGGCCCTTCGCCGTGATAGGTCATGGTCCCCGTGAGGGATTGACCGCCGTTGGGGGAGGTCAGGTCCAGGTTGATGACGTTCTGCCCCTGGCGCGAGCCGAGGACGAAGGTGCCGCCCGGATTCCACGGGGCGTTCGGCCCGCCCCACTGGTTCTCCACCATGTAGTTGTTCGGACTGGTGAGGTTGGCGCGGAAGCCGATGGGGCCCTCGCCATTGTACGTCATGGTCCCCGTCAGCGTCTTGCCTCCATCACTGGAGGAGACCTTCATGGCGACGACGTTCTGCTTCTCACGACCACCGATCGTCCACGTGCCACCCGGATTCCAAGGGGCCGACGAGCCACCCCATTGGTTCTGCACCTTGTATGAAGACATACCTGGCACTCCTGTGTTTGTGGGTTGAGGGCCCGAAGACAGGCTTTCATCCAACGTCAGTCCAAGTCGGCGGCGCCTGGAGCCGTCTCTGGGTGCGCGGAGGATAAACAGGTCGCATTTGGGGATGATGTGAAAATCACCAAGTGTGGATGGGTCATCACTGAGTATGCGATTGGGACTAGCCCTGCGGTACCGGGTCTCTGGGCGGAATGTGGCAGCTGCATCGAGGGCGTCAGTCGACAGGGGTCGGTGATGCGGGCTACGGCTCCTGCTCGATGCGTCCTGACTCGAACCCCCGGTTGTCCGACAGGCAAAGACAAATATTGGTGGAGTCCGCGGAAGACCAGGTGACGTACAGTTTCGTCGCTTGGCCGTACACCCATGCGACCGAGGGCCTTTCCGATGAGGAAGTCCGTACGCTCGCGCTGGGGGATCTGGAGAAGCTCATCCTGGCTGGGCTGATCATTCCCGGAGAGGGCAATGCGAAAGGGGGCGTGGACCCCTGGCCTGTCGACCCGCTGGAGGCATTCACGCGCATCAAGGCGGCCTGGCTGTCGCTGGGGCGGCTCCCGTCTCTCGTTGATGACGCCGTGCGATTCGTCGCGACCGCGCAGGGGCGTGAACTCGCGAACCGGCTGCGCGGAACGGGACATCCGCATCCCGGAGGACGAGTCGGTGGAACCTTGGATGGACGCTCCCATCGGCCCGGCGTAGGGTCCGCGCCGGTTCCACCCTTTCTCCCGAGTGAGCACCCATGGTCTCGGCCATCTTCAATCCGGCCCGCTGGAAGCCCGTCGAGGGCCCCAAGTTCAAGGACATCACCTTCCACCGCGCGGTGGACCAGGGCACCGTCCGCATCGCGTTCAACCGCCCCGAGGTGCGCAACGCCTTCCGCCCCCGCACCGTCGACGAGCTGTCCCGCGCCCTCGAAGCCACCCGCTTCATGACCGACGTCGGCTGCGTCCTCATCACCGGCAACGGCCCGTCCCCCAAGGACGGTGGCTGGGCGTTCTGCTCCGGCGGTGACCAGCGCATCCGCGGCAAGGACGGCTACAAGTACGAAGGCGAAGAGGGCGAGTCCGACCCCGCCCGCCTCGGCCGCCTCCACATCCTCGAGGTCCAACGGCAGATCCGCTTCCTCCCCAAGGCCGTCATCGCCGTCGTCCCCGGCTGGGCCGTCGGCGGCGGACACAGCCTCCATGTCGTCTGCGACATGACCATCGCCAGCCAGGAACACGCCGTCTTCAAGCAGACCGACGCGGACGTCGCCAGCTTCGACGGTGGTTACGGCTCCGCGCTGCTCGCGCGCCAGATCGGCCAGAAGCGCGCCCGGGAGATCTTCTTCGTCGGAGCCAACTACTCCGCCCAGGAGGCCTTCCAGATGGGCATGGTCAACGCCGTGGTCCCCCACGAGAAGCTGGAGGACTTCGCGCTCGAGTGGGCCGCGGAGATCAACACCAAGAGCCCCACCGCCATCAAGATGCTCAAGTACGCCTTCAACCTGCCCGATGACGGCATGGTCGGCCAACAGCTCTTCGCCGGCGAGGCCACCCGCCTGGCCTACGGCACCGACGAAGCCCAGGAGGGCCGCGACGCCTTCGTCCAGAAGCGCAAGCGCGACTTCAAGCGCTTCCCCTGGTCCTACTGAAGCCCCGCGTCCCGACCCGCTTCGGTGTCTCCCGGAGCGGGTCGCGACACTTCCACGCCCTACGCGTCGATGACCACCGAGTCGGCGGAGCGCTTCGAGGGACCGTGGAACACGGCCTCGATGTTGTTGCCATCCGGGTCCAGCATGAACGCCGCGTAGTAGCCCGGGTGGTACGGCCGCTCACCCGGCGCGCCGTTGTCCTTCCCGCCCGCGGCGAGCGCCGCCTCGTGGATGCGGTGCACCGTCTCGCGGTCCTTCGCCTGGAAGGCCAGGTGGATGCTGGAGGTCTTCGTCGTGCCCGGATCCACCGGCGACACGAACAGCTCGTCCGCGAAGAAGTGCCCCGGTCCGTGCGCGCCGATGGGGATGCCCAGCACACCCAGGATGGCCTGATAGAACCGCCGGCTGGCCTCCAAATCCCGGGTGCGCAGGTGCACGTGGTCGATCATCCGGCCGCGATGGAATTCCATGGTTGCTCTCCGCCGATTTGTGCACCCCTAATGGGGCACGCGTGTGAGGAGGCGCGAGGCTGCCATGAAACCCCACTTCCTGACGTTCTTCTGTGAGCTGGCACCGGGTCCGCTCGGCGAACTGTTCGACACTGAAGGCGTCCTCGAGGACCTGCGCGAGATGCGCGCGGGCGTGAGCCTGGGGCTCGTGGACCTGACGGGCGAGCGCGCCCAGGTCGTCCGCCGCCTCAACCGCGAGGGCATCCCCGTCACCGCGTGGCTCCTGCTCCCTCCCGAGCAGGGCTACTGGTTCCACGCCGGCAACATCGTGCAGGCCCGCGCGCGCTACGAGGCCTTCCGCACCTGGTCCGCCCAACATGACCTGAAGTGGTCGAGCGTGGGCCTGGACATCGAGCCCGACATCGAGGAGCTGCGCCGCTGGGCGCGCGCGCCCCTGCGCAGCCTCCCGGGCCTGCTGTCGCGACTGCTCCTGCGAGGCGGCCGCTCGCGCGACGCCAAGACGGGCTACCGCGCGCTCGTCGAGCGCATCCGCGCGGATGGCCACAAGGTGGACACGTACCAGTTCCCCTTCATCGTCGACGAGCGCCAGGCGCGCTCCTCCGTCCTGCGCCGCGTGGCGGGCATGCTCGACGTGCCCACGGACCGCGAGGTGCTGATGCTCTACACCAGCTTCGTGCGCCCCCAGGGGCCGGCGCTGCTGTGGAGCTACGCGCCCGGCTCCACCTCCATCGCCGTGGGCAGCACGGGCGGCGGCGTGGAGCTGCCGGGGCTGCTCGCGTCGCCCCCGCTGGATTGGACGGAGCTGTCGAGAGACTTGCGCCTGGCGGTGCGGTGGACGCATGACCTGCACGTGTTCAGCCTGGAGGGCTGCGTGAAGCAGGGCTTCCTGCCCCGGCTGCGCGACTTCAACTGGGATGCGCCCGTGGAGCCGCCCTGGGTGGACTCCCGGCGCGTGGACGCCATGCGCCGGGCCGCTCGGAGCGTGCTCGGCGTGTCGGGCCGCCTGCTGCGCTGAAGCGAGCAGGGCAGCGCACATCTGGCGGGAGGGAAGGCGCCTCGCGTCAATGTGATGCTTTGGACGGGAAGGGTTGACGCTCGGGGCGCACGGCAGTGTCATGCGCCCCGACTCTCCGAGCTGAATCCCCGCCTGCTCGGAATGGGAACGCCATGACCGACTCCTGTCTGACGTCGAAGCTCCTCGGCGCGCTCGTGCTCTCCACGAGCCTGCTCACGGCCGCCCCCGCCGTGGCCGCCGCGCCCGTCAACTCCACCTCCGTGCCGAATGGAGGCTTCGAGACCGCGGGCGGCGCCTCGTCCGTGCCCGCCTTCTGGACAGCCCGGGGCGCGGGCAAGGTGTCCACGAGCAGCACGCGCAAGGCGGAGGGCTCGCGTGGCCTGCTCATCGAGAGCCCGCAAGGCGGAGGAGAGACCACCGTCGAGTCCGGCGAGCTGCGGCTCCAGGTGGGCCAGCTCTACCGGCTGAGCGCGTGGGTGCGCACCCAGGACGTCCAGGCGGACCCGCTCGCGCGCTATCCCACGCCCCACGGCGCGTGCGTCTCGATGAAGAGCTTCCCATTCACCAACTGCACGCCCGCGACCAGCGCGGACGCGGGGGGCCGCGCCTCGGTCGTCTTCTTCGCCACCCAGGCCACGGACCGCGTGCAGCTCCACCTGGGCCGCAACGGCAAGGCCACCGGCTCCGTCTGGTACGACGACGTGCGCGTCGAGCCCGTGGAGGACATCAACGCGTACGTGCCCCTGGAGTCCGTGCGCTGGGCGGGCAAGGGCTTCCGCTACGACGACGGCGGGTGGATCTACGTCCACATCGAGGGCGACCCGTACGAGCGCGGCCACCAGTTCGGTGAGCTCGTGCCGCAGGAGATCGTCCGCTACATGGAGAAGCTCGGCGTCCAGAAGGACAAGGCCGACCCGGCGAAGGGCTGGAGCCACCAGCGGCTGCTCGCGGACTCGCTCTTCCTGCGCAAGTTCGACCCCGAGTACCTGGAGGAGATGAAGGGCATCGCCGACGGCGCGAACAAGGCCGGGGCCAAGTTCAAGGATCGCTCGCTGGACCTGCTCGACATCGTCACGCTCAACACCGCCGTGGACGCGGGCCAGCTCGAGGAGGCCAACCGCGCCACGTCCACCTCGCTGTCCGGCCGCACCTTCCTCAAGGCCGACGACGAGGCCGAGCGCGGAGGGAAGGGGGACCACTGCTCGTCCTTCGTCGCCACCAAGTCCGCCACCAAGGATGGCCGCGCCATCATGGGGCAGATCTTCATGTGGAACGGCTACACCGGCGTCCACTGGGACGTGGTGCTGGACGTGCAGCCCACGCGCGGCCATCGCTTCGTGATGCAGACCTTCCCGGGCGGCATCCACAGCGGCGCGGACTGGTTCATCAACGCCGCGGGCATCGTCATCGGCGAGACGACGGTGGGCCAGACGCCGTTCGACCCGAACGGCACGCCGCAGAGCAACCGCATCCGCAAGGCCGCGCAGTACGCGTCCTCCATCGACGACGTCGCGCGCATCATGAAGGACCAGAACAACGGCCTGTACACCAACGACTGGACGCTCGCGGACACGAAGACGGATGAGGGCGCGTGCCTGTTGCTCGGCACGAAGAAGACGCGGCTGTGGCGCACCGGCAGCAAGGGCAACACGGCCGACACGCCGGGCAACCTCAAGGACTTCATCTGGGCGAACAACAACAACCGCGATCTGGACGTCCGCAAGGAGTCCGTCTCCAACCCGGACAACGCCCCCGCGGACCTGGCCTTCAACACGTGGAACCGCGACATCGCCTTCTGGGAGTACTACCAGCAGCACGGCAAGAAGGGCTTCGACCTGGACTCGGCCATCCGCATGCTGGCCTCCAGCCCCATCAACCGGCCCCACGCGTGTGATGGCAAGGTCACCACGTCCGAGATGGCCGAGAAGATGATGTTCCTGGCCCACTACGGGAAGACGACGCTGCGCGAGAAGATGATCGGCAGCCGCTTCATGCCGGACCTGCCCGGCGCCACGCCGCACCTGTCCCTGGGCTACACGACGTTCAGCCCCCTCTACGTCTCCGCCAAGCTCAAGCAGGCCCAGAAGACGTGGAAGGCGCCCGAGGAGCCGCAGGCCCTCAAGCGTGACTACTCCCGCGTGAAGGACGCGGTCGGCTTCGACGACAAGCTCCTGTGGTCCAACACGCTCTTCCCCGCGACGGACGGGGAGAACTGGCTGGTGAGTGGCACGGCCGCGTACTGGAAGCTGCTCAAGGACGTCTCCGGGCAGGAGGGCAAGCAGGACAAGGCGTTCGAGACGCAGCGGGACGTGCTCGCGGACCTCAATGACCGCTTCCTCTTCACCACCTCGCGTGAGGCGGACGTCGCGCCGGCCTCCGCGAAGACGGAGTACGGGCGCTATGGCACGTACCTGGTGCCGCGCATCAAGGGCACCTTCGCGCTGCACCAGCTCCGGCTGCTCGTGGGCAACGAGGGCTTCTCCAAGGTGATGAACGCCGTGCACGCGAAGTACGCGAACAAGGACATCACCAGCGCGGACTTCAAGCGCCTCGCGCAGGAGGCGTCGGGCAAGGACGTGGGCGCCTTCGTCGGCCAGTGGCTGGAGCGCACGGGGCTGCCCCAGCCGCGCTTCAAGGCCAGCGCGGCGCAGGTGAAGGACGGCTACGAGGTGACGCTGAAGGTGGAGCAGCCGGGCCCCAAGCCCTGGCACTTCGTCACCCTGGTGGAGGTGCGGACCGCGAAGGGCTCCACGCTGGAGCGCATCGAGGTGAAGGCCGCCGCGAACGAGACCTTCGTGCTGAAGACGGCGGAGGCGCCGGTGCGCGTGGTGTTCAACGCGGGCAACGACGTACCTGTGGTGCGCGAGCGCTTCCAGGTGCTGGGCAACCAGACGGACGCGTGGGAGCGGCTGCTGCTGGTGCACGGCACCGCGCGCCAGACGGAGTCCATGCGCACGCTGGCGCTGGGCTACCGCGAGGTGCTCGCGGATGTGTTCACCGAGCGGCTGGTCCCCATCGCACCGGACGCGGAGGTGACGGACGCGCAGCTCGCGGAGCGGGACCTGGTCCTCTTCGGCGGCGCGGAGGACAACGCGCTGATGGCCCGGCTGGCGTCCGAGAAGAAGCTGCCCGTGGAGCTGGGCCGCCGCTTCTTCCGCTGGCAGGGGAAGACGTATGGACGCCCGGATGACGGCATCGCGATGGCGCTGCCCAACCCGTGGAACCCGAAGCGCGCGATGTACCTCTACGTCGCGAACAGCGGGCTCCAGCTGTGGCAGATGACGCGGACCTATCAGCGCAACCTCCAGGGCTGGGCCGTGTTCCGGGGCGGGGACGTGGCCTCGAAGGGCTTCCATGACCTGGATGCCTTGTCCCAGGACGTCGCGGTGACGCCGGCTCCGGCCGCGCCCGCGACACCGGCACCCGCGACTCCCGCGCCCGTGCCGGCCCCGGTGATGGGTCAGCGTTGAATCGCCGACCGCGCGGCGAGCCCTGGTGAGGGGCTCGTCGTCGTGGCGGACGCTTCAAGAAACGTCTCGGCGTGAGGGGCAGGGGGGCCTCTTGCCCTCGTGGCGGACCGTGAGGCGATCCCGGCGAAGGGGACTTCCTGGAGGGTCTCCCTGGACGCCATGGATGGGTGAGGGGCTCATGCCGATGACGTCACGGTGAGTCTCCTTTCCGCTGCACTGACCGAGGGCGGGCGCTCACGCTCGGAGCGACCTTTGGGGGGCTCGCGGGGCCGCTCCGACGGAGCCCTTCGTGACAGTCAGGGAAGCGTGGAATGACCCGGACGGCACGACCCGAGGAATAGGGTGGCCGCCCGTGTGTTTTTCCCGCCTGCCTGGATGGACGCCGGCCCTTCGGGTCCGGCAGATTCCGGCGTCCCCCAATTCTCTCGGAGCCTCATGAGCCCCAAGAAGTTCATTGCCCACCGAGCCTGGGCCACCAGCGCCCTCGGCACTCTCCTTTTGACTGGCTGCGCCAGCGCGCCCCAGCCCGCGCCCACCGCCGAGACGCCTCCGGCCGTCGAGGCCGCGCCCACCACCCCCGAGGCGCCCGCCGCTCCGGCCGAGGCTCCCGTCGCCGAGGCTCCCGCTCCGGTGGCCGAGGCGCCCGCCGCGCCCGTCGTCGAGGAGGTGTCCGAGGAGGCCGTGCGCCGGCTGGGCGTGGAGCTGAAGAACCTGGACCGCGCCGTCCGCCCGCAGGACGACTTCTACCAGTTCGTCAACGGCACCTGGCTGAAGACCACGCCCATCCCCGCGGACCGCGCTCGCTACGGCACGTTCATCGAGCTGGCGGACAAGTCCGAGCTGGCGATGCGCGCGATCATCGAGGAGTCCGCCGCCGCGAAGGCTCGCCCCTCCGGCTCCACGCCGCAGAAGGTGGGTGACCTCTACAACAGCTTCATGGACACCGCGCGCATCGAGAAGCTGGGCATCAAGCCCGTCGCCTCGGAGCTCGCGCGCGTCAAGGCGCTGAAGAGCAAGGCGGGCTTGCCAGAGCTCTTCGCGGAGATGCAGCGCAACGGCCTGCAGACGCCGTTCGTGATGTACGTGGGGCAGGATCAGAAGCAGGCCACGCGCTACATCGCGCAGGTCAGCCAGAGCGGCCTGGGTCTGCCGGACCGCGACTACTACACGAAGACGGAGCAGCGCTTCGTCGACATCCGCGCCGCGTACCTGACGTACATCGAGAAGCTGCTCACGCTGGCGGGTGAGAAGGACGCGAAGAAGGCGGCCGAGGACATCTTCGCGCTCGAGGCGAAGCTGGCCGAGAAGAGCTGGGACCGGGTGAAGAACCGGGACCGCGAGGCCACGTACAACCTGAAGACGGTCAAGGAGCTGGACGCGCTGACGCCCGGGTTCTCGTGGGCGCGCTTCCTGAAGGCCACTGGCGCGCAGAAGTCGCCGGGTGTCATCGTCCGTCAGCCCGACTTCCTCCAGGCGCTGGCGCAGACGGTGGAGGCCACGCCGCTGCCCGTGCTCAAGCAGTACCTGAGCTACAAGGTGCTGTCCGGCCGCGCGCCGATGCTGTCGTCGGCCTTCGAGCAGGCGTCGTTCGAGTTCTACGGCAAGACGCTGCAGGGCCTGCAGGAGAACCGCCCGCGTTGGAAGCGCGCGGTGACGGCGGTGGAGGGCTCGCTGGGCGAGGCCGTGGGCCAGCTCTACGTGGAGCGGCACTTCTCGCCGTCGTCCAAGCAGCGCATGCAGGAGCTGGTGTCGAACCTGCGCGAGGCGTTCCGTCAGGGCATCGACGGGCTGGACTGGATGAGCGCCGAGACGAAGGCGCAGGCCCAGGCGAAGCTGTCGAAGTTCAACGTGAAGATCGGCTACCCGGACAAGTGGCGTGACTACTCGCGCCTGAAGATCGTCCCTGGCGAGCTGGTGGCGAACGTGCGCCGCAGCGAGGTGTTCGACCACGCGTTCATGGTGAGCAAGCTGGGCAAGCCCATCGACCGTCAGGAGTGGGGCATGACGCCGCAGACGGTGAATGCCTACTACAGCTCCACGATGAACGAGATCGTCTTCCCGGCCGCGATCCTGCAGCCGCCGTTCTTCAACCCGGACGCGGACGACGCGACGAACTACGGCGCCATCGGCGCCGTGATTGGCCACGAGTTCAGCCACGGCTTCGACGACCAGGGCAGCCGCTCGGATGGTGACGGCAACCTGCGCAACTGGTGGACGGAGCAGGACCAGGCGGGCTTCAAGCAGCGCACGGCGGTGCTGGTGGAGCAGTACTCGGGCTTCAGCCCGCTGGAGGCCATGAAGGTCAACGGTGAGCTGACGCTGGGCGAGAACATCGGCGACCTGAGCGGGCTCGCGGTGGCGTACAAGGCCTACACGCTGTCGTTGCAGGGCAAGGACGCGCCCGCCATCGCCGGCTTCACGGGCCCGCAGCGCTTCTTCCTCGGCTGGGGGCAGATCTGGCGTGGGCTGTACCGCGACGATGCGATGCGCCAGATGCTGTTGACGGACCCCCACTCGCCGCCGCAGTACCGCGTCAACGGCGTGGTGCGGAACATGTCGGAGTTCTACGAGGCGTTCGGCGTGAAGGAAGGCGACGCCGCGTACCTCGCTCCCGAGAAGCGCGTGAAGATCTGGTAGTGCGTGCCCATGCCCCACGGTCCGACCTGGACGGTGGGGCGTGGACGTGAGGGCGTGCCGGGGTCGGGTGGACAGGGGCTCGCGGATGTTTAGGCTGGGGAACTCCCGTCCCCGAGGTCTCGCTCCGTGAGCCCCATCCTGCTTCGGCTCGTCTGTGGTCTGCTGTTCTCCGCGCTGGTGCTGGGCACGGTGGTGCACCCACCGGAGAACCTCACCCAAGGGCTGGGCATGTTGCTGCCCGCCAGCATGCTGCTGGGCGTGGCCCTCAAGGGCCCCCGGCGCAACCTCATCCCCAAGAAGAAGGCCGCGCCGGTGTCACCCTCGCTGCCGGACGTCTGACGTTGCAGCCGCCAGACGTCGGCGCGAGGTGACTCAGCCCTTCTTCGCCGTGGGCTTGTTGATGTTGGCGAAGAAGTCGTTGCCCTTGTCATCCACCACGATGAACGCCGGGAAGTCGACGACCTCGATCTTCCACACGGCCTCCATGCCCAGCTCCTCGTACTCCAGGACCTCCACCTTGGTGATGCAGTCCTTGGCCAGCCGCGCCGCCGGACCGCCGATGGAGCCCAGGTAGAAGCCACCGTGCTTCTTGCACGCGTCGGTGACTGCCTGCGAGCGGTTGCCCTTCGCCAACATCACGAAGCTGCCACCCTCGGCCTGGAACTGGTCCACGTACGCGTCCATGCGCCCCGCCGTCGTCGGACCGAACGAACCGGACGCGTAGCCCTCCGGCGTCTTCGCCGGACCCGCGTAGTACACCATGCGGTCCTTCAGGTACTGCGGCATGCCCTCGCCCCGGTCCAACCGCTCCTTGAGCTTCGCGTGCGCGATGTCGCGTGCCACCACCATGGGCCCCGACAGCGACAGGCGCGTCTTGATGGGGTAGCGCGACAGCTCCGCGCGCAGCTCGCTCATCGGCCGGTTCAGGTCCAGCTTCACCACCTCGCCGCCCAGGTCGGACTCCGTCGTCTCCGGCAGGTACTTCGCCGGGTCCGCCTCCAGCTGCTCCAGGTAGACGCCGTCCCGGGTGATCTTCCCCAGAATCTGCCGGTCCGCCGAGCACGACACCGCGATGGCCACCGGACACGAAGCGCCGTGACGCGGCAGGCGGATGACCCGCACGTCGTGACAGAAGTACTTGCCGCCGAACTGCGCGCCGATGCCCATGCGCTGCGTGAGCTCCAGCACCTTCTGCTCCAGCTCCACGTCCCGGAAGCCCCGGCCCAACGCGTTGCCTTCGGTGGGCAGCGTGTCCAGGTAGCGCGCGGAGGCGTACTTCGCCGTCTTCAGCGCGAACTCCGCGGACGTGCCACCCACCACGATGGCCAGGTGGTACGGCGGACACGCCGCCGTGCCCAGCGAGCGGATCTTCGCGTCCAGGAACGCCAGCAGGCTCTGCGGGTTCAGGACCGCCTTGGTCTCCTGGTACAGGTAGCTCTTGTTCGCCGAGCCACCGCCCTTGGCCATGAACAGGAACTTGTAGGCGTCACCCGCCGTCGCGTAGAGTTCGATCTGCGCGGGCAGGTTGTTGCCGGTGTTGACCTCCTTGTACATGTCCAGCGGCGCCATCTGCGAGTAGCGCAGGTTGGACGTGCGGTACGTGTCGAACACGCCCCGGGAGATGGCCTCCTCGTCGCGCCCGTCCGTGAGGACGTGCTGGCCCTTCTTGCCCATCACGATGGCGGTGCCCGTGTCCTGGCAGGACGGCAGCACGCCACCAGCGGCGATGTTCGCGTTCTTCAGCAGCTCCAGCGCCACGAAGCGATCATTCGAGGACGCCTCGGGGTCCTTCAGGATGTTCGACAGCTGGCCCAGGTGCCCGGGACGCAGCAGGTGGGCGATGTCGCGCATCGCCTCACGCGTCAACAGGGAGATGGCCTCCGGCGCCACCTGGATGAAGGACCGCCCGGCGGCCTCGATGGGCGTGACGTGGTCCTTCGTGAGCAGGCGGTAGGGCGTCTCGTCCTTGCCCAGCGGAAGCATTTCCTGGAACTGAAAGTCGGTCATCTCACGGCCTTTTCGAGGAGTCTCCGGCGCCGAGGAGTAGCCCCCCGTGGCTCAGTCGTCCAGGGGTTCGAAGGAGGACTTCGGAGACATGCAATCCGGGCACATCCAGTCGTCCGGGAGGTCTTCGAAGGCCGTCCCCGGGGCGATGCCGGTGTCGGGGTCGCCCAGAGCGGGATCATAGATGTGCTCACACGTGACGCAGCGGTAGCGCTTGGCCTTGGACATGGAGTGAGGATAGCGCGGCCTGGGAGGGGAGGGGGCCCGACGGTCGTCTGGTGGTCAGCTTGCCCGGCTGACAACTCGCGGAGGGCCCAGGTTGTGCGATGCTGTGGACCCCCGTGGCTTCCTCTTCCGTCCAAGCACTGTGGCTCGGCATCCTGGCTCTCGCGAGCGCCACGGCGCACGCGGCCGAGCCTTCCACCGTCGAGCAGCGCGCCCGCGAAGACCTGGACCGTCAGCTCCAGGCGCTGGTCAAGACGCCTCCGCCCGAAATCGTCATCACCTACGAGGGCCTCCCCGGCGCCGGCAGCGCGCGGGCCTACAAGCTGCTCGAGGTGGACTTCATCCTCAACGGCCAGCCGCTGGCGGTGCCCGGGCTGGACGTCCTCAGTGGCCCCGGCATCCACCGGCTCGCCGCGCTCAAGGTGGACGAGGGCTCGTACACGCTGGTGTCGCGCGTCACCTACACCAACAACGACACGTGGAACCTCTTCAGCGAGGAGAGTGGCTTCCTCTGGAAGATGACGGCGTCCGTCACGTTCCAGGCGCAGAAGGGCCTGCGCATGAAGGTGCGGGTGCTCCCCGGCATCAACCCCACGGCGCCGGACCCCCGCCTCAAGCTGAAGCTCGGCCATGACGTGTCGGCGGAGATGACCGCGCAGCTCGCGGACGCCTCGTTGGCGGAGGACGCGGGCACGCCCGCCGTGGTCGCCAGGGCGCCGGTGACGCTGCCGTTGCCGCCGCCGCCGCCCGTGACGCCGCCGCCCACGACGCAGCCGCTCGCGATGGCGCCGCCCCCCGTGGCGCCTCCCAAGGAGACGCCGGAGCTGGGGCCGGTGGCTCCCGGCAAGCTGCTGTTGAAGGTGCTGTCGGGCAAGAAGCCCGTGGCGGCCACCGCGTATGTCCGGGGCAAGGGCGCGCCTCGGCAGGTCATCCTCGAGAAGAACGCGAAGAAGCCCGCGCCGGTGATGCTGCCTCCGGGCGAGTACACCGTGGACGTGCTGGCCCAGGGCTTCCTCGCCCAGACGCGTCAGGTGAAGGTGACCCGCGAGCGCGAGGCCACGTTGTCCTTCACGCTGGCGAAGGCGCCCGCGAAGAAGACGGCGCAGGCCAGTGTGAAGAACGAGCGGGTGGAGCTGCCCAAGCCGCCGCGCTTCGCGGAGAAGCAGGCCGCGCCGCGCAAGGGCTCCACGGCTGGCATCGCCCTGTTGGTGGACATGCTGGTGCGCGACGAGTCGCTGAAGCTGCGGCTGGAGGGGCACACGGACAACCGCGAGGCGCCCGCGACGGCCCGGCAGGCGCTCTCCGAGGCGCGCGCGAAGGCCCTGGCGGACGCGCTGGTGCGCGAGGGGTTGAATCCGACGCGCATCGAGACCTCGGGCCTGGGCGACTCCCGTCCCAAGGCGCCCAACCTGATTCCTCGCGGCCGTGAGCTGAACCGCCGCGTGGACATCGTGCTGGTGCGCGGCAAGTAGCGCGGGCCGCGCCCGTTTCCCGGGATGGGCTAGTGTCTCCCTCGAAGGGGGGAGTCCATGCGTGCCATCTGCTTCATGGGAGTGCTGCTGTTCAGCGGTGCGGGCCTCGTCACGTCGTGCACCGGAGCCGAGCCGGAGGACCCAGCGACGGTCTCCAGTCAGGGGCTCGAGGCGTACCGGGAGCCCGATTCGGAGGTGTACGTCGTCGAGGGCGACCTGGCTTTCGATGGGGAGTCAGCGCTCCAGGAGTACCTGGCGCCCGCGGAGGAGCAGGGCCTCGCGGTGGCGTGTCCCCAGGGGGTCATCATCAAGTGGATGCCCGACGAGGCGCGTGACCTGCGCTACTGCGTCAGCACGGCGTTCGGTGCGCGGCACGCGGCGGTGGTGAGCGCGTTGAACCAGGCGGCGGCCTCATGGGAGGCGGTGGCCAACGTGGACTTCATCCATGCGTCCAGCTTCGACGGCGCGTGCACGGCATCGCAGTCGGGCGTCGTCTTCGATGTCCGTCCCGTCACCGGCGCGGCCTATCTCGCGCGGGCGTTCTTCCCGAACGCGGGTCGCTCGGCGCGCAACCTCCTCCTCGACAGCACGGCCTTCGGCAGCATCGCGCCGTTGACGCTGGCGGGCCTGCTGCGGCACGAGCTGGGACACGTGCTGGGCTTCCTGCACGAGCCGAACGCCACGTGTCCCGACCAGGCCAACACCTGCGCGCTGACGGACCCGGACCCGAACTCGGTGATGCTCTATTGGGGGTGCGGACGGCGCGCGGGCGACCTGTTCCTGAGTCGGTTGGACGCCCAGGCCGCGGGCTTCTTGTACCCGTAGGCGTCAGCGGCCCGCGGCGCGAGGCTTCGGGACGGGCGTCACGCGGTAGTCGCCCGTCTTCGCGTCGATGCTCGTGCGAGGCACCTGACGACTCTCCTCGAAGAGGGTGTACGCGGGCGCGAGGCTCCGCCAGAGGGCGACGAGCTTCGCGTCCGTCCCCGCTGTGTCCTCGAGCGCCTTCATCCCCGCCGCGTCGAGCCTGCGCGGGAAGATGTGGATGGTCGGGTCCTTCTTCGTGTGCGCGCGCGTGTCGAGGGCCATCAAGTACAGCTCCTCGATGGGCCCATCCTCGATGGCGATGCACCCGATGCTCACGCAGTCCCCGTGCACGTAGATGTCGCCTCCGAGCGAGACGCCGGGCGTCTGATGGTGCTTGTCGGCCGCGTTCGGGTAGCTGACCCGCATGGACAGGTGGTAGCTGCTCACCGGGTTGAAGAGGTCGATGGCGTAGAAGCCCTCGGGGACCTGCAGGTCTCCCTGCCTCCGCTTGGGGCCCAGCTCACCGGACGCGGCACAGAAGGGATAGGTCCGCACCTTCACCAGGGGCCCATCCTTCGGGCCTGCCCAGACCTCCAGCTCGCGCTCGTGCTTGAAGGCCCGCACGTAGAGCTGCTCGGTGGGCCACGGGGTCTTCGCCGCGGCGAAGAGGGCCGTGACGTCCTTCATGCGGTTCTGGCGCGCCGTGGCGACGCGGTCCTTGGCCTGCGCGCTCAGCGCGACGAGGACGCCCAGGAGGCTGACGATTCGGAAGAGGGGAGTGCTCATCGCGGCTTGGACACCTCGTGCCCCGGCATCGTTCCCAGGCGTTTCGTCAGAGTGCGTGACGTTCCCGGCGCAAGGGCCGCCATCGGTACGCGCACTCGGTAAGGTGGAGCACCGAGTCCAGTCGCGCTCCCGGGGCGAGCGGACCGTCCTCGAAGTACTCGCAGTACAGCTCCACGGGCGTGCAGAAGCGCGCGTTCCACGGCTCACGGTCGATGGTGAGCACATACACGAAGTCGCCCGAGACTCCGAGCGCGTCGTAGCACTCGACCAAAGGCTCGTGCAGGTCCTCCAGTCCCGTCCACACGCTGCCGACGGGTGGCTCGTTCCTGGGGCGCGTGTCGAACACCGCCACCAGTCGTCCTCCGGCGAAGCGCTCCTCCGGGTCCACCGCCAGGGTGAGCAGGTCGCCCTCGCGGGCCATCACCATGTGGGCCTCGCCGAACTCGTGGAAGCGGAACTCGTCCAGCGTGTTGCCCACCCGGCGCATCACCGGGTCATTCGTCTCGCTGCGCACGAAGTAGCCGCCGCGCCGCCACTCGCCTCGCGCGTTGCGGTAGCGCGCCGCGGCCCGGTAGCTCACCTGGTAGAAGCACACGCCGAGCAGCGGGGACACCCCCTGGGGGCGCATGTCGCGCAGCGAGGACATCAGCACCTGCACCCACGCCGTGCCCCGGTGGAGCTCGGGCACCAGGGGCGCGGGCAGGAGGCGCGCCAGTCGCTCCGGGTCCACGGCGTAGTTGAGCGACACGGCCTCCACCCAGTGCGTTTGCACCTGCGTGAGCCAGGGCACCGAGGGACACTCCTCCATGTCCGGAGAGCTGGGGCTCGGGTCCTGACTGGCCGTGAGCAGGCTCTCTGCATGTCTGAGCGCCTCATGTCCGGAGGGTGTCGGTGTCCAGCGGCGTCGCTCCTGGCGAACGAGCCCGGCGCTCGAGAGGGCTCGCAGCGCGGAGGCTGGGTCCCTCACCCCCGCGAGCGAGAGGCGCGCATGGAGCTCCTGCTCGTCCATGCCCCAGGGCTCGGCCGCGAGGGCCACCAGCGCGGCGAGCGACTCCGGCTTCATACCAGCCGCGCCTCGGGGCGCTGTGACGCGAGCCTGCGCAGGCGGGCCCGGTGGAGCGTGAGCCCGGCGCCGAACTGCACCAGGAACCACACGCCCGCCAGCATGCTGAAGGCGAGCTGCGGAAGACAGGCCATCACCAGTGACATGACCGCGAGGAACGCGGCCACGATGAACCAGATGCGGCCCATCAGCGCCCCCATCATCGAGAACGCGGTGGCGAGCAGGATGCACGAGACGGTCGGCATGAACAGCCGGTCCAGTCCGAGCAGCCAGTTGCAGAAGGCGGCCAGCACCATTCCACCGACGAGGGTGGTCCAGATGGCCCAGATCTGCCGCTCGATGAAGGAGCGGGCGCCCGCCGTCTGGCCTCGCTTGAAGAGGAAGATGGTGACCATGTTGATGCAGAGGATGATGGCCCAGAGCACCGCGTAGGCGTGGGGCGTGCGGTGCCCGGCGGACCACAGCCACTGCGTGCCGGCGAAGCCCGTGGTGTTGGTGACGCCGTGGAACATCCAGATGGCGCCCCAGTTCTGGAGCGACGAGTCGTCACGCGCCTGGGAGACGACGCGGCGGATGAGCTCGAGGGCCTGGTTCGCTTCTTCGCGGTTCATCGTGGCTCCGACTCTACGCGACCCGTTGTGGCTCGCGGAGGGGGTGCCCCCGCGAGGAACACCTCCAAATCCTCCAGCCGGGGGCTCCGGGGCTCGGGGGTGGGCGCCACGGCGTCTCGGGCCGAGAGCGCCAGGGCCCGGGCCCGCTCGGGTTCCACGCCTGCTCGTCGCAGCGCCCGGGCCAGGGCGAAGCGTGTCTCCGCGAGCATGAACGCGCTGGCCCCCTCCTTGTCCCAGTCCACCAGGGCCTGTTCGAGGAGGCCGCGGGCCTGCTGTGCGTCTCCCTTCGCCAGCAGCACCTGTCCCAGGATGGAGCGTGCCTCCGCGAGGTCCTCGGGCAGGGAGGACCTGGCGCGCTCTCGCAGCGTCACAGCCTCCCGGGCCACGCGCTCCGCGTCCACGAGTCGCGCCGAACCCAGCAGGGCCATCGCCAGCCGGCACAGCGGCGTGGCGCGCGCGTCGTTTGCTCCCAGCTCACCCAGGAGGGTGGCGGCCGCGCGAGCGTGGGTGGCGGCCTGCTCGAAGCGCCGCGCCTTCAGGAAGATCTCCGCCATGCGGGTCTGGAGCTCGGCGTGGCGTTGGCTGCGCCGGCCCTCGGCTTGGGCGGCGTCCAGCTCCGCGCGCAGGGACTCCACGCGAGCGAGCGCGTCGTCCACCTTCCCGAGCCCCGCGAGGACCACCGCGAGGTTCCCCGCGATGACGGCCCGGTCCGGATGGCCCGGAGGTCGATGCTCGCTGGCGAGTGTCCAGGCGCGCTCCAGCGACTCACGCGCCGGCGCATAGCGTCCCCGCGAGGCCTCCACCGCGCCGATGTTCCCGTGCAGGCTCATGAGGTAGCTGGCCGGCTGTCCTGGGCCATGGATGCGCTCGAACAGGCGGATGCTCTCGTCGAAGGTCGCGAGCCCTTCGTCGTAGCGGCGCAGCTTGATGAGCGTGCCCGCGACGTTGTTGAGCGTCATCGCCACGAAGGGATGCTCGGCGCCCACGTGCCGCACCAGCAGCGCCCGGGTGCGCTGCTGCGTGGCCAGGGCCTCTTCGAGGCGCCCCACGCCACGTTGCGCGGTCCCCAGCGCGAGCAGGGCATCGAGGAGGACATACGCGTCCTTGCCCTGCGTCCGCTCGCGGATGGCGATGCACCGCTCGAGCTGGACGATGGCCTCCGCATGGCGGCCCTGTCGGGTGAGCACCAGGCCGTGGGCGAAGGTGAGGTTCGATTCGAGCTGTTCGTCGCCGCCGATGCGCTCCAGCTGGGACTGCGCCAGGTCCCGCCACAAGTCGGCGTGCTCGGGGCGCTCGGCCAGCTCTCCCTCGACCTGGACCAGGAGCGTCATCTCCTCGATGACCCGGTCGTCGTCGCGCCCCGCCTGGGAGGCCAGCACGGCCTGTCGCAGGAGCCTCGCCGCCGCCTCCTCGTCCCGCTCGTGCAGCTTCACGCGGCCCTGCGCGAGCAGCGCCTCGCCGAGCAGTGGCTTGTAGCCCACCGCGCGCGCCGAACGCTCCACCGTGGCGGCGAGTGCCTGGACTTCGTTCCAGCGTCCCGCGATGTCGCGCGCCTTCGCGTCCGCGAGCGTTTCATAGGCCACGCGCACCTTCTCCACATCGGGGCCCTTCGAGGGAGGCGGCACCGGCCTCGCGAGCGCCACGGCGTCGTCGCAGCTCGAGACGTCACTCAGCCCTCGCGCCATCTGGGGCGCACCGGAGACCTCGTTCGCGTTGGCGGTTCGCAGCACGTCCCCCAGGGCGCGCAGCTCGCGCCTGACGCGCTCCAGGCAGTTCATGCGCAGGTCCATCGCCGCCTCGGACTGCTCATGGCGGACGTGGGTGTCCTCGCAGGCGTCGCGATGGGCATCGGTCCACGCACCGGCATGCGCATCGAGGGACTGACTCATGGCGTCGTACGCGGCCTGCGCGTCGGGAGCCTTCGTCGCGAGGAAGGCCTCTCGCAGGGCCGCCTTGCGAGGCGCATCCCAGACACCGACGAGCCGCGAGGCGCTGTCCATACACGGCCGAGGACCCCGCGTGACGAAGATGGCGGTGAGGATCGCGGCCAGTCCCACCGACACTCCCGCGGCGCCCAGCCACCGCGACGTCCTGGGGAAGGCCGCGCGCTCCAGGGCGTCCAGGAGCACGTCCATCGACGGGTATCGCTCGGCGGGCGCAGGGGAGAGCCCGCGTTGCACCACGGCGAGCAGCGCGCGAGGGACCGAGGCACGAGCCAGGGCCTCGCGTGCCTCCGGTGTGCCGGGCTTCACCCCGGACAGCCCCTCGAAGAGCGAGACGCAGAAGCTGAACTGGTCCGAGCGCGCATCCACGCGTCCGCCCGCAAGCACCTCCGGCGCGATGTAGCCCGGAGTGCCGGCCGCGGCCGTGGAGGCGATGTGCGGTGCCTGTTCGATGGCCGTCGAGGGGCGCGTGGGCTGCGACTCCACGGGCGCGGTGAGGCGCGCGAGTCCGAAGTCCGTCACCTTCGCGCGTCCCGTGCGATCCACCAGGACGTTGTCGGGTTTGAAGTCGCGGTGGATGACCCCGGCCGCGTGCGCGGCGGCGAGCCCGTGACCGGCTTGCAGGTACAGGCGTGTCACCCCTCGCCAGTCCGGACGCGTGGTGCCCAGGTGTTGGCGCAGCGTGCCGCCTTCGACCAGCTCCATGGCGATGAAGACCCGATCGTCGACCCTGCCCACGTCGTGCACGGCGACGACGGAGGGATGCTGGGTTCGCGCGGCGGCACGCGCCTCGCTGAGCACCTGGTCCGTGGCCGCCACCAGCTTGAGCCCGACGCGTCGGTCGATGCTCGGGTCATAGGCCGCGTAGACGACGCCCATGCCCCCGGCGCCGATGCGCTCCAGCACCACGTAGCGTCCCAGCAGGGTGCCTCGCTCCAGGGCGGACAGGGGCCTCCGTCGCGACGACAGCGGGGCCTCGAGCAGCGTGGTGGGCGTCCGCGCCGCATCCGTCTGGGTGTCCGGCGTCGACGGCGCACGCGCACGCAGGAAGCCCGCGAGCCGCGCATGACAATCAGGACAGTGGTCCAGGTGCGTGTCCGCCCGGGCACGCAGCTCCCGTGACGCCACGCCGTCCGCGAGGTCGAGGAGCTGGGGTTCATCCAGGCACGCGGTGTCGGAAGACGGCGTCATGTCGCTCACCCTTCATCGAGCAGTGAGGAGAGGCTCACCGCGAGGCTCGCGTCCATCACCCGCAGCAGGCTGTCGAGCTGCGCCGTGTCCAAACTCAGCCGCCGGGAGAGTCCTTCTCGAGTGCCCTCGAGCAGTGCCTGCCGAGCCCGAGCCAACCAGCGCGACACGGTGGAGGCATGCACCTGATGCAGCGTCCCGAGTGACTCCACGCCGAGGCCTTGCACCAGGCTCATCCGCAGCAGGTTCCTGTCGCGAGGCGACAACAGGGCGAGGGCCTCCGCGAACGCGGCGCGGAAGGCGGGTCGGTAGCGTTGCTGGATGAGCGCGAGCTCGGGGTCCGCGCCGTGCAAATCGGTGACGAGGGGCGCATCGTCCAGGGACGTCGTGCGGACCGGGGCGCGCTTGAGGGACAGGGCCAGGCCCACGGCGATGGCCTCCACCCAGCGGAGCAGCGCGCCTCGCCCCTCGTATTCGGCCAGTCGAGGACCCTGCCGCGTGCTGCCCACGAGCAGTCGCATCCGCGTGAGCTGGAGCACCTCGTCCGCGAAGGACTCGGAGCGGTCCACGCGTCGGATGGCGCGGGTGACGGGCTGGAGGATGGCGCGCTGGAGGGCCTCGAGCGCGGGACGCTCTCCCTCCAGACAGGCGCGTGCGAGGTAGAGGTCCTCGAGCCTCAAGGAGTCCAGGCCTTCGGCCAGCGTCATTCGGGGAGGGATGCGCTCGCCGAGGTGCCTCGCGAAGACGTCGCCGGACACGGTGATCTCCGGCCACGCCTCTCGGCAGCGGACCATGGCTTCCCCCAATCGCCGGGCCAGGGCGTGTGACTCGTCTGGCCCACACGGACGCAAGGCGCCCGCGAGAAACGACAGCACGAGCTCCATCGTACCCGGGAGTCTAGCGAAGCTGTTCGCGCGCGCGAAGAGGGCCTCCCTTTCCACTCGGACCCCCAACGGATTCACCGCGTCACCTTGCGTTTCCCGACCGCGGGGTAGGGAAGTGCTCGCGGGAATGAGCGCGCGGTGTACTCACGTGCAGGGGGATACGGCGACTGGCGCGTTCGCATGGGACCCCCATGCGATGGTGGGTGATACCCACCCGTGTTACCTGCTCGCCCCTCATGAAGACACCTTCTCGATTCCTGTCGACGGCCCGTTGTGTGTTCGCATGCCTGTCATTGTTCGTGTTCGCTTGTTCGGAGGACGCCTCCTCGTCGCGCCCCGGTGCTGGTGGCGTCGAGGACGCTGGATTGGGCGCGGACAGTGGTCCTCCACGTGAGGAGGATGGCGGAGAGCTCGGGCGTGAAGACGCGGGCCCCGTGAAGGACGACGCGGGCGTTCCTGGGAAGGAGGACGCGGGCCCCGTGAAGGACGACGCGGGTGTTCCTGGGAAGGAGGACGCGGGCCCCGTGAAGGACGACGCGGGCGTTCCTGGGAAGGACGACGCGGGTACGGATGCCGGCGAGCCCGTGGACGCGGGTCGCCCGGATGCGGGTCGTCCCGACGCGGGGACGGACGCGGGTGTGGACGGAGGCGAGGTGGGCACCGTCATCACGGGGACGCTCTCCGGGACGCTGACCGAGGCGGGCTCGCCCTATACGGTCATCGGCAATGCGCAGGGCGTCGTCACGATTCCGAAGGGCCAGGTGCTCACGGTGCAGCCGGGCGTCGTCCTCGACTTCAAGGGACGCCCCGAGGTGACCCAGGCCGACGTGAACTCCGGCTCCGTCGACGACGTGATGAACTACCACAAGGGTCGCGTGGAGCTCCGCGTCTACGGCGGCATCCTGGTGCGCGGCACCGCGCAGAAGAAGGTCACCTTCACCTCCTCCAATCCGTATGGCTGGTGGGGCATGAACTTCTACGGCGCCAACTCCGTGGGCAATGGGCACCCCGTGTTCGAGCACATGGTCTTCGAGCGGGTGCGCAAGAACGACTACAACGGTGAGCGGGATTGGACGCGCGCCGCGCTGTGGGCCTACTACCCGGGGCCGGTGACCATCCTGAACTCCCTGTTCCGGGACAACGAGTCCTCGGCCAAGTGCGGCGCGTTGGACTTGATGTTCACCAACGGCTCGCGCGTGGAGAACACCACGTTCGAGAACAACCGCACGCTCGACATCGACCGCTTCGGTCAGGCGGGCACGTCCTCCATGGCGGGCGGCGGCGCGATGTGCGTCACCCACGGTCAGAACTCCGTGCTGCGCGGCAACACGTTCCGCGCCAATTCGCTGGTGGCCTTCCGGGGCAGCCTGTGGAGCACCCTCGTCGTGCGTCCGTTCCTGACCTGGCCCAATGCGCAGGGCACCTATGACCTGGGCGGCGGCGCCGCGTTGCACTACTTCCAGCCGAACAACGACCTCCTCGAGGACAACCTCTTCGAGAGCAACTCGGTGACGCAGGGCCCTGGCGCGGCCATCTACCTGGAGGACCTGGGCACGCGCGCCGTCACCCTCCGGCGCAACCGCTTCCTCTACAACCAGGCAGGGGCGGGCGGCGTCGTGGTCTGCAACCGGGGGAGCGGCGCGGTGGAGCTGGTGCTGACGTCGGACAATGTCTTCACCGGCAACACGGTGAACAACAATCCGGCGCCCACCGTGACGGGGGATTGCACCGTCGGCGCCCTGTAGTCGGCGTTCATCCCACCTTGGCGCCGCGAGGGGAGTGGGTCGGCCTCGAATAAATCGGGGCCGGGGGCGTCCGAAGCCCTGAACACGCAAGCGAGCTTCGTGCTCCCGAGGACCCCTCCCCATGAACGCCTTCTCTTCCGCCCTGCTCGCTGGACTCCTCTTCGCGGGCAGCGCCGAGGCGCAGTTCCGCGCGAATCAGCCCGAGCGCATGCAGAACCACCAGGAGCAGCGCGAGAACCGGCGCGAGCTCAAGGACGACCGCCTGGATGTGGCCGAGCTGAAGTCGGTGCTCGGCCGCTTCGACCGGGCCTGGAGCCGCAACGACGAACGTGAGATGCGCGCGGTGGAGCTCCGCCTCCGTCAGTTGATGCGCATGGAGTTGCAGGAGAGCCGCGTCGAGCTCGCGTCGGCCAGCACGGAGGCCCACCGCAGTCACCGCGAGGCGCGCGCGGAGGCGTGGGAGGTCCGGGACGATGCGGCCTGGGGCCGCCGCTCCGATGCGCGCAGGGACCTCCGGGATGACCGGCGCGACGCCCGCGACGACAAGCGGGACGTGAAGGCGGAGCTGGCCGCCCTGCGCTCGCGGCAGTCCATCGCGAAGGACCTGGCGGAGCTGGAGGGCCGGCGCGGGGGTGGAGCCCTGCACCGCAAGCGCGACCTCATCCAGGAGCTCATCCGCCTGGGCGAGCGCGAGGTTCGCGAGGGCCACCAGGAGATGCGTGAGGACCGGTCGGAGCGTCGCGAGGATCGCCGTGAGCGCCGCGAGGACCGGCGCTGGTAGGCGATTCGCTCGGCGGGTGACAGTTGCCCGGGGCCCGCCGACATCCGTGCTTCCCGAAGGCTCGCGAGTCGGCGTTGACTGCCGGCCGTGGGAATCTGGTCGAAGAAGAGCCTGGTGAGGCTCCAGGGCGAGGACGGCGAGGGACATCAGCTCCACCGCACCCTCAATGGGTTCCAGCTCACGTTGCTGGGCATCGGCGCCATCATCGGCGCCGGCATCTTCGTGGTGACGGGGACGGCGGCGGCGCAGCACTCGGGCCCGGCCATCGTCCTGTCCTTCGTGCTGGCGGGCTTTGGCTGTCTGCTCGCCGGGCTGTGCTACGCGGAGTTCGCGTCGATGATTCCCGTCGCGGGCAGCGCGTACACGTACGGCTACGCGACGCTCGGCGAGCTGGTGGCGTGGATCATCGGCTGGGACCTGATGCTGGAGTACCTCTTCGCGTCGTCGGCGGTGGCGGTGGGGTGGTCCGGTTACTTCACCGCCTTCCTGCGCGACTACGTGGGGTGGGAGCTGCCCGCGGCCCTGTCCAACGCGCCCTTCGGGACGACCGCCGGCTCGCTCATCCCGCACGCCACCGGGGCCCTCATCAACCTGCCCGCGGTGGTGCTGGTGGGCGTGCTCACCGCGCTGCTCGTCGTGGGCATCCACGAGTCCGCGCGCGTCAACAACATCATCGTCTTCCTGAAGGTGGGCATCGTCCTGCTGGTCATCGTCTTCGGGGCCTTCCACGTCGAGCGCGAGCACTGGACGCCCTTCATCCCGCCCAACAAGGGCGAGTTCGGCCAGTTCGGCTGGAGCGGGGTGCTGGCGGGCGCGGGCGTCATCTTCTTCGCGTACATCGGCTTCGACGCGGTCTCCACCGCCGCGCAGGAGACGAAGAACCCGAAGAAGGATTTGCCCAGGGGCATCCTCGGCTCGCTGGTGGTGTGCACCGTGCTCTACGTCCTGATGGCGGGCGTGATGACGGGGCTCGCGCCCTACCAGGAACTCGATGTCGCCGAGCCCGTCTACGTGGCCATCTCCAAGGGCGGCCCCGCGCTGGCGTGGCTTCGTCCCATCGTCGGCCTGGGGGCCATCGCGGGCCTCGCGTCGGTGGTGCTGGTGATGTTGATGGGCCAGCCCCGCGTCTTCTTCGCCATGGCGCGCGACGGCCTGCTGCCGGACTTCTTCGGCCGCATCCACCCGCGCTTCCGCACGCCCTATGTCTCCACGCTCATCACCGGGGTCGTGGCCATGGTGGTCGCGGGGCTGTTCCCCATCGGCCTCCTGGGGCACCTGGTGTCCATCGGCACGCTGTTCGCGTTCATGGTGGTCTGCGCCGGCATCCTGGTGCTGCGCTACACGCAGCCGGACCTGCCCCGGCCGTTCCGCACGCCGTTCGTCCCCGTGGTCCCCGTCCTGGGCATCCTCACCTGCGGCGCGTTGATGCTGGGGTTGGGCGTGGAGACCTGGCTCCGGCTGGTGCTCTGGCTGGGGCTGGGGCTGGTCATCTACTTCGGCTACGGGCGTCGCCACTCGCGCGTGGCCCGGGAGGAGGCGTCGCGGCCGGACGCGGGTTGAGCCGCCCGGCGGGCGGGGAGGCGGGCGCCAGCGTGGACGTCCGGGCTGCTGGCGAGGTGGCCAGAGTCAGGGAGGCCCGTTAGAAGAAGCCGCATGGGTTCTTCCAGACGGGATTGTGGGCCTTCGGGCCCGAGGCTCGAGCGGATGCGCGCCTCACAGCGGTACGAGGATGGCCGGTTTCGCAACACCGCCCCGGTGGGGCCCGGCCTCCAGGGCAATCCGCTCCCGCTGCTCGGCGAGTACTTCTTCGGCGGCACCCAGCGCACACCGCCCGGTGTCCTCCCGCTGGAGAGCCCGCTCGAGGCGTGGGCCCGGCGGCCCGACTCCGGCCTGCGCGTGACGTGGCTGGGGCACAGCACGATGCTGCTGGAGCTGGACGGCGCGCGCATCCTCACCGACCCCGTCTTCGGCGAGCGCGCCTCGCCCATGTCGTTCGCGGGCCCTCGTCGCTTCCACCCGGTGCCGGTGTCCCTGGAGACACTCCCCGAGCTGGACGCGGTGCTGGTGTCGCATGACCACTACGACCACCTGTGCCGTGCCACCATCACCGCGCTCGCGAAGCGGCGGGTCCCGTTCATCACCGCGCTGGGTGTGGGGATGCACCTGGAGGCCTATGGCGTGGCGCCGGAGCTCATCACCGAGCTGGACTGGTGGGAGAAGCACTTGGTGGGGCCGGTGACTTTCACGGCGACGCCCTCGCAGCACTTCTCGGGGCGCGGGCTGGCGGACAGGAACCGGACGCTGTGGGCCTCCTGGGTGCTCGAGGGGGAGCGGCATCGGCTCTTCTTCAGCGGCGATACGGGGCTGACGGAGGAGTTCCGCGAGGTGGGCCGGCTGCATGGCCCGTTCGACCTGGTGATGCTGGAGGTCGGCGCGTTCCATCAGAGCTGGGGTGGCATCCACCTGGGGCCGGAGAACGCGCTCAAGGTCCACGAGATGCTGGGCGGGGGACGGCTGATGCCGGTGCACTGGGGCACGTTCAACCTCGCGCTGCATGCGTGGGACGAGCCCGCGGAGACGCTCGTCCGACTGGCCTCGGAGCAGCAGGTGCGCTTGTTCACGCCCCGCTTGGGGGCCGCGAGCGAGCCGACGCGCGTCGAGGTGGCCACGCCCTGGTGGCGCGAGGTTTCTTCCCCGGAGTTGGCCCCGCGTCCCGTGCTGGGCGGGTAGGCGGCCGTGCGGGCCGCTGATAGTCCCTGGCTATCAGCCTCATCCAAACGATGTCTTGGAACGGGGCACTCGCGATGGGCATCTTTCCCCGCACAGGTGGAAGGAGCCTTGACGATGCCTCTCATCGCGCTCGCGGGTGTTGGTTCGGGTGCGCTGCACGCGCTGGCGGGACCGGACCATCTGCTGAGCCTCGCGCCGCTGTCCGTCGGACGGCGTCAGGGGGCCTGGCGGGTGGGGTTGATGTGGGGGCTCGGCCATGGGCTCGGCACCCTGGTCGCCGCGGGTGTGTTGATGGTCGTCCTGTCCGCGGTGCACCTGGAGTTCGTCGACCAGTGGGCCGAGCGCATCGCGGGGTTCGCGCTGGTGAGCATGGGCGTCTGGGGCCTGAAGCGGCGCGTGGTGACGGGCGATGAGGCGCGGCAGTCGCGCGGTGTCGTCGCGGTGGGGCTGGTCCACGGACTGACGGGCGCGTCCGCGCTGCTGTTGATACTTCCCGTGACGGTCGCGGGGACGGGGCTGGAGCAGGCCCTGTTCCTCGGGGGCTTCTCGGTGGGCAGCACCCTGGCGATGTCCGCGCTCACCGCTGGCATCGCCGCCTTCTCCCGCGCGAAGCGGGTGTCCTCGAAGGTGGCCACCCACGTGCCCCGCGTGGCCTCCACGCTCTCCATCCTCCTGGGTGGGGCGTGGATGGCGGGGAGCTTCTGACGGCGCGGGGCTCAGCGACCGCGCGAACGCGCGGGCGGGGCGTCGGGGTAGTGCTCGCGGAGCACGGCGGACAGTTCGCGCAGCGCGCTCGCGAGGGGCGTGCTGCGTCGCCACACCAGCGCGAGTGTCCTGTGGGGCGTGGGGGCGGCGATGGGGCGGATGTCCAGGTCCGCGCGTCGGCTCTCCGTCGGCAGGGCCAGCGCGGGCAGCAGGGTGACTCCCGCGCCGCCCGCCACCATCTGCGCGAGCGTGGAGAGGCTGGTGGCGCGGAACTCCTGCTCGTGGGTCCTGGCGCGTGAGCAGAAGGAGAGGGCCTGGGCGCGCAGACAGTGGCCCTCGTCCAGGAGGAGCACCTTCGCGTCGCGCAGCTCCGAGGGCGTCACCGGCGTGCCCTTCGCGCCAAGCGGGTGTCCCTTCGGCGTGACGAGGAAGAACACGTCCCGGGCGATGATGTCCCGCTCCAGGTCCCCGATGTCCGCCTCCAGCGCGAGCAGCGCCGCGTCCAGCGTGCCCGCCTCCAGCTCGCGGGTCAGGACCTCCGTCTTGTCCTCCACCCACGCCACCGTCAGGCGCGCGAAGCGGCGGCGCAGCGCGGGCGTGAGCGAGGGGAGCAGGTAGGGCGAGACGGTGGGGATGATGCCGATGCGCAGCGTGCCGTCGAGCGGATTGCCCACGCGCCGGGCCTCCTCCTGGAGGTCATCCGCCTCCAGCAACAGGCGGCGGGCGCGCTCCACCAGCCGCTGGCCCGCGGCGGTGGGCAGCACGCGCTTCTTGTCCCGCTCGAAGAGTCGGACCCCGAGCGCCTCCTCGAGCTGCGCCAGCTGCGCGCTCAGCGAGGGCTGGGAGACGTGGCAGAGCGCCGCGGCCTTGCGGAAGCTCAGGCTGTCCGCGACGGCGACGGCGTACTGGAGCTGCCGCAACGTGAAGGGGTGGGGCTGGAGGCGCACGGTGCCCGTTGTATCGCGTCCAGGTTCACGCCTTCGCAAGCACATCGCACTGCCGACCGGGCTTCCGACGTCCGGGAGCGTGCGCCTCAGTGTCCGCGCGCCCTCGTGCGATGACAGGACACCCGGCACGACGAGCACCCGTCTCCCTCCTCGCCGTATCTGCGCGGCGCTGCCGCCTCGTGGCGAGGATGCGTCGCCCCGGGCTCGACTTCGCCAGGGCATGTCTCAGCGCGGCGCTGCTGCCTCGTGACGCGCTCGTGATGGTCGGCCGCCCGCCAGTGCAGGGGAGCAGTTGGAGGGTTGCTCCAACTCAGCTCGGACACTCAGTCGCGGATGACCCGAGGGTGGACCGCGCATAGGGTAGGGCGCATGGGGCCAGCACGACGGGATGGGGTGAAGCGACGCGACGAGCTGCTGGACGCGGCGTTGCAGTGCTTCACGGAGCGGGGTGTCCTCGGCACGGGCATCGAGGAGATTCGCAAGGCCGCGAAGGCGAGCCCCTCCAGCGTCTACCACCTGTTCGACGGATTGCCGGACCTGACGCTGGCGCTGCTCCTGCGCACCTTCGAGCGGCTCTTCTCGCACCAGACCGAGCGCGTGCTGGCCACGTCCACGGCGGAGGAGGCGGTCCTCGCGCTGGTGGACGGACACCTCGAGTGGGTCCTGGCCCATCCGGACGAGGGGCGCTTCATGTACCAGGCCATCGCGATGGAGCTGCGTGCGGGCGCCGCGGAGGTGTTGCTGGCGCGAAAGATGGAACTGCTCGGGCCCATCATCCATCACACGGCGCGCTTCATCGCCGAGGACGGGGTGCCCGTGTGGACGCCCCTGCAACTGGACGTCGTGTTGCTCGGCCCCAGTCACGAGGCGTGTCGGCGCTACCTGGGCGGCGCGGCGTTGGACCCGACGTGGATGCGCTCACGCCTGCCGAGGCTCGCGTGGCGGAGCATCCAGGCCGAGCTCCCGCGCTCCTCCTGATTCTCTTCAGCCGCCGGTCACCACCGCGCGCAGCCACGCGAGGTACGTGCCCACGCTCGGCGTCACCTGGGCCTGCGTCCAGCGCAGCTTGCGCACGTGCCGTGGGCCCTTCGCCTCGGCCTCGAGCGGCGCGAGCATCTCCAGCGCTTCGTCCCGCTGCTGCTGCTTCGCGAGCTGGAGCGCCAGGTCCAGCTTCACCTCGAACAGCGACGCCTCCAGCGCGAGCGTCTCGCGCAAGAGCAAGATGGCGCTGCCTCGCTCCGAGGCGCGGGAGAACTGGAGCCGTCCGCGCAGCAGCGACTTCACCGCCTCCGCGCGATGTCCCTTCTGTACGTGCAGCCGCGCCACCTCGCGCCACAGGTCCAGCTCGCGCGGGAACAGCTCCGTCGCCTGCGCGTACACCGCGAGCGCCTTGTCGGCGAAGCCCTTGTCCAGGTGCGCCTGGGCCGCCGCGCGGAAGCTCTCCAGCGCGGCCTCCGGCTGCTTCGTCTTCGCCAGCAGCGGCGCGAGCTTGCCCAGCACCACCGCGTCCTTGGGCTCCAGCTCCAGCGCCTTGCGGTAGCCGGAGATGGCCTTGTTCAGCCGACCCTTGGAGCGCGCGAGGTCCGCGTCGGTGACGAGCTGGGAACGGGAGGGGGGCGTCTTGCTTCCGAACAGCATCGACTCCGCATTGAAGGCGCCCCGCGAGTCAGGGGCAACCCCACCCGCCCTGTCGCGCTGCACCGTGGACGCTCAGCGCCCGATACTCGACAGCCCGGATGGAAGATTCCCAAAAAAAGTGGGCCCGATCAGGGTGTCCTCCTGACCGGGCCCGGGGTGCTGCCATGTTGGAGTCCGCACGTTTAAGTCTTCGCCTCAGGATGAGGCCTCGTGTCCTGCGATTGAACGACCGCCGCGCGAAGGGTGAGACAAGCGGCGGGCTGGAATTGAACCAGCATCTCGAGGAGAAGGGCGAGGACGGTTGATCGGACCCACGACAGCGAATGTTGAGTTTGGAGTGAGAGTCTGAAACTGGGGTGCTTCGCGGGCCCGGTATTTGTCGCTCGCCTCTACCATTTGGGCTACCCCGCCACAGGGTTGGCGGGGGCAGGGCTCGAACCTGCACTGGAAGACGACCCGGGAACGCTCGGCGTCAACTTGCTGCTGAGTTTGAGTTTGTACTCCGTAGGACTGCGTGCGCGAGCCTAGCTGAAGAGGTAGCCGAGGAGAACATCCCCGGCCTTCATCTCCTCCGCCGCGACGGCGTTGGCTTCCTCGCGCGCGAACTTGACCGCTTGCTGGAGCTTCTCCACGCGCTCCAACAGCTCATTGACCCGGACGGCCGGCAGGGCGCCCGAGTACTTCACCGTCTTCCAGTAACCGACGACGATGTCCTCGTAATAGACCTCCACCTGGGCGGGGTGCTTCTCGGTGGCCTCGGCCTTCACGTGGTTGCGGGGGACCTTCTTCGTCTTCGCCGTCTGCACGGACTCGGTGGCCCACAGGCCCTGCGCCGGGTCCGGAACCCAGGACTCCGACGGGTCCAACGTGGGCAGCTTCTTGACGAAGGTGTGCAGGTCCACCAGCTGCTTCTCGAGGAAGAGCAGGTACGTCGCGGGCACGCCCTTGAGCAGGACGCGGCCGTCCACGCTCACGTCGGCCTTCGCGCGACAGTTGGTGAGGTCCTTGGTGGCGGTGACGTCGAAGAGGCGGGTGAGGATTTCCTTCGTCTTCTTCAACACGTCGTCGGTGCGCACCTGCACGCGCGTGGACTCGGGGGGGAAGCGCTCACCCTCTTCGTCCCGGGGCTGATAGGTGCGGGAGATGCCGTTGAGCAGCTGCGGCTTCTGCAAGTCGTGGTGCGCCTGGGTCAGCTCCTGCTGGGAGCGGTTCTTGACGCCCTTCTCGACGGCGATGATCTGATTGAGCTTGGTCACGATGTCGTTCTCTTGAATTTGAGTTGCGGCGCTCGACGTGTCGTCGCGAGTCTACCTGACGGCGACGACGCGTTCTTCAGTGCGGCCGGCCGTAGCCGAGGAGCGCGTCATCCTCGAATTCCGCGACCCATCCCACCGGCAGCGCGAGCGCGGACAGCAGGGCGGGGCGGCGATGGAGCAGGGCGTAGAGGGGGAGCGACTCCGGCTCCTGTCCGGTGGCGGCGCCCGGGGGGATGATGAGCCAGCCGGAGTCGGTGGCCTCGGGGGCGCGGATGCGCGCGACGGCGAGCCGCGCGCTGGACTCCCAGCCGGGCAGGGCGTCGACCCTGTCGCCATAGCGGGGGAAGAGCGGATCGGTGCCCACCGTCTGGGTCGTCTCCAGCATGCGGCCCTGGACCCGCAGCGTCACGGTGATGTCGTCGCGCCAGCCCGTCATCGGGTCGCCGGCGAAGTCGGGCTCGGTCACCACGAGCGAGGTGCCGCGCGGGTCGAGTCTCAGGCTGGACCAGCCGAAGCGCAGCGTGCGGCCGGGGAGCAGGCCCCCCGGCGGGAGGCGGGTGAGCACACCGAGCACCCACTCGGCCTGCTCCTCCGCGTCGTCCTCGCAGTGCAGCACGACGTGGACGCCGTGGAGGTGTCGTTCCAATCGAAGAGGGGCCATGTGCTCACGCTCCTTCTGGCTAGCGCCCGTGGAACACAGGGGGCCTGCGGGCCGCGGCGGCCGCGAGCCCCTCGCCCAGGTCGGCGCTGCCGTAGCTCTCCGCCTGGAGCCGGGCCTCTTCCTCCAACGCACGGCGCAGGGCCGCGCGGTCCAGGCCGAGCCGTTGCTTGAGCCCTCGGGTCGCGAGCGGCGCGTTGGACGCGATGGTGCGGGCGAGCGCCAGGGCGCGGGGGCGCGTCTGGTCCGCGGGCGTGGCCTCCAGGGCGAGGCCGAGCCGGGCGGCCTCGCGGCCATCGAAGCGGCGTCCGGTGAGCAGCAGCTCCGCGGCGCGCTGGGGACCTGCTCGCAGCGGGACGAGGAAGGTGGCGCCCATGCCGGGGTGCAGGCCGAGCTGCACGAAGTTGAGCGCGAGCTTCGCGTCCTCGGAGGCGATGACCAGGTCGCACGCGAGGGCCACGCACAGGCCCGCGCCGATGGCGGCGCCCTCGACGGCGGCGACGGTGGGCACGGGCAGGTCGAGGAGGCAGAGGTAGCGCGAGTAGAACTCGAGCATGAAGAGGCGGGCCTCCTCGAAGGGCAGCTGGCGCAGGCGCTCCAGCATCTGGAGGTCCCCGCCGGCGGAGAACGTCCCGCCCGCGCCGGTGAGGAGCACGGCGCGCACGTCGTCGCGTCCCCGCAGCGCCTCGACGCGCTCGCGCAGCGCGATTCCCAGTTCGGGGGTCATCGCGTTGCGGCGGGCCGCATCGTTCATCGTGAGGGTGGCGACGCCATCCTCCACCTCCAGCAGTACGTTCATGGACTGGACAGTCATGGGCGGACTGTAGCCGCCTGATTGTCCCCGTCCACCTCGTCCGGAGGCCCCGCGCGCGGGCTCAGTAGAGCGTGAGGCTGATGTCCTCGCCCGGCTGGACGGCGATCTCCTGCTCGCTCTCGAAGCGGCGCTCGCTGCCGATGTTCCTGCTGCCGAACGTGCCGATGATCTCCACCCCGAAGCGCACGCGGTCCGTGACTCCCACCAGGTCCGGGGGCAGCACGAAGCTGCGCGTGGACATCCCCGGCACCGTGCCCAGCCGCACCCTCCGCGCCCCGTTGAGGGCGTAGAGGTTCACGTCCACCGTCTTGCGGCTCTCCACCTGGACCGTCGTCTTGGGCCGGGGAGGCTTGTCGGCGTCCGCCGCCTGCGTGCTGGCGCAAGCGCAGGCGAGGGCGCCGAGGAGCAGCAACACGACCGACAGCGTGGCACGGGTGGGCATGGGAGCTCGCTTCGTGAGAGGGACCTCGTTCAGCGATGCGCGGTGACGTGCGTGGCGCTCTCCGTCCGGAGCGACTGGGTGGCCAGGCCCGACATGCTCTCCGCCAGCGACTGCACGGAGCGCGTGGCCTCCTGGGTCTCCTGCACCGTCTTCAGCGTGCGCTGCATCTGGCCGGAGAGCTCCTGGATGGCCAGGGCCATCTGCTGGGTGCCCGCGTCCTGCGCGCTCACCGCGGCGGTGATCTGCCGCATGCTGGCGCTGGAGTCGCCAATCAGCACCGCCAGCTCCTGGAACTGCGCGCTGGAGGTGCGCACCGCGTCCAGGCTCTGGCGCACGCGCTCGTCGCCCTTCTCGCTGAACTGGGCCGCCTCGCGCATGCTCGCGCTCACGCCGTTGAGCACCTCGCGGATGCGGTGCGTGGCGCGGATGGACTGGTCGGCGAGGCCGCGCATCTCGCGCGCCACCACGCCGAAGCCCCGGCCGCTCTCTCCGCTGCGCGCCGCCTCGATGGCCGCGTTGATGGCGAGCATGTTGGACTGGTCCGCCAGGTCCTTCACCGAGTCGACGATGCCGGACACCTCGCGCGTGCGCTCGTCGAGCGCGAGGATGCGCCGGGCCATCTCCGACACCTCGTTGCGGATGGCGGCCAGGTCTCCCAACGTGCGCTCCAGCGCGGCGCTGCCCTCGCGGCCCACCTGCTCGGCGCCCTCGGCGGACGCCGCCAGCGAGCTGGCCTTCTCCGCCGTCATCTGCGACGAGCGGCGGATCTCCTTCACCGTCTGCTCCGCCTCCTGCAGCGCCGCGGCCTGACGGCTGACACCCTCGGTCTGCTGATCGCTCGTGGAGCGCAGCTGCTGCACCACGGTGGCCAGCTCCCCGGCGCCCGTGCCCATGCGCTCGGCGAGGTTGCGGACCTCCGCCTGCCGCTCCTCGAGCTGCCGGGTGTGGGCCTCCAACGAGCGCACCACCTCGATGGAGCGCCGCGCGACGATGCCCAGCAGCGACAGCGTCAGCGCCAGGTAGCCCCAGTGCGACACATTGCCGAACGACACGCTCAACACGCCGATGACCGGCAGCACCGTGAGCGCCAGGAACAGCACCAGGCCCCCCAGGCCGCCCATGAAGATGCGCGCGTCGGGGTTGCCGCGCCACGCCTCCATCGCCGCCACGATGAAGCACACCAGCAGGATGGTGAAGGAGAAGGGCAGGAAGGGCACCAGGATGCGCTGCGCCGTCCCCAGGTCGACGAAGACGGTGAGCGCCGCTACCGCGCACAGCGCCGTGTAGCCCATGGCGCCCAGCCGGAACCACCTCCGCTGGTTGTCCAGGATGGCGTCCGACACGAACTCGATGAGTCCGGACACGAGCAGGAAGATGCCCAGCACCGTGAAGCGCGTGGCGGTGATGGGCGCGTCCCAGAGCGCGTTGGGCATGCCGCTCAGGCCCAGCAGCACGAAGCCGCCGCTGGCGGAGAAGACCGCCAGGCCCGCGAGCATCCGCCGCCGCCAGTGCATCAGGAACGCACCGCCCGAGCCCAGCGCCACCGACAACAGCAGCATGCCCATGACGAACGGCGCCTGGCCGTCGCGCGTCACCAACGCGAGCAGCTGGTGGCGTGAGCCCACCTGCGCGCCCTGCGCCACGCCGATGTTCGGGTTGCTCGACTGCACGCGCAGCAGCAGGTGTCCCCCCAGCGCCGAGCGAGGCACCGGCACCAGGTGCCAGGCCATGTTGTCGGACAGCTCCGCGCCCGACGTGTTCAGCTTGCCGCTGACGTAGACGCGTTGGCCGTTGGCGTACGCCTCCACGGCGTTGGTCACCTCGCCGAGCATCACCGCGGGCTCCGCCCACGGGCCTTCCGGCAAGGGGATGCTCAGCCACAGGAACGTGTTGGTGCCGCGTCCCGGTGGCGGCTTGTTCGCCTCCACCGCGCGCCAGTCATCGGCGACGTTGGCCGTCTGGGCCCACAACGGAATGCCATCCGTTCCGGGAGGAGAGTCTCCCCAGCGATAGCGCCAGCCTTCCTTCAACTGGACGGGAGCGCCTGCCTCCGCGGCGGCGCTCGCTGTCGGCGCGTGCAGGAGCGCCACGAACAACGCGCAGCCCATCAGGGCCAGCTGCGCGGCTCGGCGCGATGGGTTGTGAAGCCTCACGGAACATGCGTGTGAGGCAAGGCTGTCGAAAGTTGTCGGGGTAGGGCGGTGGGCAGCCATGAGGGCCCCAATGCTCGACCGCTCGATGCATGCCTGTAAATAGGTCTGCATCCCCTGACATGTAGGAAAGGTTTGGGAGGGCTTTTCGGGAGGGGCTTTTGCGACCCGGGTTCAAATGCCACTGGGCATCCGATGCTGGAAAATGACGCAATGTACCGTGTCCCGGGAACATTCGGCCGAGGCTTCTCACGCCGTCGTGGTCCCCGCCGCGAGCCCCCTCCAGGTCGCGTGGGACTTCTTGGCGAACGACGCGGCACGCCGGAGCCGCTCCCCACCTTCTTCGACGTCAGCGGGTGAGGGGCTCCGGTCCAACGCGCGCGAGGCGTGCTTCAGAATGCGCGGAAGATGCCTCGCACGCCGAGGGTGAAGAGCGCGTGGAAGCCATCATCGACGGCGCTGACGGCGCTGGTCTGCGAGGGCAGGCCGGTCACCGTCACCGTCTGTTCGCCGGTGCGCACGGTGTAGCTGCCCACCGACGCGGTGAGGATGGGCCCCAGCGCCAGGTAGTGGGTGACGCGCACGTCGCCGCCCACGCTGATGCGCGCGTAGGTGGGGCCGCGGTCCTCCACCCGCGTGTCGATGCGCGCCGGCGCGAAGCCACCCGTGGGCAGGGGCACCTGCGTGTCACCCTTCACGTGGCTCTTGAGGAACTCCATGCCCACCGACAGGCCCACCCACGGGTCGAAGCCCGACGCCGGGTTGATGTGGTAGCGGACCTCCGGCCCGAAGCGCCATTGATAGTTGTTGCAGTCGAAGCCCTCGGGACAGGAGATGTCGTTCGTCTTGGTGAAGACCTTCTCCCACGAACCCCAGACACCCACGTAGAAGCGCGGGTTGAGCCGATAGCCCACCTCCGCCATCAGCGGCAGCGAGGCATTCGCCGCGTCGGTGATCTTCAGGTCCTCGCGCGAGCCGGTGCGCGACGTGCCGTCCTTGTACACGTGGCCCGCGCCCAGGCCCAGGTTGACGCCCAGCGCCACCTGCGGCCCGGACATCCCATGCGCCGCGCGAACGTCCATCTCCACCGCGCCCGACTCGGCTGTCTGTGGTTCCTGTGCCCATGCCGTCCCGGACACTCCCAGGCTGGCGATGACTGCCAGCGTCCAGCGGTGCTTCTTGGCCATGCGTGCTGCCCTCCAACGTGACTCGTGGGGTTTCACGGAGGTGGCTCCTCGGGGTGGACCCCGTGAACCGGACCCGAGGGCCAAGCGTCCGGCGCCGACACATGGCGCTCCGGGATGTCCACCGCGAAGCACCCGCCTGTCCGGAAGGAGGCGGGGTGGGGAGCGCCGGGCCCCCCGCGTCCGGCGCCTCCGCGCCATCGCGCGCCCGTCCGCTCACACGTCCTGCCTGGAGCGGGGCGTCCTCACCATGTCCTCGGACCCCGGAGGGAGGACCGCGAGCGCATGACGAAGCCGACGCGGGCGAGGAGCTCCCGGAAGCCAGCCGGGTGGAGCTGGACGGACCTGTTGCTCGGCCGTCCGCTCACCAGCGCCCAGGCCTCCCACGAGCAGGTGGGCGTGCTCGCGGGCGTGGCGCTCCTCGGGTTGGATGCGCTGTCCTCCGCGGCCTATGGCCCCGAGGCCGCGCTCACCGTGCTGCGTCCCTTGGGCAGCGCGGGCGTGGGGGTGCTGCTGCCCATCACCCTGTGCATCGTGGGGCTGCTGGTGGTGGTGGCCTCCTCCTATCGGCAGACCATCGCCGCCTATCCGCGCGGCGGCGGGGCCTACACCGTGGCGCGCGAGAACCTGGGGCGGCGCGTGGGGCTGCTCGCCGCGTCCGCGTTGCTGTTGGACTACCTGCTCAACGTGGCGGTGGGCATCTCCGCGGGCGTGGGGGCCATCACCTCCGCCTTCCCCGCGCTCCGCCCGCACACGCTCGGGCTCGCGCTGGGGCTGCTCGGCCTGCTCACCCTGGTCAACCTGCGCGGCGCCCGCGAGGCCGGCGCCCTGTTCCTGTTGCCCACCGTGCTGTTCATCGGCTCGCTCGTCGCGCTGCTCGCGGTGGGGACCTTCCGCGCGGTGGCGGCCGGAGGCGCGCCCGTGCCCGTGGTGGCGCCGCCCGCGCTGCCGCCGGCCTCCACGGGGCTGGGCGTGTGGCTCCTCCTGCGGACCTTCGCCAGCGGCTGCACGGCCATGACGGGCGTGGAGGCGGTGAGCAACGCGGTGCCGGTGTTCCGCGCGCCCTCGGTCCGCCTCGCGCGCGTCACGCTGTCGCTCATCATCCTGGTGCTCGTGGTGCTGCTGGTGGGCGTGGCCGTGCTGTGCCGGTTCTATGGCGTGGGGGCGACGGTGCCGGATGGCCCCGGCTACCAGAGCGTGTTGTCGCAGCTGCTGGCGGCGGTGACGGGGCGGGGCGTCTTCTACTACGTGGCCATGACGTCCATCCTCGGGGTGCTCGCGCTCTCCGCCAACACCAGCTTCGCGGGCTTCCCGCGCGTGTGCTGGCTCCTGGCGATGGACCGCTACCTGCCGGTGGCCTTCGTGCACCGCGGCCGGCGGCTGGCGTACTCGCGGGGCATCCTGCTGCTGGCGGTGCTCGCGGGCGCCCTCATCCTCGCCTCGGGCGCCGTCACGGACCGGCTCATCCCGCTGTTCGCCATCGGCGCGCTGCTGGCCTTCACGCTCTCCCAGGCGGGGATGGTGGTGTATTGGACGCGCCACCCGTCGGAGGGGTGGCGATGGCGCCGGGCGCTCAATGGTCTGGGCGCGGCGATGACGGGCCTGGCGCTGGCCATCGTCTGCGTCGCCAAGTTCACGCATGGGGGCTGGGCCGCCGTCGTGCTCATCCCGCTGGGCGTGCTCCTGTTCAGTCGCGTCCACGCCGCCTACCTGCGCATGCGCCGGGAGACGGGCCTGTCGCGCCCGCTGCGCCTGGACACGCGCGAGAGCCTGGTGGCGGTGGTGCCGGTGAGCCGCTGGTCCCACGCATCGGAGACGGCGCTGCGCTTCGCGCTGGGGTTGTGCCAGGACGTCCGCGCGGTGCACGTGTGCACGGACGACGATGATGTCGTGCCCGGGACGCTGTCGCGCGAGTGGGCCCGCTTCGTCGAGGAGCCCGCGGTGCGGGCCCGACTGCGCCCACCCCGGCTGGAGCAGCTGCCCTCGCCGTACCGAGGCCTGGTGCAGCCGCTGCTCGACTACGTGGACGGGCTCCTGGCCGAGGACGCGCACCGCACCGTGGCCGTCGTCCTGCCGGAGCTGCTCGAGCGCCAGTGGTATCGCGCCGTCATGTATGGCCGCCGCGCGGAGCTGCTGCGCAGCACGCTGCTGTTGTCCGGGGCCCGGCGCGTCGTCGTCATCAGCGTGCCGTGGTACCTGCGCTCGGACCTGGAGTCCCGGGGACACGCCCCGCTGGAGCCCGGCGCGCCGAGCGCTCCCCACTGAGCGCTCCGCGACTGCAATTGTTTCCGCTCCCCCGGGTCAAGACTTTCCGGTTCCGCCGCGCGTCGCGTCGCGCCTCCCCGCACGTCGGATGCCCCGGGGGATGAAACACCTTTTCATCACAGGTCACCGCGGCGGTCTCGGGCCACCAGCGTTCGAGAATGTCCAAGGTTCGCCGCCCGGTGATGAATAGGCATTCACGACCGCGAGGCGTGTCCGCTGGCGCCGTGGAGATGCCTGGTGATGCAGGGGACTCCGGGCACCTTCCGTGCAGGGTCCGCGGCGCCCCTTGTCACCAGTGTCCCCCAGGGGGCGTGGAGGCCTCAATTGAATCGCAGATGGTTGGGAATGCTGCTGGGCGCGGCAGTCTGGGCGCCTGCTGTCCAGGCACATGATTTCCGAGCGGAGAAGCTCGTGAACGGCGCGAAGCTGGCGGCGGTCAATGTCTATCCGACGACGCTGACCTTCACCTTCAGCGCCACGAACATCCACCCGACGCTGGAGTCCATCCTGCTATCGGCGATGGACCCCCTGTTGACCTCGTGCACGATGACGCCGGCGCCGCCGCTGACGGTGCCCGTGGGTGGCAACGTCACCTATACCTGTGAGTACACCATCAACGACTATGACCAGTGCGTGGCGCTGGGACTCCTCGACACGAACCCCAACACGCCGGACTTCGACGCGACCTTCACCAACGTCTTCAGCATCGGTTGGGACAACGGCTCCGCCCAGGACGCCGTCAACGTCATCTGCGCGAACTGGAGCATCCTCTCCTGCGACGACAGCATCTACGTCTCCACGGCGTCGTCGTCCACGGGCGGGCTCCCGATGGGGCCCTCGAAGCTCTACGTCTTCGACCCCGCGAGCGCCTCGCTGTCGCTCCAGGGTGAGAGCGCCGTGCCGTACAACGGCCTCGCCTTCAACCACGTCGACGGGTTGCTGTATGCCATCTCCTCCGATGGCGTGGGCGCCGCGGACCTGGTCCGCGTGTCCGCCAATGGCTCCACGACCATCGTCGCGCCGATAGCGACGGGCGCCGCGGAGTCGGCGGCCTGGGCCTCGGGGGCCGTCCTGGAGAACGGGGACTATCTGGGGTTCGAGATCGACACCAACCACCTGGTCCGCATCAACACCGCGAACGGTGGGACGCTGGCGGACTTCGTCGTCGGTACCCCCGCGACGTTCCGGGTGGCGGACTTCGCCGTGAGCCCCGTCAACGGTCTGTTGTATGGCTTCAACAGCGCCACCCAGCGGGTGACGGTCATCAACCCGTCGACGGGGACCTTCCAGGACTACGCGTCCCAGTCGCTCATCGACGGCGCGAAGTCCGTGGGCAACTCCATGGTGTCCGCGTTCTTCACGGCGACGGGGCAGTTGTTCTTCTACGGCTCCACGAACCTCAATGGCAATCTGGCCAATACCTTCTACTCGGTGGACCTGTCGACGGGGGCGCTGACCACCATCTCCACGGGGCCAGCCACCCAGTTCGCCGATGGCGCGACGTGTGCCTTCAAGGACGGAGGCACGCCGTCGCCCATGCTCACGCGGGACCACGGCTTCTTCGGCTCCAGCGAGGTCGCGTTGAAGGAGTGTCTGGCCTCAGGCCCCGTCTCGCTGGGGAACCTGGGCGTGGTGGGCACGGAGGAGGGCGCGCTGGGGGTGCTCTGGGCGAACCCCGCGATCGCGCAGAGCGGCGCGGTCCGCACGCCGATGGAGTCGCTCAAGGCTCGCGCGGCGCGCGAGTTGCTGACGGCCACGTGCAACGCACGCTTCTTCGGCACGCCGCTGCCGGAGACGAAGGGGCTGGAGGCGTGGATGGCGCCCAACGCGATGCTGATGCAGAAGGCGCTGGGCACCCTGGAGAAGCACAACCGCTCCGGGATGCGGACGGCGGTGCCGTTGAGCAAGAAGGCCTGGAAGCTGGATCCGCTGAAGGGACAGGAGCGGGCCGTGGAGCCGCAGTACTGAGAGGGGGATGACATGTCGACGAATCCAAACTGGAAGATCCTGTCCGGAGTGTTCCTGGCGCTGTCCTTGACCGCGTGTGACGGCGGCGACACGGTGCCCATCGAGGTCCCCGAGGGAGACCGCTTCGAGCTGCGCCTGCTGGGGCAGGACGCCGAGGACTACGAGAAGTTGATGCTGGGCGTGGGGCGCGTGGAGGTGATGGTGCAGGGCCGGCGGGTGCCGTTCCAGCTGTCCTCCGCGGCCCGGGCCATGGACCTGGCGCGCACGGACCACGCGTATCTGCTGGGGTATTTCTACCTGCCGGCGGAGGCGGACTCGGCGGACGTCCGGGTGCACTTCGATGACGTGGGCGCGTTCCGGGAGTCGGGCGTGTCGGGCCTCATCAACGCGCGCTCAGGCTCGCTGCTGTTCACGACCCGGCGCGCGGAGCTGGAGAAGCGCAAGCACGTCGTCGTCCAGCTGCACCTGAACGACAGCTTCTTCCAGGGACGTGGCTCGAGGGTGCTGTTGCCCTCGACGTTCGTCGTCCACTGAAAGAGCGGTGGGGGGAGGGGGGCTGCTCGCTGGTGGCCGAGAGGTCTCCAGCGGGCAGCGGTTTTTTCGGGCTAGAGCCCGAGCGCCACACCCACCACGATTCCCACGAGCGTGGCGCCGACGACCAGGAGGTTGTCGCGCCAGGGGGAGCGTCGCTGGACGGGCGGCGCGGGGACGGGGGCGGGGGCGGGCTTCGGCTCGGGCTCGGCGCTGACCTGCGAGTCCAGGGGCGCCGGGTCGAACTGCGTGACCTCGTCATCCTCGTCGTAGAGACCCATGGCCGCCGGCGCGGGCACCGGTTCGGGCTCGGGCGGGCGCTCCACGAGCCGCAGCGTGGGGGCCTTCTCCACCTGGGCCCAGGGCCGCAGCGCGTCCGCCATCTCCTCCGCCGTCGCGAAGCGCTCGGCGGGGTCCTTGTGCAAGGCGCGGGCGATGAGGCGCGCGAAGTCCTCCGGCACGTCGGGGCGCAGCTCCGACGCCAGGGGCGGCACCCGCTCGATGATGGCGGAGAAGAGCGCCACGGTGTCCGCCACGTCGATGGGCTGCTTGCCTGTCACCATCTGGAACAGGCAGGCGCCCAGCGCGTAGACGTCCCCGCGCGCGTCCACCGGCAGGCAGCGAACTTGCTCGGGGGGCATGAAGGAGGGCGTGCCCACCCACGCGCCGGCCTCGGCGCCCACCGATTGGGCGTCATCCTCGTGGAGCAGCCGGGCCACGCCGAAGTCCAGCACCTTCACCTGGTCGCCGGTGACGATGAAGAGGTTGTCCGGCTTGATGTCCCGGTGGATGACGCCCGCCTTGTGCGCGGTGTCGAGCGCGGACAGCGTCTGGAGCGCCAGCGTCGCGGCCCTCGCCACGGGCAGGGGGCCCTGCTCCTTGAGCACCAGCCGCAGCGTCTGGCCCCGGAGCAGCTCCATCACCATGAAGGGCGGCTCGTCCTCGTTGCACTGGAAGTCCTTCACCTGGACCAGGTGAGGGTGGATCAGCCGCGCGGTGGCGTGTGCCTCCCGCCGGAACCGCGCGAGCACCGCTTCATCGTCCATCAGGTGCTGCTGGAGCACCTTGATGGCCACCACGTCGTCCGCGTCCACCGGCGCCGCCTCGTAGACGATGCCCATGGCCCCCACGCCGATTCGCTGACGCAGCTGATACCTCTGACCCAGCAAAGTTCCAACGCGAGCTGACGAGCGACTCATGAATCAACCGGTATACCCAAGTGGCGCACATGGCGAGGGGGTATCCGCCTGATGACGTATGTTTCAGTCGTTGATACCTCGAAAGCCTTGATGAGCCGGACAGGATGTGCAGGTCGCGGCCGTGACGGTCTCGCCACGTGAAAGGCCCTTCTCGGGCCCCGAGAGCGAAACCGCCCGCGAATACCGCGACACTGGATTCAGAACAGGAAGCCGATGCGAACCAGGTCCATGTCCACGTCGAGGATGGCCCGGTCACCCCGCGCCACCACGTCGTGGCTGTTGCGGATGAAGGCGTACTGCGCGCCGATGTCCACGCTGTCGCGGCGCTGGTTGAAGCTGTAGCCCACGCCGAGGCCGACGATGGGCTCGAAGAAGAAGGCCTGGCCGCGCGTCACCGCCCGGTAGCCCACGTCCAGGCCGAGCGTGAGCTGGAAGCCCTGCTCGTCCTCGTACTGCAGCGAGTAGTTCCTGCCGTTGGGCCGGTAGCGCAGCGTCTCCCGGCTCCAGGTGCCCGACAGCCTCGGCTGCAGGAAGATGCCCTGGCCTCGTGGCCGCGGCGAGGGCTTCCAGGCCACGCCCAGCGTCATCTTCAACTGCCGCATCTTGGAGCAGCGCGACGGCTCGAAGTCACACCGGTTGGCCGTCATCATGGGCGTGATTTCGAGCACGCCCGTGGTGCTCTCCGAGAAGCGCCGCCCGAAGCCGACGGGGAGGGCGACGTGCAGCCGCTCCGTCATGGGCCCCGCCAGCAGCAGCGACAGGTGCGTCACCGGCGACAGCCAGAGCGCGTTCTTCGGGGAGGCGTCGTCCTCCCCCTGCGCATGCACCGCGGGCGCGAGGAGGAGCAGCACGGCGAGGGCAATCCGTTTCAGGGTGTCGCTCCTGTTGCTGGGTGGCGATTGTCTCCAAGCAACACCCATGCCTCGCGTCATCCCCATCGGCACCGCCCGTGTGTCCCGGCGGTGGAGGGGCTCTTTTCGCGACAGGATTGTCAGGACCGGGCCCCGAGCCCACGGACGGCGCTGTCGCGGTCTCCGGCGCGCCGGGGGCGCCAAAGACAGACGGGGCTGGACGGTGAGTGCCGTCCAACCCCGTGGCTCAGCGCCGCGTGAAGCGAGCGCCTAGAAGTCCTTGATGCGGTCCGCCAGGCTGGCGTTGTCGATGAAGGCGTTGCTGTTGCCCTGGATGTTGGAGACGCGGCGGTTGCGCTCGATCTCCGCGGCGTCCACGGCGTCCAGCTTGTTCCACGCCTTGAGGGCCGCTTCCTCGTCGTTGGGGATGGGCTTGTTGTACGTGGAGGAGAAGTAGAACATCGCGCGCGCCACGTTGCCCTTGTGGGAGTCGGGCGGCTCGAAGACGGTGTTGCCCTTGCTGTCCGTGCCCAGCTTGGCGCCGTTGTGGCTCCACTTGACGTTGACCACCTCGCCGAAGGGGAAGCTGCTGCGGCGGGAGTTGGCCTTGCTGTCGGTGGGGAACAGGTGGTGCAGGTCGCTCTTGGCCGCGCCCGTGGCGCCCTTGGACTGGGGCCAGGTGTGCTCCACGTTCATCACCGTGTTGTTCGGAATCTTGCCGCCCTTGGTCTCCAGGCCGGTGTAGACGCACTCCACGTTGCCCGCGGCGTTCACGTCCAGGCTGGTGAAGATGAGGCGGCGCGCCTCGTTGTAGCTGACGACCTTCTTGTCGGAGGACGACTCGCGCACGGCGCGCAGCAGCGCGTCGTCACGCAGCCCGTCGAAGGGATCATCCGACGGCTCGGGGTCCGGCTCGGGCGCCTTCGTCTCCGGGACGATGTTCAGCCCCCACTGCTTCAGCGTGCCCGTGTCGCCCTTGGCCTGGTCCTGCACCTCCAGCGTCCAGGTCCCCTTCGTGGACTCGCCAGCGAAGGCGCTCAGGTCGAAGCTGCCCTTGAGGTCATCCGCGGAGCCACCCTGGCGGCTGGACACCACCGCGCTCTTGCCGGAGGGGGCCGTCAGCTTCACCGTCAAATCGCCGCGGTACGTGTGGGCGATGTCCAGGTCGAGCTTGAGCGACTCCACCTTGGCGTCGTCGGGGACGTTCAGGGTGCTGGTGACGGTGGAGTTGTCCTTGATGGCCGCGTTGGGGCTGGTGGTGTGGACCAGCGGGGCGGCCTGGGCGCTGGCGCCGGCCTTCAGGCCCTCGGTGGCCGCGTTCGACACGGTGGGCTTCACCGGGACGAAGACCGCGCCGAGCTTGGTCATCAGGGAGGGAGACAGGCCCGCGAGTCCGGAGCGCGAGGGCTCGAACTCGTTGCGAGCCACCGACGGTGTCCGGGCGGCGGACGTCTCACGGGTGGTCTCAGTTTCAGTCGGGCGGGCGGGGAGGGGCGAGCGACGGGGGCCGACGACACTGGTCATGCAGGCATTATCGGCGGCGGCGCGTCCCAGGTTGTCCCGTCTCCGTGTCTTTTTTGATGACGCCGGAAAACTGGGGATTTCCCGGCGACGCCTGCGTCTTTTCCGGGGTTTGGCGGCGCGGTGGGATGTGACGGGCTCAGTTCCGCAGGAGTTCGGTCTGCGTCCGGCCGTCGGCGCTGACGCCATCCAGTCGGACGAAGTCGATGGAGAAGGGCCAGGAGGTCTTCACGAAGATGTGGAGCAGCTGGGCGGTGCCGGCGCCGAACTTCGTCCAGGCCTGCACCGCGCACCCGCCTCCTTGGACCTGGGTGGTGGTGAGGTCGATGGGGCGATCCGCGAAGGCCTTCAAGCGGATGCGAATCCGGCCGCCGTCGGGCGTGAGCTCCACCTGCTGCGAGTCCGCCAGGCCGTAGGCGGGTTGCTCGACGCCGAGCAGGTCCTCCACCTCCGCCTCGCCGCGCTCCAGCATGCGCCAGTAGACGCGCACGGGTTTGGTGCCCACCGGATGGCAGGCCTCGTCGAGCCGCACGGCGTAGTGGACCTGGTTGCGGTTCTCACTCCGGGACAGGAAGAAGGCGGACGGCTCGTGGGGCGACGGCTCCGCGAGGGCCCGCGCGGGGAGGAGTGCCAGCGCGGCGGTGACGATGGTCCTGAGCCAGACGTTGCGGTGCACGACGGTTCCCCCCTCACACGGCGGAGTGACGCGGACGGCGATGCTGGGACGGTGAACACCCCAGGCGCCGACTTCTGTCACCCGGCCAGAGCCTTTCGGCCGGGCGGTGCCTAGCATGGAAGGCGTCCCGGGTCTGCTTTCGCGCGGGCCCGAGTGTCCTGCCGTGGGCGTCACGCGCGTGGCCTGACTTAACCCCGGCCCCTGGCGGCCGCATGACGAACCGCCAGGGAGGGATTGCGCCGGAGCCCGGGTGGCGTGTGCCCCGGGCCCTGGCGGTCCATCACGGCGTGGTGAAGAAGGAGCTGATGGCCTCGGCGCTGTGGAAGGGCAGCTTCTCGAGCGACGTGAAGGGCTCGCTCAGGTCGAAACCCGGCGACACGATGGAGGCCACGCGCAGGTAGTAGATGCTGTCGGGCTGCAGCGTGCCCGGGGGCAGGCGAAGCTGGGTGGTGGAGCCGGGGGCGTAGATGCTGCCGGCGGGCCGCAGGAACCGCAGCTCCGAGTCATACCGGTAGATCGACACCCGGTAGGCGTGGGGCGTGCCAAGCGTGGGCGGCGTCCAGGCGAGGACGGGGCTGTTGGTGCCCACCTCGCGCTGCACGCTCGCGGGGACGCCGTCGATGGTCAACGCGCGGGGCGGAGACACCCGCGGCTGCACGGGGCCGGCGATGAGGTTGTCGAACACGTCGTACGAATAGAGACGACCCGACAGGTACATGGAGATGCCCGAGTCATCCGGCACCGGGGACAGGACGCGGAACGGATAGCTGTGGATGCCGACCAGCCCCCAGCTCGAGGGGAAGGGATTGCCGAACTTCAGGCGGCTGGTGAAGTTGAACGACGCGCTCCGGGGGAGGAACAGGTTGAGCAGCTCTCCGGAGTAGCCCACCCAGCGCCCGCCGGTGTTGTGCGCGTTGGGGAGGACCTCGAAGAGGGGCGTGGAGCCGGTGGCCTGCGGGTGCACGTCCGTGGCGAACTGGGTGTAGACGGGCAGACGCCACTCGATGGGGAACTCGCGCATCGGCGTGGGCTGCAGGTAGCCCGACACGGCCAGCGGGGTGATTCCGTCCGGCACGTAGTCGAACGCGCCCATCTGCACGGAGCGCTCCACCGCGGCGTAGCCCAGCGCCGTCCCGTCCGGTGCCGTCCCGGCGCTGAACTGGCTGAGCTGATTGACGTACATCCGGTCGCCCTTGGACGCGTCGAAGATGGGCAGGTTGTAGCCGCTGCTCAGGCCGAGGTCGGCCTGGTTGGTGAGCAGCGTCGTCTGGCCGTCGGGAATCTGGTCGAAGATGTTCACGTACCCGAACAGGTCCACTTCACCGGAGGTGAGCTGGAGGCTGGAGCCGGGCTGCAGGCTGCTCCAGGTGTTCTGCCACGGCGCCAGGTTGAGCAGGTTGATCTGCAGCGCGGTGAGGTAGCTGTTCGAGTACTCGGCGTCCATCCGCCCCAGGCGGTTGCTGCCGATGTCGATGTGGCGCGCGTCGGTGATGACCTGCGTGGAGCCGGTGCGCAGGTAGTACGGGCCGGAGGGCACGTTGTTGAAGCGCCAGCCGCCGGGCACCGCGGAGCCGAGGATGATTTGGAAGGTGGAGCCCTGCTGCACGAGGATTTCGGGCGGATGGGCGGACAGGTCATTGACCTGCTCGGCGATGCCCACCGACGTGTAGAAGCGCGTGGTGTTGGTCACCAGCACCGCATCGGACGGAGGACCCGCGTCGGGCGAGGGGCCCCCATCGGTGGGGGAGGCGTTCTCCGTTCCCGGGTCGATATGCGACTGCCCATCATCCAGTTCCTGCTCATGCCTGGGTGCTTCGCCACACCCCACCAACCAGACCACGCATGCCGAGCCGAGTACCGCGGAGAGACGAACCAGCTTCACGAAGACCTCCTGATTGAAATGCCGCGGACACAATACGCGCGGGCACCTCGGCTCTGGCTGTCTGGGTGGATTTGTTCCTCATCGGGAAATCATCTGCCTGTGTTTTGCGCAATCCGTGCGCGTCGGGTGTGGTGCTTCCAAAGCCCTGCCCGGACATCGGGAGTGCCCGCCGCGCGTCTGTTCATGGGGTGCTGATGCCGGGCTCAGGTGTCGTCGCAGTCCCGGAGCGGGATGAACCACACCTGGAATGAGCCGGTGTCGTCGATGGCGCGAAAATAGATGCGGTCGCCGACGCGCGTGAAGCCTTCCGGGAGCGAGCTCTTCCCTCGGGTCGCGATGTCCGCCAGGGGGAGGGTCGAGGCGACGGTGCCGTGCGTGAACCAGGGCTCGAGCCCTTCGCCCGGCGCCGTGGCGGCGAAGAGGGCGGCGCCCTGGCCCACCGGGAACAGGGGGGAGGCGTACTCGTCACTCAGGCTGAGCGCTTCCGACAGGGGTTGAGTGCCCGCCGTGGTGCCGTCGGACGTCCAGAGCGTCGCGGCTCGCGGTGCGGGACCGGGGCTCGCGATGGCCACGGAGAAGAAGAGCCGCCCTCCCGAGACGGTGTATTGTTGAAGATAGGGATAAGCGGCCTCCTCGCCCGCATGGGGGTTGGGGAGGGTGGCGACCGAGCCCTTTCCGCCGCCACTCAACGACAGTCGCTGGATGCGCATCCGCATGCTCGAGGCGTCGATCGAGGCCAGGTAGGCATTGCCTTTCAATGTGCCGAGCAGGGTGACGCCCTTGCTGAAGGCATCCACCCGTCGGGTCCCCGCCGTGGTGCCATCGGTCCTCCACACCTCCGTGTTCGCGCCGTCCGCGAACAGGAAGAGCCCCACGTCCCCGGCCTGCCCCGTGCCGACGATGGGGACGGGCTGGGCATCCACCTTCTTGACGAGGGACGTGCCGGCGGCGGTGCCATCCGTGCGCCACAGCGCGGTGCCCTGCGCGGCCGAGGACAGGAAGAAGAGCTGGTAGGGGCCCACGCGCAGCGACATGTTCCCGAGCGCCGACTCCGGGCCGAAGCGCGCGAAGCGCAGCGTGCCCTCGGGTGTTCCATCGGTGTGCCACAACTCCAGCTCCGGTGCGCCGGGCGTGGGGCTCCATTGGCGCATGAAGGTGAGCTTCCCGTTCTGGGCCGCGACGAAGTTGAGGTGGGTGCCTTCAGGGCCCGGGGTCAGATCCTCGACCCGGTGCGTGCCCGCCTCGGTGCCGTCGCTGACCCACAGCTCGCCGCCTGTCGCGGGCTCGTCGAGTTGGAAGAACACCCGCGGGCCCACGGGCATCAGGTTGCGCAGCGCGGGGATGCCCACCGGGGCCGCGGGGAAGGACTTCACCCGGGTCGTCCCCGCCTGTGTGCCATTGCTGCGCCAGAGCGCGGCGCTGCCGTCGGACAGGTTGGTGGCGAAGTAGAGCGTGCCTTGGACGTCGGCGAACGACTCCGGGTAGGGGCCGTTGAGCGTGGCCCCGGAGCCGGGCGGGATGACGACCGCGAGGCGCGCGGGGAGCCCCGGGCAGACCTGCTCGGTGAGCGCCTGGCTCGCCGTGGCTCCCCGGAAGCCTGGCATGGAGCGGGCGGCGGGCGCGATGCCCGCTCCTCGAAGCTCCAAGCGGGTGGGGCCGCCGCAGCCGGCGAACACCAGGCCCATCAGCAGATACACATGTCTCGGTTGCATGTCCCTCTCCTCCGTGTCGACCACCGACGGAGGATGGGATGGGCGGAAGGGATTCCCCTATCCGGCAGCGAGGCGAGCCCCTATTCACGGACGGACAGGTGCCCTCCCTCGCAAGGGAGGACACCTGCACGGGATTACTGGGCGAAGGCCGAGCAGGCCCAGATGCCGAACGAGCAGAAGCAGTCCCCCGTGAGCTGTTCGCCCAGGCAGCAGTCCCGCGTGCGTCCATTGGGCGAGCACGCCTTGCCCGCGATGTTGCCGCAGTGATTGGCGAGCAGCAGGCACTCGGGGGCGGGGCTCGGGGTGAGCGGGCAGTGCTGGTAGAGGCCGTCGCACTCGACATACGCCCCGTCGGAGGCGGAGCAGGTGTTGCCCTGACACGACAGCGTCCCGGTGGCGCACGTCGTCGCACAGGTGACGAGCGCGCTCGACTCCGTCCCGAGTGCCTCGGCGGGCTCCTCGACGCCAGTTCCTCCACAAGCCACCAGGCCCGAGACAGCGAGCGCGGCCAGCAGCGCCAGATGATTCTTCATCGGATGGTCTCTCTTTCAGGCGGATACAGGATGACGGACACCCGGATGGCGGGCGCCGCTGACGTCGAATCGAAGCACAGGGCATGGCGATATCGCCATGGAGTTGTTCTTGAATCAGGGTGGCTGATTCCTGGCGGTCCGCGGGGTGGGGCGGGGTCCGGGTGAAGGGGGCTTCTGAGTTCCCCTCGGCGCGTCACCGGGCGCTATAAGGCTGCCAGGACAGCTCGAGGAGAACTCGTGGGAATCATCCGGCTCGTGGGAGTGATGCTCGCCGTGGCGGGCGGCGTGTTGCTGTGGACGGGGCTCAATGCGCGGGAGTCGCTCACCGAGCGCGCCACGCAGGCCTTCACCGGCAAGTACACGGAGCAGACCACGCTGTACCTGGCGGGCGGCGGCGCCGCGCTCGCGGGAGGCCTCCTGCTGGTGGCGTTCGGCGGCGGTCGCGGCAAGCGTCGCTAGTCACTCGGGTGTGGAGGGCTGCCTCCTCGCGCCGTCTCGGCGCGAGTGGGCCTTGCCTCGTCTGGGGCGCTCGATGGCGCAGGCGTGCGTCCATCGCCCCCGCTCCGCGTGCCCCCGGACAATGTCTGCCTCCGGGGCCGCGCGTCAGGGCGCGAGCACGCTCGGCTCGTCTGGGGCGCTCGATGGAGCAGGAGTGGTCCATTGCCCCCGCTCCGCGCCACCCGGACGAGGTCCGTCTCCGGCGCCGCGCGTCAGGGCGTGAGCAGGGGGCTCAGGTGGGGCGCACCGGCGCTTCATGCGCGGGGTCGCCGACGGCGTGCAGCCGGGACCAGCCGCGCTCCCGCAGCAACCGGTGGATGGGCTCCCGCAGCGAGGCCCGCAGTCGCTGCTCCGCGTCCGGTGTCCCCTCGCCGCTCGTGGACACCCGCCAGACGGCCGCGCCTTCGCCCGAGGGCAGGGCCTCGCCCTCCAGCACCAGCCGGATGACCATCGGCGGCGGCCCCAGGGCCTCGGGCATGCTCACGCCCGCGTCCAGCGTGGCCCGTGCACGGTCCGGGGCGCACAGGCCGTTGAACACGGCGACGGCCTGCTCGGCCACGGCGCGGTGGGAGCACTCGAAGATGACGCGCCAGGGCCGGTGCGTGGGCTTCGCCGTCGGCGTCATCAGCCACCGGAACAGGCACACCGCGAGCGTCGCGCCGAGCATCTGCGCGGCGACGATGGATTCGACGTCCCAGGCGTGCAGGGCGCTGGTGCGGGTGCTCACCGCGCGGGCGAGGATGAGCGCCGGATTGGCCAGCGAGCGCGAGTCGGTGAACCACACCGTCGCCGCGGCATACCCGGCCACGACGAAGTGCGTGGCGGAGGGCCGGGTGCGCACGCAGCCACGCACCACGATGAGCAGGCCGAATGTCGCCACCAGCTCCGTGAGGAACTGCGCCGAGCTGGCCGAGGGCGCCCGCGTCGCGATGAGCAGCGGCTCCCCACACATGAGGTGGGCCACCAGCCGTCCCGCGAGCCCTCCGCCCAGCTGGGCCATCACGTAGCGCGGCACGTCCCGCCACGGTGTCCCGTCCTCCAGCGCGTCCGCGAAGGTGAGGGCGGGGTTGAAGTGCGCGCCCGACAGCGGCTGGAGCACCCACGTGAGGCACGCGAGCACGACGCCGGCCGCCAGGGACATGAAGAGGCGGTTGTCGGTGGCGCTCACGCCCAGGTGCTCGGCGCCGTGGTGCGCGCCTTCCAAGGCCACCACGAGCAGTCCGCAGCCGAGCGCCTCCACGGCGAGCCGCCGCGGGCGATTGAGCCGCCCGGCGCTGGCGGAGGTCATGGATGCATCTGCGCTCGTCATCGCGGGGCCCTCCTGCGGCGCTCCCACCCTATGCCTGGGGGAATGGGCCGTCAAAGCCGACGCGAGCGCCTGCCGGCGCGACTATTCGAAGGTCAGCGAGGAGCCCCCGGAGAGCTTCTTCTCGAGCACCTCGGGGCGGCCGAGGACGCGCACGCGGCTGCCTCCCGAGGCGCTCACGCGCAAGGTGTCGGACACTCGCAGCGCGGCCGCGCCACCTCCGCTGGACTCCAGCCGTGCCTCGCGCGAGGCGAGCCCACCGGCGTACACCTCGCTCCCGCCCGACAGGTCCATGCGCACCTGGCGCGTCTCGCCCTCGAGCGTCGCGTGCGAGCCACCGCTCAGGGAGAGCGTCACCACATCCGCGCGCAGCCCTCGCACCCGGACCGAGCCACCGCCGCTGCCGGACACGGTGAAGTGATTCGCGTCGACCACGCCCGACACGTCCATCAGCCCGTCACCCGAGCGCTCCAACGCCTCCAGGCTCGGCACCACCACCTCGACGTGCAGCGGGTTGGGCGAATCCCAGCTCACCGCACCGTGCTCGCCGAAGTGCACCCGCAGCCGGTCCCCGGCGTGGTCCGTCCGCATGTGGGCGACGAGGTTGTCATCGCCGATGAGGAGGACCGAGTGGGGCCGCGTCGGGTCCACCAGGACGCGGGCGGGGATGCCATCCTCCACGTCCAGCCGGTCGAACACGGGCATCGTCCGCGACTCCTCCACCGAGTGCCCGCTGCCCTCCAGGTGCTGCCCGCAGCCCGACAGCCACGCCGCCGCCAGCAGCGCGAGCCCCGCGCCTTGCTCCCGTGCTCCCAGTCGCATCGTCCCGCTCCCGTGTCCGACAGGTCCGGGCACTGGAACACCGAGGGGGCCGGGGCGTGTCACCCAGACCCCCTCGGAAGCTCGCGACAGAGGGCTACGCGTTCAGCGCCGCGGCGTGGTGCCGCAGGTGGTCCTCCATGAACGTGGAGACGAAGTAGTAGCCGTGGTCGTACCCCTCGTGGATGCGCAGGGTGAGCGGCTGTCCCGTGGCGGCACAGGCCTCGCGCAGCAGCTCCGGCTTGAGCTGCTCCTGGAGGAACTTGTCGCCCGTGCCCTGGTCCACCAGCAGCGCGGGCAGGTGCTGCTTCGCGGCGCGAATCAGCTCCGTGGCGTCGTACTCGCGCCACGCCTGTGTGTCCTCGCCCAGGTAGCCCTTGAAGGCCTTCTGTCCCCACGGCACGCGCATGGGCGCGACGATGGGGGCGAACGCGGACACGGAGCGGTAGCGCCCCGGCTGCCGCAGCGCCGACACGAGCGCGCCATGGCCTCCCATGGAGTGGCCGAAGATGCCCTCCCGGTCCTCGCGGGCCGGGAAGTGTCCGGCGATGAGCGCGGGCAGCTCCTTCGTGACGTACGTGCCCATCCGGTAGCGCGCGGACCAGGGCGCCTGGGTGGCGTCCAGGTAGAAGCCCGCACCGACGCCGAAGTCCCACGACGCGTCCTCGCCCGGATAGCCCGCGCCCCGGGGGCTGGTGTCCGGCGCCACCAGCATCACCCCCAGCTCCGCCGCCACACGCTGCGCGCCGCCCTTCGTCAGGAAGGTCTCCTCCGTGCACGTGAGGCCGGCGAGGTAGTAGAGCACCGGCACCTTGCGCTCCCGCGCCTGCGGCGGGACGAAGACGCCGAAGCGCATCTCGCCCCCGCAGGCCTCGGACACGTGCTTGTAGAAGCCCTGCGTGCCGTCGAAGCAGCGGTGCTGGCTGATGAGCGTGGGCGCCGCCGTCATGAGTACTTCACCACGCTGCGGATGGACTCGCCCTTGTGCATCAGGTCGAAGCCCTGGTTGATGTCCTCCAGCTTCAGCGTGTGCGTGATGAGATCGTCGACGTTGATCTTCCCGTTCATGTACCAGTCGACGATCTGCGGCACGTCGGTGCGGCCGCGCGCGCCGCCGAAGGCGCTGCCCTTCCACACGCGCCCCGTGACGAGCTGGAACGGCCGCGTCTTGATCTCCTGGCCCGCGCCCGCCACGCCGATGACGATGCTCTCACCCCAGCCTCGGTGGCAGCACTCGAGCGCCTGGCGCATCGTGTTCACGTTGCCGATGCACTCGAAGCTGTAGTCCGCGCCGCCGTTCGTCAGGTTGACCAGGTAGGGGACGAGGTCACCCTCGACTTCCTTCGGGTTGACGAAGTGGGTGAGGCCGAACTTCTCCGCCATGGCCTTGCGCGCCGGGTTGATGTCCACGCCGACGATCTGGTCCGCGCCCACCATGCGGGCCGCCTGCACCACGTTGAGGCCGATGCCGCCCAGGCCGAAGACGACGACGCGCGCGCCGGCCTCCACCTTGGCCGTGTACACGACGGCGCCGATGCCCGTCGTCACGCCGCAGCCGATGTAGCAGACCTTGTCGAACGGGGCGTCCTCGCGAATCTTCGCGAGGGCGATCTCCGGCAGCACCGTGTACTGCGCGAAGGTGGACGTGCCCATGTAGTGGTGCACGGCCTGCTTGCCCAGGCGGAAGCGGCTGGTGCCGTCCGGCATCAGGCCCTTGCCCTGCGTGGCGCGGATGGCCGTACACAGGTTCGTCTTGCGCGACAGGCACGACTTACACTGCCGGCACTCGGGCGTGTAGAGCGGGATGACGTGGTCGCCCTTGCGCAGCGACGTCACGCCCGGCCCCACGTCCACCACCACGCCCGCGCCCTCGTGGCCGAGGATGGCGGGGAAGAGCCCCTCCGGGTCCGCCCCGGAGAGCGTGAACTGGTCCGTGTGGCAGATGCCGGTGGCCTTCAGCTCCACGAGCACCTCGCCCGCCTTGGGTCCCTCCAGGTGCACCGTCTCGATGACCAACGGCTTTCCTGCCTCGAGCGCCACCGCCGCGCGCACGTCCATGCCCGAACCTCCCTGTGAAGAAATGAAGGGCGGCAGCGTAATGCGCGGTGGGCGGGCGTCGCACGACGGATTCGCTGGCTGACGCCTGGCGGACGCTTCCGGTGCTTATCGACAAATGAAGAAGGGCCTGGAGCCGACGCGCGGTTCCAGGCCCTTCGGGCAAGGCAGGGCAGGGACTACGGCGTGCCCGCGGCGGCCTGGGCCTTGGCGGCCTTCTGCGCCTCGCTGAACTTCTTGGTCATCTCCGCGAACTGCCCCTGGTACTCGTCCATCTTCTTCTGGTGCTCGGCGGCGCGGGCGTTGGCCTCGTCGACGATGGTCTTGTCCTTGGCGTTCTCGGCGGCCTCGGACAGCGCCATGTCCTTCTGCTGCCGCTCGTACTCCATGAGGCGGCCCATCACGACGCGCTTGTTGAGGTACGTGTTCGCGGAGTTCGGGTTGATGGCGATGACCTGGTCATAGACGCTGAGCGACTTCTCCAGGTCCGCCTTGACGATGGGGGCCGCCATGGAGCGCGCGCCGCCCTTCTGCGCGTAGATTTCGGCGATCCACCCGAGGGAGGCCTCGTCCTTGGGCTCGATCTTGAGCGCCTCGTTGAAGAACTTCTCCGCGTCCTCCAGCGTGCCGCCCTTCATGTGCATGCTGGCCAGGGTGCGGTAGGTCTCGGCCTTGTCCGCGGGCGTGGTCTTCATCTCGAGGATCTTCAGGACGGCCTCGCTGGCCTTGTCCATCTGTCCGAGCTCGAGGTGGGCGAAGGCCTTCTTCTCCCAGACCTTCTCCTGCTTGGGGTCCGCCTGGAGCGACAGGGCGTAGGCCTCGGTGGCCTCCTTGTACTCCTTCTTCGCCAGGTGGTTGGTGCCCTTGACGCGGTTCTGCTTGGCGACGTCGTTCTCCTCGCTACAGGCCACCGTGCCACCCAGGGCGAGAACTCCGACCATCAGACCGACTCGTGCCAGTCGCTTCATGTGTGTGAACCTCTCGAGCGGGCCTGGGGAGTCGACCCCGGCCCAGTCCATCCTGCTGTTCGCTCAGCGTGGGATCCGCCCTCACGCGGATCCGAAATCGAGGGCGAGCATACCCGAAGTCACGCTCCCGCCACCCAGGAGCAGCGCGCGCCTGCCTCCCTGCCTTCCGGGCACCCCCTCTTGGGGCCCCGGTCCGTCCGACGAGGGGGCGCCTCCGGGCACCCGGGGTGTGGGCATGGGCCTGGAACGGACAGTGGCTGTGAGATTCACGTGGCGGCGCGAAGGGCGCTGTCCGTGTCCAGCGCAAAGCGAGGTCTTCCTCTGCAGCCTCAGCTGCACCTTATTTTCTGGGATAGCATGGAATCAATGTTCATGCGAATGGCCTTGAGCGTCGGCAGTGCCCTCGTGTTCTTGGCGTGCGGCTCCGCGACGGTTGGCGCTGTCGGCCCGCCAGCTACGGCCAAATGGGAAGGCCCACCTGTTACGACGCCAGGCGGTGGGACGGTGCGGTACGCTATCTATTACGGACCCTGGTTATGCTCTGCGCGCTGGATGAGTCAGTGCGAGCGGCGTTGCGCTGCTGAGGGCCATTCCTTGATGGGGTGCATCTGGCTTGCGGACATCAAGGGTGATTGGGTTGGCCGATGGGCCTACCTGCCAGCCGAGGCTGGTACTCGCTACGCCCTCACGCACTGCTGCTGCGATTACGCCGTGATATCCCCAGAGAGGGGACGGCAGCAATGGGACAACGCTCGGGATGGATATCGCCGCGACTGGATAGCAGAGTTCGGGGCATGGCCCGCGACGAGCGGTCGCAATTGGCCCGGACACCACATTCGCGACCTCGCTCACGGTGGGCATCCCACGGACGCTCGAAACGTGTTCCCGATTCCTGATCCGGTGCATACCGTTGTCAATAGCGCATACCTCCAGTGTTACACTCGGGGGAATCGATGGATGAGCATTGGCCCAGATCGCCCCTATAGTGATTGACACCATGAATGCGACGCTTGAGCAGATCCTCGATATTGTGTTGCGTGAGCACCATCCCCACCCTCCCGCCACGGAGCGCGAGATAGCCGACTTCGAAGCGCGCGCCGGTTGGCGTCTAGGCCCTGAGTTACGTGCGCTCTATTCTCGCTGCAATGGGGTGGAACTTTTCGTCCCGCTACCTGACGCGCGCTACAGCATTCTCTCGCTGGCTGAACTACAGCGTGCCCGAGTGCGCATCTTAGGTATCGACGACGACACAATGGGGTCCGCGTCTTGGTGGACCCTTGTGGATTGCCAGGACTCTGACTTTGTGCTTGTTGATACCGCTGGGCCTGCGCCGTACCCGATGCTCGACGCCTATCATGGCACCTATCCGCAGGTGCGGAAGATTGCGTCGTCCTTGCGGGAATTCTTGGCGCGATCACTGGAGAGCAAGAATCGCCTCTTCTGGCTCAATGAATAGTGTGGCGAACTCGAATATGGAAATTTCGGGCACCCGGGTCTAAACCGAGGTTCGTCATCGGCGATCCCTTTACGGACCCGATGGGAGTAGCGGGACCAATCTACGGAAGGAGTCCTCTCGGTGGATGTCGAGCGTTCGCACTTCCGAGAGAACCTCCTCCATGAAAAGCCGTAGGAGA
>NZ_JAJVKW010000021.1 GCF_024198255.1 Myxococcus guangdongensis
CCACCGCCTGCCCCTTCACCACTCCCGCCACGGCTTCTCCCGCCACCGTGCGCTCCAGCTTCGTCTTCAGCTCTTCCGCGCTGGCGCCCACCACCGCGAGCCGCTGCTCCAGGTGCGTCCTCCCCACTGACGCCGTGAAGCACACGTCTCCCACCGGCGCCTCTCCCAGCGCTCCCGCGTACTGCTTCGCCTGCTCTTCCAACGCGCTCGCGCTCCTCGCAGACAGCACCAGCACGTGCTTCGGGCGCTCCTGGAACGCAGGCAGCTCACGCGGGGCCGGAGCCTCTTCGAGGACCACGTGCGCATTGGTGCCGCTGAATCCGAACGAGCTGACGCCCGCCAGCCGACGTCCCTGCTTCGGGTCCCACTGCGTCAGCTTCGTCGGCACCTCCACCGCCATCTGACCCCAACCGATGTGCGGGTTCGGCGTCTTGAAGTGCAGGTGCGGCGGCAGCTGCTTGTTCTTCAGCGACAGCACCACCTTCATCACCGCTGCCACCCCCGCCGCCGACTCCAGGTGCCCCAGGTTCGTCTTCGCGGACCCCAGCCACAGCGACTCTCCGCTCCTCCCCTCCCCCAGCGCGCCCCACATCGCGTCCACTTCAATCGGGTCTCCCAGCGACGTCCCCGTCCCGTGCGCCTCCAGGTAGCTGACCTCCGTCGCCTTCACTCCTCCGTTCTCCAGCGCCTGACGAATCACCGCCTGCTGCGCCAGCCCGTTCGGCACCGTCAGTCCGCTGCTCGGCCCGTCGTGGTTCACCGCCGTGCCGCGAATCACCGCCAGCACTTCGTTCCCGTCCGCCACCGCGTCCGACAGCCGCTTCAGCACCAACACACCGCAGCCCTCGCCTCGCGCGAACCCGTCGGCCGAGGCGTCGAAGGTCTTGCACCTGCCCTCGGGCGAGAGCATGTGCGCCTTGCAGATGGACAGCGTGGCCTCGGGCGTGAGGATGAGATTCACACCGCCCGACAGCGCGAGCGTGGACTCACCGTTGCGCAGGCTCTGGCAGGCCAGGTGCAGCGCCACCAGCGAGGACGAGCACGCCGTGTCCACCGCCATGCTCGGACCGTGCAACCCGAGCGCGAACGACAGTCGACCCGCGACGACGTTCAGCGACGTGCCCGAGGCGAAGTACGCGTCCACCGCCGCCGCGTCCTGATTGAGGATGACGCGCGAGTAGTCCGACGCGGTGACGCCCACGAAGACACCCGTGTTCGTCTCTCGCAGCGAGTCCGCGTTGATGCCCGAGCGCTCCAGCGCCTCCCAGCCGACCTCCAGCAACAGTCGCTGCTGCGGGTCCATGCTCTCGGCCTCGCGCGGGGAGATGCCGAAGAACTGCGGCTCGAAGCCCGCCACGTCGCGCAGGAAGCCGCCCTTGCGCATGTACATCTTCCCCGGCGCCTCCGGGTCCGAGTCGAACAGCGCGTCCACGTCCCAGCGGTCCGCGGGCACCTCCGAGGTGGCGTCCACCCCGTCGCGCAGCAGACGCCAGTACGCCTCGGGCGTGTTCGCGTCACCGGGGAAGCGGCAGGCCATTCCGACGATGGCGATGGGCTCGTCGGTGCGAGCGGCGGCCTTGGGCGTCTCGGCGCGAGGCTTCTTCTCCTCCACGAGGCTCAGCAGGTGCTCCGTGAGCGCCTGCACGTTCGGATGGTTGAACGCCAGCGTCGCCGGCAGCGACTGTCCCACCACGCGCTGGAGCCGCTCCTTCAGCTCCACCGCCATCAGCGAGTCCATCCCCAGGTCCGCGAAGCCGCGCCCCGCGGGAATCGGTCGCTTCGGGTCCAATCCGAGCACCCCCGCCACCTGCTGGCGCACCGCCACCTCCAGTTCGTCCCGCCCCAGCACGGGCGCGGTGCTCACCGTCGGAGCAGCGGAGGTCTCCACGGCCTTCGTCCCCATCGCCGCCAGGAACGGTCGAGGACCACGCGCTTCGTAGATGGGCTTGAAGCGCTCCCACCGCACGCGCGCCACCGTCGCCTGCGTGACGTCCGCGCCGAGCAGCCGCTCGAACCACGCGATGCCCTCCTGGGTCTCCAGGGAGTCCACGCCCATGTTCGCGAGCCACCGCTGCGCATCCGGCGAGGCCATGCCCCGGCCCGCCCACGGGCCCCAGTTGATGCTCGTCGCCACGAGGCCCCGCGCGCGCCGGTGCTGCGCGAGCGCGTCCAGGAACGCGTTGCCCGCCGCGTAGTGTCCGGAGCCCACCGAGCCCCAGACCGCGGAGATGGACGAGAAGAGGACGAAGAAGTCCAGCGAGTCCCCTTGCGTCAGCGCATGCAGGTGCCACGCGCCCTCGACCTTCGGCGCCAGCACGGCGTCGAGCGCGGAGGCATCCAGCTCCCGCAGTCGCGCGTGCGTGGAGACACCCGCCGCGTGGACCACGCCCCTGAGCCCAGGCATCGTCGAGCGCACGTTCTCCAGCAGCGCCACCATCTGCTCACGACGGGAGACGTCCGTGCGCGCGAGCACCACCGTCGCTCCCGCGGCCTCCATCTCCTTCACCGCCGCGATGCGCACGGCCACATCGCCACCACGCGCCTCGAGGGCATCCCAATCGAAGCGCTCGGGGAAGGCTCCGCGCGCCGTCAGCACCAGATGCCGCGCGCCCTGCTTCACCATCCAGCGCGCCACCTGCAGCCCGAGCTCCCCCTGGCCCCCCGTGACGAGGTACGTCGCGGCCGAGGCCAGCGTCGTGGCCTTCGCCGTGGGGAGCGGCTTCGACTCGAGCCGGGGAACGAACCGACGCCCGCTCCGGAGCGCGACCTGCTCCTCGCCCTCACCCGCGCCGCGCGTAAGGACGTCCGCCAGCGTCTCGCCCTCCGCGTTCTCCACGTCCACCAGGCCGCCCCAGCGCTCCGGGTGCTCCAGCGCCGCCACGCGGCCCAGGCCCCACAAGAGCGCCTGCGACGGGTCCACCGACGAGGACTCCACCGCGCAGGCCTCGCGCGTCACGACCCACAGTCGTCCGGGCAGCTCCGGCGAGGACTCGAGCGCCCGCAGCGCGGAGACCACGCTGATGCAGCGCTCCCGGGTGCTGGTCCGCAACGCTCCAGGCGACTCCACGCCCGACGCATCCAGACCCCACAGGTGCACCACGCCCGCGCGTGGCAGGTTCGCCGGGAAGGCCTCCTTCCACAGCTTCGCCAGCGCCACGCCGTCCGCGGGGTCCACGGCCAGGGTCCCCGGCGCGGACGCGGCCCCCGCGTAGACCTTCACGTGCGGCACGCCCTGCTGCTCGAAGCGCGTGGCGAGCGCATCACCCACGCCGCCCTGGTCGCACAGCAGCATCCAGGCACCTGTGGTGCCCTGCCCGCTCGCCGTCGACTCCTCCCAACGCACCTGGAGCAGCGAGCTCGCGTCCAGCTCCGTCACCGTCGCGGCACCGTGCGCGGTGGCGACCTCCGAGCGCCCCGTCGTGAGGCGGGGAGACTCCGTCGGCCAGTGACGCTGGCGGCGCCACGGGTAGGTGGGCAGGGCCACCTTCTGCCGCGAGGGCTCCGCGTCCACCGCGCGCCAGTTCACATCCTGGCCCCGGAGGAACAACCGCCCCAGCGCGCCCAACAGCTGCTCCGCGTCGGGACGACCCTTGCGCAGCGAGGCAATCCACGCGGGCTGCTCTCCCAGGCACGCGCGCCCCAGGCCCAGCAGCGTGGCCGTGGGCCCCACCTCGACGAACACGTCGATGCCCAGCTCGCGCAGCGACTCCATGCCCTCCTGGAAGCGCACGGCCTCACGCGCGTGGCGACGCCAGTACCCCGGTGCGCCCAGCTCGCCAGCGCCCACGGGCCGGCCCGTCACGTTCGACACGAGGGGAATCGTCCCCGGCATCACCTTCACGCGAGCGGCCTGGGACTCCAGCGCCTCCAGCATCGGGTCCATCCGCGGCGAGTGGAACGCGTGCGAGACGACGAGCGCCTTGGTGCGCACACCCTGCGCCTGGAGCTCCTGGTCGAGCCGCGCAATCACCTCTCCCGCTCCGGACAGCACCACCTGGCCGGGCGCGTTGAGGCAGGCCAGCGACACCTGGCTCCGGTGCGGCTCCAGCAGCGGCTGCACCTGGGCCTCGGTGGCGAAGACGCTGAGCATCGCGCCTCCCGAGGGCAGCGCCTGCATCAACCGGCCACGCTCCGCGATGAGCGCGAGGCCATCCTCCAGGGACAGGTGGCCCGCGACGACGGCGGCGGCGAACTCGCCCACGCTGTGTCCCATCACCGCGTGCGGCACCACGCCCCAGCTCTTCCACACCTGCGCCAGCGCGTACTCCAGCGCGAACAGCGCCGGCTGGCTGTACTCCGTCTGGTCGATGGGCGACGTCGCGCCCTCCGCCGGGAAGAGCACGGACAGCAGCTCCATCCGGGGCCGCAGCAGCGCGGCGCACCGGTCCAGCGCCTCGCGGAACACAGGCGACGTCGCGTACAGCTCGCGGCCCATGCCCACGGACTGGCTGCCCTGCCCCGTGAAGAGGAAGGCCACCCTCGGCGACTGGGGCGCGGCCTCCGCCGTGACCACCGCGTCCGAGACCTCTCCCTGCGCGAAGCCCTTCAGCGCGTCAGCCAGCGCCTGCGTCGAGCCGCCCACCACCGCCAGCCGGTGAGGGAAGCGCGCGCGCGTGGCGTTCGCGGTGAAGCACACGTCCGCCGCGTCCAGCTCCGGGTGCGCGGACAGGTGGCTCGCGTACTGACGGACCTGCTCGGCCAGCGCGTCCTCGGACTTCGCCGTCAGGAGCAGCAGGTGCGAGGCGGGCCGGCTCGGCGCCACCGAGGGCACCGCGCGCACGGGGGCCTCCTCCAGCACGACGTGCGCGTTCGTCCCGCTCATGCCGAACGAGCTGACGCCCGCGAACCTCGGCTTCTCCGAGCGGACCCACGGCATCGCGCGCTCCGCCGGGATGACGAAGGCCGTGCCGTCCATGCGGATGCGTGGGTTGAGCCGGGTGAAGTTCAGGTGCTTGGGGATGCGCTCGTTGCGCATCGAGAGCACCACCTTCATCAGGCCCGCGATGCCCGCCGCGGACTCCAGGTGCCCCATGTTCGTCTTCACGGACGCCAGCGCGCACTGGCTCCCATCCGCTCGCGGCGCGCCCACCACGTCGGCCAGGGCCTCCACCTCGATGGGGTCACCCAAGGACGTGCCCGTGCCGTGCGCCTCGATGTAGCCGATGGCCGAGGGCTCCACGCGCGCGTTCGCCAGCGCCTGACGCAGCAGCGCCTGCTGCGCGAGCACGTTGGGCGCCGTCAGCCCCGTCGAGCGGCCGTCCTGGTTGATGGCGGAGCCGCGCACCACGGCGAGGATGGTGTCCCCGTCCGCCTGCGCGTCCGACAGGCGCTTGAGCACGATGACGCCGCAGCCCTCACCGCGCACGAAGCCGTTGGCCCACGCGTCGAAGGTGCTGCACCGCCCGTTGGGCGACAGCGACTGCGTGCGCGCGATCATCTCCGTGCTCAACGAGTCCAGGATGAGGTTGACGCCACCCGCGAGCGCCAGGTTGCACTCGCCCAGCCGCAGGCTCTGACAGGCCAGGTGCACCGCGACGAGCGACGACGAACACGCCGTGTCCACCGCGAGGCTCGGGCCCTGGAGGCCCAGCACGTAGGAGATGCGGCCGGGCGGGAAGCAGTGACCGTTGCCCGTGATGTAGTACGCGTCGAGCTGGTCCGCCCCCATGGGCAACACGCGCTCGTAGTCGTTGCCGGTGATGCCCACGAAGACGCCCGTGGACGAGCCCAGGAGCTTCTCCGGGTTCTGCCCCGCGTCCTCCAGGGCCTCCCAGCTCACCTCCAACAACAGCCGCTGTTGCGGGTCCAGGCTCGCCGCCTCGCGCGGGGAGATGCCGAAGAAGTCCGCGTCGAAGCCGTCCACCTCGTCCAGGTACCCACCCCAGCGCGGCGTGCCCGTGTCGGGGCCCGTGCGGCGCGACGCCGGCTCACGGCGCACGGCGTCCCGCCCCTCGTCCAGGAGCTTCCAGTAGGCCTCGGGCGAGTCCGCCCCGCCCGGGAAGCGGCACCCCATGCCGACGATGGCGATGGGCTCGGTGCGCGCCTTCTCGAGCGTGTCGAGCTTCGCCTGCACCTTCTGCATCGCGAGCACGGCGCGAGCCATGCGCTGCTTCAGTTCGTTCTCCTTGGTCGCGTCACTCACGATTCGTTCTCCAGCGCGGTCAGCGCATCGTCGAAGAGGTCCAGCAGGTGCTCATCTGAGAGGGCCGCGAGCTCCGCGGCGGACTCCTCGGGTGGACGCTCCGGGTTCTCTTTCGACGGCGAAGGGGTTGAGGGCTCGCGCACCGGCGCGAGCTCGAGTCTTTCGAGCAGGTGGACGCTCAGCGCGCCGAGCGTGGAGTGCGTCCACAGGAGCGTCGCGGAGAGCTTGAGCCCCAGGGACGCCTCGACGCGGTTGCGCAGCTCCAGGCTCATCAGCGAGTCCAGGCCCAGCGCCCGGAACGGGTCCGCCCGTCCCACGCGCGAGGGCTCCAGCCGGAGCACCTGGGCAATCCGCTCGCGCAGGTGCGCCTCCAGCATCTCCAGGCGCGCGCCCGGCTCCGCCTGCTTCAGCGTGCCCAGGAAGTCCGAGCCGGGACGGGCCACCTCGCCGCGTCCCTCCGCGCTCAGCTCGGACCAGACGCGCAGCGGCGCCACGGACGGGAAGAACTCCAGCCACTGGCGCACATCCAGGCGCACCGCGGCGGCCTGCGTGGCGCCCTCGTCGAGCAGCCGCCGGAGCAGCTCCTCGCCTTCGCGCGCAACGAAGCTCGCCATGCCCTGGTACGCCAGGCGCTCGCCACGGTTGGACTGCGCGGCGGCCAGGCCCACGTCCGAGAACGGACCCCAGTTGACGCTCGTGGCGGGCAGCCCCACCGCGCGCCGGTGGTGCGCGAGCGAGTCCATCGCCGCGTTCGCCGCCGCGTAGTTGCCCTGTCCCGGCAGGCCCAGCAGCGACGCCACGGACGAGTAGAGGACGAAGAAGTCCAGGGACTCGCCTCGCGTGAGCTCGTGCAGGTTCCACGCGCCGCGCACCTTGGGTGCCATCACCGTGCGCAGGTGCGACGTCGTCAGCCGCGACAGGGTGGCGTCCTCCAGCACGCCCGCGCAGTGCAGCACGCCGCGGAGGGGCGGCAGCGCTCCGTCACGCGTCCTGGCCAGCGCGGCGCGGAGCTGCTCGGCGTCCGCGACATCGGACTGGGCCACGACGACTCGCGCACCCAGGGTCTCCAGCTCCGTCAACGTCCCACGCGCGGCCTGCGACGGCGCGGAGCGGCCCATCAGGAGCAGGTTCCGCGCGCCGTGCTCCACCAGCCACTTCGCCGCGGAGAGGCCCAGCCCCCCCAGGCCACCGGTCACCAGATACGTGCCATCCGCTCGCACGCGGAAGCCCGAGCGCGCGGGGGCCACCTTCAGCGTGGGGTCCTCCATACCGATGACGAGCTTGCCGGTGTGCCGGCCCTGCGCCATCTCGCGGAAGGCGTCCGCCACGCGCGACACGGGGAAGCGCTGGTACGGCAGCGGCCGCAGCGCGCCCGACTCCACCTGCTCCATCACCTCCTGGAGCAGCCGCGCGAACAACACGGGCTTGCGCTCCTGAAGGCCCGCCAGGTCGATGGCCGTGTACGAGATGCTCTTGCGGAACGGCGTGAGCTCCAGCGCCCGGCCGTCGTAGATGTCGCGCTTGCCGACCTCCAGGAAGCGCCCGTCCGGACCGAGCAGCTCCAGGCCGCGAGGAATCGCGTCACCGGAGAGCGAGTTGAGCACCACGTCCACGCCCTCGCCGTTCGTCAGGCGCTTCACCTCGTCGGCGAAGGCCAGCGTGCGCGAGTCCATGACGTGCGCAATCCCGAGGCTGCGCAGGAACTCGCGCTTCTCGGGCGTGCCCGCCGTGGCGAAGATTTCAGCGCCCCGAGCCTGGGCCACCTGCACCGCCGCGAGCCCCAGTCCGCCCGCCGCGGAGTGGATGAGGATTCGCTCTCCCTTCTGGAGCCGCCCCAGGTGCTCCAGCGCGTACCACGCCGTCATGAAGACGAGCGGCACGGTGGACACGTCCTCGGCGCTCATGCCCTCGGGGCACGGGCGCACGAAGCGCGCGTCCGCGATGACGTGCGAGCCCAGGCTGCCTCCGGCCACCGCCACCACGCGCTGTCCGGGAGAGAACCCCGTGACGCCCTCACCCACGGACACCACGCGGCCCGCGCACTCGCCACCCAGCGAGACAGGCCCAGGAGGCAGACCCGGGTAGATGCCCATCGCCTTCATCACGTCGATGAAGTTGAGGGCCGCCGCCTCCACCTGGACCTCCACCTCGCCGCGAGCCGGACGACGTCGCTCGGTCACCCGCGCCACCAGTCGGTCCAACACGCCGGGCGTGGGAATCTCCACCCGGAAGGCGTGCCCCTCGACGGGGAGCCTCGGCTCAGCGGACTCGCGCGACGCATCCCCAGGCAGCCGCCGCGCCAGTCGCGCCGCGTGCCGTCCCTGGGCGCGCAGCGCCACCTGCTCGTCCTTCGCTCCCGCGAGCAGCTCCGCCGTCAGCAGCGAGGCCACGGCGTCCGGGGACAGCGCCTCGACATCGACACAGGTGCACCGCAGCTCCGGGTGCTCGTGCGAGACCACGCGGCCCAAGCCCCACAACGAGCCCTGCACCGCGTTCACCCGGGGCTCTCCGCCCACGGCCTGCGCGCCCTTCGTCACGAGCCACAGCCGGGGCGCGGTGCGCCAACCCGCGCGGGTCAGCTCCTGCACCAGGTGCAGCGCGCCACCGCACAGCCGCTCGGCCTCGTCACTCGCGCGCGCTCCGGACACCTCCACCTCGGAGGCCTCGAGCGCCCACAGGTACACCACGCCTCCACACGACTGCCCCTCGGGGAACGCCTCGGTCAGCAGTCGCTGGAGGTGCTCACGCGAACCCGGCGCCACCTCGAAGTGCCGGGCGCCCAGCTTGCGGAACTCCGTCCCCGCCTCCACCTTCACGCACGTGCCGCCCCGTGCCTCGAGCTGGCTCACGAGCGCGGCGCCATGACCCTGGCCATCCATCAGCACGAGCCAGGGTGCATCCACCGGCTGGGATGTCGTGGGCGCGTCCACGCGGTGCCACGCCATCTCGAAGAGCGCCCGGTCCTGCGCCACCAGCCGCGCGTCGCGCTGTCCCGCCAGGGGCGCGAGCACCATGCCGCGCACCTCGGCGACCCACTTGCCGTCCGCGTCGAGGAGCCACACGTCTCCCTGCCGCGTCGTCTCCCCCGCCACGGGCTCCGACAGTCGCGCATGCGCCCAACGCACCGGCGTGCCCGCGCGACTCACCGCGAAGCGGCGCACACGCACCGGGACGTGGGTGCCACCTCCCGACGGGAACGCCTCCAGGAGCACCTGCAGGCTCGCGTCGAGCATCGCCGGGTGCAGCCCTCGCACGGAGCCCAGCGCCTCGGGCACCTCCAGGCGCCCTAGCGCCTCACCGTCGCGACGCCACACCTCGCGCAGGCCCTGGAACGTCGGGCCGTAGCTCAAGCCTCGCGCCTCCATCTCCCCGTAGTGCGCGGAGCCCTCGCGAACCTGCGTGCACCGACGCCGCACCTCGTCCAGCGACACGGCGGACACCTCGGCCCCCGTGGCCAGCGGCCTCACGCTGCCGGACGCGTGCACGGTCCACACCTCCGCGCTCTCGCCCGACACGGGCACGAAGCTGGAGACCTTGAACGACGCGCCCTGCGCCGACTCCGACGTCAGCACCAACTGCGTCGGCCGCGAGCCGTCCTCGGGCAGCGCCAGCGCCTCGTCGATGCGCACGTCCTCCAGGGCCCACGCCCCCTCGCCCAGCGCCTCGCGCGCCGCGGCCAGGGCCCAGTCCAGATAGGCCGCCGCCGGGAGCACCACCGTGCCCTGCACGCGGTGGTCCTTCAGGTACGGCAGCCTCTCCACCGCCACGTCCACGTCCCAGAACCGCGCCCCCGGCCGGAGCGACGAGCGCCGCGACACCCCGAGCACCGCGTGTCCCTGGCCCGCGCTCCTCGACGCCCCCGCCGCGCCCGGCTGGAACCAGTACCGGTCGCGCTGCCACGGGTACGTGGGCAGCGACACCTGGCGGCCCTCCTCGGGCGTCACCGCGCGCCAGGAGACCTCGCGTCCCTGCGTGAAGAGGCGGCCGAGCGACTCCAGCATCACCACGCGCTCGGGCTGCTCGCGCCGCAGCGACGGCAGCACCGTGCCCGGCTTGCCCAGGTGCGCGAGCGTCTGCTCGATGGAGGGCAGGAGCACCGGGTGCGCGCTCACCTCGACGAACAGCCCGTGCCCCGTGGCCACCAGGGACTCCACCACCTGCGACAGCAGCACCGGGTCCCTCAGGTTGCGCACCCAGTACGCGGGCGTCAGCTCCGTCCCCTCCGCCACGCGCCCGAGCACCGTCGAGTGCAGCGCCACCTCGCTCGCGCGCGGCGAGAGCCCGTCGAGCACCTCGAGCAGCTCCGCGCGCAGCGGCTCCATCTGCGGGCTGTGCGAGGCCACGTTGACCTTCACCGGCCGGCAGAAGACCTGACGCTGCGTCAGCGTCTCCAACACCTGCTGGAGCGCCTGGGGGTCTCCGGAGAGCACCGTGGAGCGAGGGCTGTTGCTCGCGGCCACCGAGAGCCGGTCCTCCACGCCGCGCAGCACCTCGCGCGCCTCGTCGAGCGACAGCTCCGTCACCGCCATGGCTCCCTGTCCGCTGGTGCGAAGGAGCAGCTTGCTGCGACGGCAGATGATGCGCGCCGCGTCCTCCAGCGTCAGGGCGCCGGCCACGTGCGCCGCGGCCACCTCGCCCATGCTGTGGCCCACCACCGCGTCCGGGGTGATTCCCCACGAGCGCCACAGTCGCGCGAGCCCCACCTGCATGGAGAAGAGCGCCGGCTGCACCACGTCGATGCGCTCCAGCCAGCCCGCGTCGCTTGACGCCAGCACCTCGAGCAGCGACCAATCCACGAAGGCCCGCAGCGCCGCGTCGCAGTCCTGCATCGCCGCGCGGAAGACGGGCTCGCTCCGGAGCAACTCACGCCCCATGCCCACCCACTGCGAGCCCTGGCCGGGGAACACGAACACCACCGGCGTCCGCGAGGACGCGGGGCCCTGTCCCACCACCAGCCCCGGACGCGGCTCCTGCCGCAGGAAGGCCTCCAGCCCCTCGCGTGCGCCCGCCAGGTCTCGCGCCACGAGCGCCAGTCGCTGGTCCAGCGGCGAGCGGTGCAGCGCCAGCGTCGCCGCGATATCCGCGAGCGACGTCGACGACGCGGCGTCACAATGCGGCACCAGCGAGCGCGCCAGGTCCGCCAGCGCCTGCGGCGTCCGAGCCGACAGCGGCAGCAGCACGGCGCCATCCACCGTCGGGGTCCCCGGCCAGCAGACGGGCGCACCCCACGCGTACAACGCGCCCAGCGCATCCAGCAGGCCACCGCGCGCATCGTCGCGCCGCATCGAGGCCACCGTCAGCGTCGTGCGCTCCGTCCGGGCCAGCGCCTGCTCGAGCGAGCGACGCATCACCGGGTGCGCGCTCAGCTCGACGAAGGTGTCGATGCCCTCCGCCGCCAGCTTCTCCACCGCCTGCGTGAAGCGCACCGGCTGACGAAGGTTCCGGCTCCAGTAGGACGCCTCCAGCGACGCGCCCTCCAGGTCCTCTCCCGTCACCGTGGACACCCAGCGAGGAGCGCTCGGCCGGGGCGTCATCCGCGCGAAGGCCGCGTCCAGGTCCTCGCGGATGGCGTCCATCTCCGGGCTGTGCGCGGCCACGTTGACGGGGATGCGCGAGCAGAACACGCCGTGCGAGGACAGCTCCGCGAGCAGCCCATCGAGCGCCCCCGCCTCACCGGACACCACCGTCGTCGACGGGTCGTTGAAGCCCGCCACCACCACCCGCCCCTCCAGGGGCGTCAGCAGCACCTCCACCTCGACGCCCGGCAGGCCCACCAGCGCCATGCCACTGCGGCCCGCCGTGCGCTGCTGCAACCGGCTGTAGTGGTGGACCAGCCAGGCGGAGTCCTCGGTGCTCAGCGCGCCGGTGATGCAGGCGGCCACCACCTCGCCCAGGCTGTGACCCACCACCACCTCCGGCTCCACGCCCCACGAGCGCCACAAGGCCGCGAGCCCCACCTGGACCGCGAAGAGCAGCGGCTGCACCACGTCCGCGTCCTCGGCGCGCGGGTGCGGCGTCACCAGCGCCTCCACCAACGACCAGCCCGCCAGGGGCCGGAAGGCCGCGTCCAGCGACTCCACCTTCGCGCGGAACACGGGCTCGCGGTGGAGCAGCTCGCGCCCCATCCCGTCCCATTGAGAGCCCTGGGGCGTGCACACGAAGGCGATGCGCGGCGAGGGCCGCTCGCCCTTGCCCACCACCAGCCCGACGCGCTCCTGACCCGCCAGGAAGGCCCGGGCTTCTTCCGCGAGCTCCGCGCGCGAACGGGCCGTGAAGGCCACCCGGTGCTCGCCCTCACCCACGCTGCGCGCCCATGGCTGGCACAGTTCCGCCAGCGTCTCGAGCGACCCGGCGTCGGACGCGCGGGCCGCCACCTTCTCGACCTCGGCGCGCAGGGTCGCCACATCCGACGCCGCCAGCGGCAGGAGCTCCGCGCGCGAGCCTGGGGCCTCCTCCAGCACCAGATGACAGTTCGTCCCACCCCAGCCGAAGGCGCTCACACCCGCGAGTGCCTTCTCGTCCTCAGCGGGCCAGGGCGACAGGCGCTCGGGGACCATCAGGCGCAGCGTCCCGAAATCGATGAGCGGGTTGGGCGCGTCGAAGTGCAGGTTGGGCGGCACGCGGCGGTGCGCCAGCGCCAGCGCCACCTTGAGCAGACCGGCGATGCCCGCGGCGCCCTCCAGGTGGCCGATGTTCGTCTTCACCGAGCCGATGAGCAGCGCGCGCTCCGCCTCGCGCCCCTCGCCCAGCACCGTGCCCAGGGCCCCTGCCTCGATGGGGTCGCCCAGCGCCGTACCAGGACCGTGCGTCTCCACGTAGTGCACGCGGCTCGGCGTCACTCCGGCGCGCGCGTACGCGTCACGCAGCAGGGACTCCTGGGCGGACGCGCTGGGCGCCGTCAGGCCGTTGCCGAAGCCGTTGTTGTTCACCGCGCCGCCACGGATGACGCAGTAGATGGGCACCCCGGCCGCCTGCGCGGCGGACAGCGGCATCAGCGCCACCATGCCCGCGCCCTCGCCGCGCGCGAAGCCGTTCGCGTCCGCGGCGAAGGCCTTGCTCGCGCCATCCGGCGACAGCCCACCGAACTTGGTGAGCGCCACGCTGGTCTCCGGCGCGAGCAGCAGGTTGACGCCGCCCACCAGCGCCAGCCGGCACTCGCCCGCGCGCAGGCTCTGACAGGCCAGGTGCGCGGCCACCAGCGACGAGGAGCACGCCGTGTCCAGCGTGACGCTCGGACCGCGAAGGCCCAGCGCGTAGGAGATGCGGTTGGCCACGATGTTGAGCGCCTGCCCCGTCGCGGTGTGCGGCGTGACGGCCGCGCACGCGTTCTGGTGCAGCACCGCGTAGTCGTGCCAGATGGCGCCCACGAAGACGCCGGTGCTCGAGTCACGCAGCCCCGTCGCGGGCACGCCCGCGTCCTCCAACACCTCCCACGCCAGCTCCAGCATCAGCCGCTGCTGCGGGTCCATCTGCTCCGCCTCTCGCGGGGAGATGCCGAAGAAGAGCGGGTCGAAGCCCTGCACGCCGTCCACGAAGGACGCGCGGCGCGCCACCATCTTCCCCGGCGCCTGGAGCTCGGTGTCGTGGTACGCGTCGATGTCCCAGCGCTCCGCCGGCACCTCGCGCATCGCATCGTAGCCCTCGCACAGGCGCCGCCAGAACGAGGCCACGTCCGGCGCGCCCGGCATGCGGCACGCCAGCCCCACCACCGCGATGGGCTCATCCACCGGACGCGAGGCCGACGTCGTGGCCACCGGCCGGGACCCGGTCTCCGCGCGTCCCACCAGCGCCGCCGACAGCGCCTGAATCGACGGGTGCCGCCAGAACAACAGGGGCGACACGGGGCGGCCCAGCACACGGGACAGCTCCGTCATCAAGGCCACGACCTTCACGGAGTCCAGCCCGTAGCGGCTCAGTCGCTCCTGGGGGTCCAGCGTCTCCAGGCCCAACAGCGCGGTGATGCGCGCGACGAGCCACGCCTGGATGGCCTGCTCCGACATCGAACCTTCAGCCGTCATCTCAACGCCTCTTCCGCCCACGCCGGGGCCATGAACCTTCACGTCGGGCCTCGTCGACCCGTGCCTCGGGGTGACTCAGCTCCGCCGCGCCTTGCGCGCCCGGAAGAACTGCTCCTGCTTGCGCATGCGCTCGGCCCGCTCGTCGTTCGAGGGCTCGGCCTGCTTCTCGGCCCCCCCGTCCAGGAACTCGGCCAGCGCGCGGATGGTCGGGAAGCGGTACAGCTCCGTCATCGGCATCTTCCGCCCCAGCCGCCGCTGCAACGACATGTGGATCTGCGTCAGGTGCAGCGAGCTGCCCCCCACGTCGAAGAAGTTGTCGTCGATGCCGAAGTGGGCGCCGCGCAGCGCGTGCCCCCACAGCTCGTGCAGCGCGCGCTCCAGCTCACTGCGCGGCGCGACGGGAGGCATCGCGCCGCGGGAGGCCGCGGGCACCGGCGCCGCCAGCGCCTTCTTGTCGATTTTCCCGTTCGGCGTGAGCGGGAACGCGTCCAGGAAGACGAAGTGCCCCGGCACCATGAAGCGCGGCAGGCGCTGCTCCAGGAACGCCCGCAGCTCGCGCGGCTCCACCTTCTCCGAGCACACCAGCCAGGCCACCAGCTCCATGTCCCGCGAGGGCCCGGGCCGCGCCAGCACCAGCGTCTCGCGCGTGGCCGGGTGCTTCGACAGCGCCACCTCGATTTCGCCCAGCTCGATGCGATAGCCGTTGAGCTTCACCTGGTCATCGCGCCGCCCCAGATAGTCCAGGTTCCCATCCGCGCGCCACTGCGCGACGTCGCCCGTGCGGTACATGCGCCGACCGGGCATGAACGGGTCGGGAACGAAGCGCTCGGCCGTCAGGTCCGGCCGGTCCAGGTACCCGCGCGCCAGGCCATCGCCCGACAGGCACAGCTCGCCGGGCACGCCCCGGGGCACCAGCCGCAGGTCCTTGTCGAGGATGTACACGCGGGTGTTCGCCAGCGGCTTGCCGATGAGCACCTTCGGGTCGTCCCCCGGGAAGCGGTAGCAGGTGCTGTACGTCGTGTCCTCGCTGGGGCCGTACAGGTTGCGCACCTGGATGGGCAGGCCCTCCAGCTGGGACATCACGCTCTGCGGGATGGGCTCGCCCGCCATGTTCAGCACGGTGACGTTGCCCAGGTCCGCGCCCGCCGCCAGCAGCTCCTTCACCACGGAGGGCACCGTGTTGACGAGGATGCGCGGCTCGCTGTCCAGGTACTCGGCGATCTGCAGGCTGTTGCGCAGGAGCCGGACTCGGCGCCCCACCGACAGCGTGTAGAACATCTCGAAGATGGACAGGTCGAAGCAGTACGACGTGCCGAAGAAGGTGACGTCGAAGTCCGTCGCGCGGAACTCCGTCTGGCACCAGCGCAGGAAGGACACCGCGCTGTGGTGCTCGATGAGCGTCCCCTTGGGTCGACCCGTGGAGCCGGACGTGTAGATGACGTAGGCCAGGTCCTCGCAGCCAGGGCGGTGCGCCACGTCCTCGTCCGAGTCCCCCCGCGCGGTGGTGATGTCCACGCAGCCCGCGGGCGACCCCTGGCGCGCCGTCTCCATGAGCTGCGGCTCGGTGAGCAGCACGCCGCTGCTGCTGTCCTGCAGCAGGTAGCGCACGCGCTCGGCCGGGTACGCCGGGTCGATGGGCACGTAGGCCGCGCCGGACTTGAGGATGCCGAGCGTGCCGATGAGGAGCCACTCGGTGCGGTCTACCATCAACCCCACCAGCACGTCCGGGCCGGCCCCATGGTGCGCGCGCAGGTAGTGCGCCAGGCGGTTGGCCCGCGCGTTCAGCTCGCGGTACGTCAGGTGCGTGTCTCCCACGGACAGCGCCACGGCGTCCGGCGTGCGGCGCACCTGGGCCTCCACCAGGTCCACCATGGACGGCCCGTCCACCCAGTCCATCGGCTGGGGGTTGAGGCCGAGCAGCAGCTCCTCGCGCTCGGACGCGGACACCACCTCCAGCGCGTCACACGGGGCCGAGGGGCGCTCCACCGCGTCCGCCAGCAGGCACTCGAAGCGCTCCAGCAGCCGGCGCGCGGTCCGGGCCAGGAAGAGGTCCGCGTTGTAGTGCAGCGCCAGCACCAGCCGCTCGCCCAGCTTCAGGCACTCCATGCCCACGTCGAACTGGGCCTCCTGCTGCGGCAGCACGTACGGCGACAGCGTCAGCCCGTTCACCTGGAAGGTGCGGCCCTCGTCCACGGACAGGCCGAGCATCGCCAGAGGGTCGCGGTCGCTGACCGGCAGGTAGTTGAACATCACCTGGAAGACCGGCGGGCGCGACGCGTCCCTCGGTCCCCCCAGCTTCGCCACCAGCTGAGGGAAGGGGTACGCCTGGTGCTCGAGCGCCTCCAGCACCCGCTTCTGCAGCTCGCGCGCGAAGGCGCCGAAGCCCAGCCCCTCGTCCACCGAGGAGCGCACCACCACGGGGTTGACGGCGTAGCCGACGACCTCCTGCAGCGCCGCGTCCTCCGCGGACATGAGCGTGTTGGTGGGCGTCCCCACCAGCACGTCGCGCTGACCGGTGTGCCGCGAGAGCAGCACGTGGAAGCACGAGAGCAGGAAGGTGTACAGCGTCACGCCCTGCTCACGCGCCCGGGCCTCCGCGCGGCGCACCAGCCCCCGGTCCAGCTCGTGGATGACGGTGTCGCCGTGGCAGCCCTGCTCCGCGGGCCGGGGCTTGTCCGTGGGCAGCTCCAGCGCGGGAGGCGCCCCCGCCAGGCGCTCCTTCCAGTAGCGCTCCAGCACCTCGCCGCGAGGACCGCCGAGCAACGACTGCTCCCACTCCACGAACTGGCGGTACTGCGCGCGAGGCGCCGGCAGGCTCGCCGTGCCCTGGGTGACGAGCTGGCCGTAGAGCTCGAGCAGCTCCCGCTGGAGCACCTGCAGCGCCCGCGCGTCGTTGGAGACGTGGTGCTGGGTGAAGACCACCAGGTGCTCGCCGCCGTCCACGCGGGTGACGCTCAGCCGGGCCACCGGCCCCGTCGTCAGGTCGAAGGGCTTGCGCACCTCCTCGATGAGACGGCGGCGCACCTCCGTCGGGGACACGCCACGCGAGTCATTCAGGGTGAAGGGGAGCGTGCCCTTCTCCTGGACGCGCTGGAGCAGCCGCCCGTCGTCGCTGACACCGTAGGTGGTGCGCAGCACCTCGTGCCGCTCCACCAGCCCCTCGGCCGCGCGGCGCAGGGCATCCACGTCCAGCGGGCCGTGCACGCGGAACGAGAACAGCGTGTGGTACGCGTGGTTGTCCGGGTCGGACTGGTGCAGGTGGAACAGCGCGGACTGGCCGTAGGAGAGGGCGAAGGGCTCTTGCACCGCCGCCACCCGCGGGGCCGCGTCCTGTCGCGCCAAGAGGCGCTTCAAGAGCTGCTTCTTCTCCTCCAGGGACATCGATTCGGTGTCTCGAGACATGACTCGGCTCTCCTCGCCGACGGCGAGCAATGGATTCGGGAGGCTGTGGACGCTCAGGACGCGAGGCGCTCGCGAAGCAGCGAGGCGAGTCTCGCGACGTGAGGCTCCAGACTCATGGTGAGGTGATTGCCTTCCACCTCGTGGATTTCGATGCCGCCTCGGGCCTTCCCAATCCAGCCGTACTCCGGATGGCGGGGGATGAGGTGGTCCCGGACACGGGCCCGGAAATAGAGGATGCGAGTGTCGACCGGCTCGGCCGCGTAGCGCAGCAGGGCCTCGTTGTGCGCGCGCCACAGGCGCAGGAAGCTGCCGCCGTTCTCCGCGTTCATCCGGACGAAGGCGTCGGACATCTCCGGCGAGAGCTTCTTCACGTAGTCGAGGACGAAGTCGTCCGTCACCGGCTCCGAGTGGCGCACCGTGCCGCCGTCATCCGAGGGCGTGTCGAGCATCGCCAGCAGGTCCACGCGCTGGCCCAGCGCCGTCAGCCTCCGGGCCATGTCGAAGGCCACGGTGCCGCCCATGGAGGAGCCGCAGAACAGGTAGGGCCCCTCGGGCTGCAGGCCGCGCACCAGCGCCAGGTAGTGCAGCGCCATGTCCTCGATGCAGGTGTCGGGCGGAACCTCGCCCTCCACGCCGCGCGCCTGGATGCCGAACACCGGCTGCTCCTTGTCCAGGTGACGCACCAGCGGCAGGAAGCCGAACACCGAGCCGCCCGCGGGGTGGATGCAGAACAGCGGCGTGCGTCCAGGCACGCCTCGCTGCAAGCGCACCACGCCGGCGGGCAGCGCGGGCTCGCTCGGCGCCGCGGGAGCCGAGGCCGACGAGGGCCGGGTGGCGGACACCTGCGCGCCAATCTGCGCGGCGGAGGAGTGCTCCAACAGCGCGTTGAGCGACAGCTGCACGTCGAGCCGCTCTCGCAGCCGCGCGCTCAACTGCACCATCAGGAGCGAGTTGAGGCCCAGGTCGTAGAAGTTGTCGTGGATGCCCACGGCCTCCACGCCCAGGAGCTCCGCCAGCGCCTCGCACACCTGCGTCTCCACCTCGTCGCGCGGCGCCGCGTAGGCCGTGCGCTGCGCGGGACGCGGAGCCTTCGCGCCCTGCTTCCGGGAGACGGGGCTCTCGGCGCGCTGGGAGGCGCGGGACTTCAGGGGCTCGCGGGACACGTAGAGGTGCGCCCCCTCGAAGCCCGCGATGATTCGCGAGAGGGCCTCGACGCCCTCCTGGTTGGTCAGCGCGCCGGGCAGCGTGAGGCGCTCGGGTGCGGCGACGCTCCTCGCGGCTTCGACCGTCGGCGCGGAGAACGTCTGGTGCATGTCATCGAGCCGCTTGAGGGTGAAGCCCTCCACGTCCACGACCACGGAGCCCTGCTCGTCCAGCAGGGTGATGTCGAACACACGCAGCGACGCCGCGTCCTCGGTGTCCTGCCGCCACCGCGTGTGCACGCGCACGCGCGCTGGGACGGGCCCGTGAACGCTCAGTCGGCGGTAGGTCAGCGGCAGGAAGAGCCCCTGGGCCGCGGCGCCCGCCGTGCCCTTCTCGCGCAGCTCCAAGAGGCGCGAGTACCCCGTCACCACGTCGAGGAGCGCGGGGTGGAAGTGGTAGACGCCCAGCTCCTCCCGGTACGCCTCCGACAGCGAGAAGGTCGCCAGCAGCTCCCGCCCGCCGAAGAACAGCCGCGAGTCCACCGTCGTCCAGCGAGGGCCGAAGAAGATGTGGTGCTCGCCGGCGTCCCCCATCAGCGACTGCGCGGACTCCAGGGCATCGGTGCACCGGGACTCCACCGGCACCAGCGGGTGGACCCGAGCGGCGCCCTGCGTCCAACGCGCGGTGCCCAGCGTGTGCTCCTGCCACACCTCCTCCAGCGAGGAGGCGGGGCGACTCTGGACGCGGAAGCGAAGGCGCTCGCCCGAAGGACTCAGCACCAGCCGCACCTCGCGGCGCTCCCCCGGCATCACCGTGAGCGGCGTCACGAAGACGACGTCGCTCAACTCCACCGCCGTGCCGGGGCGCTCCGCGGTGAGCGCGGAGACGACCATCTCCAGGTAGCCCGTGCCGGGCATCAACGGCTGACCCAGCACCCGGTGCTCATCGAGCACCCACTGCAGCTCGGGCGCCATCACCTGCGTGTAGAGGATGTCCTCGCCCTCCACGCGGCGCATGCCCAGCAGCGGATGTCCCGGCAGGAGCCCCCGCGTCGAGCGAGCCCCCGAGCCACGCAGCGCCGCCACGGCCATGCCCGCCTCGCCCCACGTGTCCCAGCCGATGGACACGGCGCGCAGCCCCGTGGAGCGCAGCAGGTGGGCGTAGCCATCCAGGAAGGCATTCGCGGCCGCGTAGGCCACCTGCCCCGGCTCGCCGCGCAGGCTCGTCACGGAGGAGCACAGGACGAAGGTGTCCGGAGGGTCCGCCGCCAACAGCCGCCCCAGGTGCAGCGCACCGAGCACCTTCGGCCGGAAGACGGCCTCCACCTGCTCACGCGTCTGGAGCTGGAGCGCGCCCCCTCCCGGCACACCCGCCGCGTGGAGGACCCCCTCGATGCGACCGAAGCACTCCCGGGCTCTCGCCAGCGCGGAGGCGAGCTGGGCCTCGTCGCCCACGTCCACCGCCAGGGGCAGCACCTCGGCCCCCAGTCGCTCCAGCTCCGCGAGCTTCTCCATCCGCTCGCGCTCTTCGCCCTGGAGCGCGCCCATATCAGCGCGAGGCACCGTGCGCCCCAGCAGCACCAGCCGCGCCTGCCGCGTGCGCGCCAGGTGCTCCGCGAAGACGAGCCCCATGCCGCCGAGCCCGCCGGTGATGAGCCACGTGCGCCCGGGCAGCGGCGACTCCGCCCCCGAGACGTCCTTCGCCGGCAACGTCACCGGCGAGACGCGCGGAGCCCAGCGCTGCGCCCCGCGCAGGGACACCACGCCCGCGGACTCCTCGGCGCGCAGCTCGTCCACCAACGCCCGCGCCAGCGCCTCCGAGGGCGTCACGGCCACATCCACCAGCCGGCACGTCAGCCCGGGCACCTCCAGCGAGATGCCCCGGCACGCGCCCAGCAGCGTCGCCTTCTCCGGCCGCTCGCGCTCGCCCTCCAGGACCGCATGGACGCCATCGGCAACGGCCACCAGCGCCACGGGCCGCCCGCCGCCGCGCTCACCGAGCGCCTGTGCCAGCCACAACAGGCTGAAGAGCCCCCGCTCCTGCGCGTGCGCCAGCGTCGAGGGCGTGAGGGAGGCCTCCGAGGGCCCCGTCACGCTCCAGGCATGCACCACGCGGTCCGGGAGCCGGCCCGTCGCCGCCAGCGCCTCCACCAGCCGCTGGTGGTCCTCACGGCTGCCAGGGCGCAGGCGATACAACCCGTCCTCCCGCCGCTCGAACGCGTCCCCCGACTCCACGCGCGTGACGAAGGCCGCCCCGAGGTCCAGCTTCGAGAGCGTCTCCCGCGCGAGCTCCGAGTCATCCAGGAACAGGAGCCACCGCTCCCCCTCGACGCGGGGACGCGGCGACGAGCGCGGCAGCTGGGCCCACGTGGTGACGTGGAACAGGCCCTCGTGCGCATCGCGCGCGGCGGCGACCGGCCCCTCCGAAGGAGCCTCCACCCAGTGGCGCTGACGCTCGAAGGGATACGTCGGCAGATGGACGCGGCGACGAGGCTGCTCGCGCCACAGGGCCGCGAGCTCCAGCGCGCCACCGGCCTCCCACAGTCGCCCCAACGTCTCCAGCAGCACCCGGCCGTCATGGGCCGCGGCCTTCGGGTGGCGCATCGTCGACAGGATGGTCGCCGTGGCGCCCTTCTCGGGGAGCATCCGCGCCAGCGCGCCGAGCCCGTTGCCCGGCCCCACCTCCAACAACACACGCTCCTCGCGAAGCAGCGTGCCCACGCCCCGGGCGAACTCCACCGCCTCGCGCATGTGGCGCACCCAGTAGTCAGGCGACGTGGCCTCGGCGGGGGTGATGAAGCGCCCGGTGAGGTTGGAGACGAACGGGATGCGCGGCGCGGACAGCGTCACCTGCTCCACCACCCGACGGAACGCCGCCAGCGCGTCATCCACCATGTACGAGTGGAACGCGTGCGAGGTGCGCAGCGCGCGCGCCTGGACGCCGCGGCCCGACAGCGTCGCCGCCAGCGCGTCCACCGCCTCGGGGTGACCCGCCACCACGCAGGAGGCCGGGCCGTTCACCGCGGCCAGCGACAGCCGCTCGTTCAACAGGCCCCGCACCTCTTCGCGAGGCAGCGGCACCGAGAGCATCTTCCCCGGCGGCAGCGCCTGCATCAGCTTGCCGCGCAGGGCGATGAGCCGCAGCCCGTCCTCCAGCGGGAAGACGCCCGCCAGGCACGCGGCCACCCACTCCCCCACGCTGTGGCCGAGCATCGCCGAGGGCTCCACCCCTCGGGACATGAGCAGCCGCGCCAGCGCGTACTCGACGACGAAGAGCGAGGGCTGCGTCAGCTCCGTGCGCGCCAGTCGCTCCGTCGCCGCGTCACCCGCCTCCGCGTGGAGCACCTCGCGCAGGTCCAACCCCAGGTGCGGCCGGAGCAGCGCCGCGCACCGGTCCACCGTGTCGCGGTACTCCGGCTCCGTCTCGTACAGCCCGCGCCCCATGGACGCGTACTGAGAGCCCTGCCCCGGAAACAGGAACGCCACCGGCGTCTGCCGCGCCGCCACCGGCTCCACCGGCAGCCTCGCCTCCAGCGCCCCGGCCGCCTGGGCCGAGTCCGCCGCGACCAGCGAGGCGCGGAACGGCAGGAGCTTGCGGCCCACCGCCAGCGTGAAGGCCACGTCCCCCAGGTCCACCGAGGGCTCCCGACGCAGGTGCTCGGCCAGCCGCAGCCGCGCGCGCTCCAGCGCCTCCGGCGTGCGCGCGGACAGCACCAGGAGCTGTTCGCCCTGGCTCGCCGGCGTGGACGCCTGGGACGGAGCCTCCTCCAGCACCACGTGGGCGTTGGTGCCGCCGATGCCGAACGCGCTCACCCCGGCGCGCCGGGGCGCCCCCAGCTCGGGCCACGGCGTGGGCTCGGTGACGACGCGGAAGTTGCCCGACTCCAGGTCCAGATGCGGGTTGGGCTTCTCGAAGTGCAGCGACGGAGGGATGGCGCCATGGCGCAGCGAGAGCGCCACCTTCATCAACCCGGCGACCCCCGCCGCCGCGTCGGTGTGACCCAGGTTCGACTTCACCGAGCCCAGCAGGAACGGCGTGTCGCGCGGCCCCTCCGAGGCGAAGGCCCGCGTCAGCGCGGCGACCTCGATGGGGTCCCCCATGGGCGTCGCGGTGCCGTGCGCCTCCACGTACGCCACGCTCGCGGGGTCCACGTCCGCCAGCGTGTACGCGGTGCGAATCACCTCCGCCTGCGAGTCCACGCTCGGCGCGGTGTAGCCCACCTTCGACGCGCCATCGTTGTTGACGGCGCTGCCCTTGATGACCGCGTAGATGGCGTCGCCATCCCGCACGGCGTCCTCCAACCGCTTGAGCACCACCGCGCCCACGCCGTGACTGAAGACGGTGCCGCCCGCCCGCGCGTCGAACGTCCGCGTGGAGCCGTCCTTCGACAGGATGAAGTTCGGGTTGTGAAGGTAGCCCGTGCGCAACGGCAGCGTGACGGCCGCGCCGCCCGCGAGCGCCATGTCCGACTCGAAGCTCAGGAGGCTCTGACAGGCCAGGTGCACGGCCACCAGCGACGTGGAGCACGCCGTCTGCACCGTGAGGCTCGGGCCGCGCAGGTTCAACTTGTAGGAGACCCGCGTGGACAGGAAGTCCTTGTCGTTGGAGATGAAGGCCGCGAAGAACTCCTCGAGTGGCACCGGCACACCCGGACGCGCCAGGTGCGTATAGAGGTAGCTGTTGAGCCCCACCCCACCGAAGACGCCCACCGGCATCCCCGTCAGACGGGTCGGGTCATAGCCCGCGTCCTCGAACGCGGCCCACGCGCTCTCCAGGAACACCCGCTGCTGCGGGTCCAGGAGCTGCGCCTCCCTCGGACTGAAGTCGAAGAAGCCCGCGTCGAAGCAGTCCGCGTCCGCGATGACACCCTTGGCGCGCACGTAGGCCGGATTGCGCAACACCTCCGCCGGCACTCCCGCCGCCAACAACTCCTCATCACGAAACCGCGAGATGGATTCGACTCCACCGATGAGATTTTCCCACAGTTGAAGAGCGCTCTCTGCCCCCGGAAAGCGCCCCGCCATGCCAATCAAGGCAATGCCTTGCAACTCCTGGCCCCCTGTATCCATCGACTTCAGCCCCTGATGAAGCGCGTGTTCCCCAAAACACACAGTAGCATGTCCTATTCAGATGCAAACCACGCTTTCGCATCTTCCAGTGACAGCGGATTGAGCAAATATTCCGAAGGAATCAGGGAGTCCTCGTTACGGAAAATTAACGCGTGAATTCCGCGCCACCCTGAACGCACGAGGGCCCATTTCTTCCTCAGTCCCCCTGCGATTTCCCTCGGGCATCCGGCCGCCGCCACCGAGGGCGACACCATGCAACGACCCTCTGACAAACCCACGTGGAGATGACGTCACAGGTGGGTCCGGCGAGCCGCTCCGGAGGACTCGAACCGAGCCATTCTGGCGCAACTCCAGCGCTGTAGCCTCGCAAGCTACAACTTCCTCTCGACCTCCGATTGGATGTGATTGCCCATGAGCTGCATTTGGCGGAGAGGCAACAAGGTAGGGCCCAAAACCACGTCTGCTCCTGACCTGGAGTCATGACTCAAGCCGAGCGATGCCGCGCTCGAGGCCTGGACATGAAGACGGGCCCCCCGGGTAGGGAGCCCCGCATGGCTTGCGAGGACGCCGAGGGCGCCTGGCCCCGGTGTCCCGCACGTCGCGTCGACTCAGCCGTGCTGCTCGAGCTCCCGGGCCAGCGCCTCGAGCAGCTCGCGGGTGCCTTCCTTGCGGTCCGCCGAGCCGTCCTTGCCGTCCAGGAAGGCGGTGGTCTCCGTGAAGCGCAGGAGCGTCCCGGAGCCCGAGGGCACCAGCTCCATCGAAGCCAGCGAGGACGACAGCGGCGCGCCGCCGACGGTCATCGCGTAGGCGAAGACGAGGCGCTCGTTCTCGACGATGTCCAGGTAGACGTTGTCGTTCGTCATGGGAGGCCCGTCGCCGAAGCGGAAGTGCGTGCGCTCGAAGCCGCCCACCTTGAAGTCCAGCGTGTAGCTGTCGACGACGAAGCCCTCGCCCTCCGCGAACCAGCGGCGCTTCTTCTTCGGGTCCGACAGCGCCTTGAAGACCCGCGCGGCGTCGGCGGGGTACGTGCGCTCGAGGGTGAAGGTCCTGTGGGTGACGGGTGTGCTCATCTCTTCCTCCGGGGTGGGGTGGGGACTGCGTTCTCTTCGGGCTCCTCCAGCAATGCACCCAAGGCATCCAGGCGCTGCGCCCAGCGGGCGCGGTGGCTCTTGAACCAGTCCTCCGCGGAGGCCAGCGTCGAGGGCACCAGCGCCACGGTGCGGACGCGCCCCTCCTTGGTGGTGCGCACCAGCCCGCTCGCCTCCAACAACTGGATGTGCTGGCCGACGGCCGACAGCGACATGGCGAACGGCGCCGCCAGCTCGCTGACCGACACGGACCCCGACGTGAGGCGCTCGACCATCGCGCGCCGTGTCGGGTCCGCCAACGCATGGAAGACCTGGTCCAGGGATGAATGCTGAAGCATTTGCTTCACTATCGACACCGCCGCCCCGATAGTCAAGCAACTGCTTCAGTATCTGATAGCGCGCGTCCACCGGCCCGCCTCGCCCATGGGCGCCCAGGCGGGTTGGAAAAGTCCGCGCGCGGGACGTCCTGCCCCCGGGCCACGGGAGTGCTGATGAACACTGGTTGCGATGAGCGCGCGGCCGCCGCCCGGAGCTTTGCGACACTCCTTCCATGACCGCCGACCGCCCCGACTCCTGGCCCGACGAGGAACGCTGCGCCCGGGTGCTCCATGAGCACCATGGCCTCGAAATCTCGGCGCTCGAGCCGCTCCCTGCGGGCCTGGATTCGGACGCACGGGTGCTGAAGGTCACCACCCGACGGGGCTCGCCCTGGTTCCTCAAGCTGCGGCGGCGGTGGTCGGACGCTCGGCTCCGGCTGGCGTGGCACCTCCACCACCGAGAAGGCGTGCGGGAGGTCTCCGCCCCCATGTCGTCGCTGAGCGGGGAGCTGGCGCCGCGCGCCGAGGACGTGGCCTGGACGCTCTACCCCTTCATCGATGCGCCGAGCGGCCTCGAGCGACCGCCGGCCCCCGAGCACTGGAAGCGTCTGGGCCAGGCCCTGCGACGCATCCACGAGGCGCGCCTGCCTCCGGAGCTGCACGCGGCCCTCCCGGAGCCGGACGCACCGCCGCTCGCGGCCGCGCGGGCCCGGCACGAGGCGCTGCTGAGCGGCGCGCTCACCACCGAGGCCACCCAGTCCCTGGTCGACGCGTGGACCCGACATGCGGGCCGCATCGCGACGGTGCTCCAGCGCGCGGCCGTGCTCGCGGGGAACGCCCGAGGCGCCGGGGAGCAAACCGTGCCGTGCCACGCGGACCTGCACGCGGGGAACCTGCTCGTGGGCGACGACGCGCTCACCGTCGTCGACTGGGACTCCGCGACGCGGGGGCCTCGGGAAGTGGACCTCATGTTCATCGGCGCGGGCGTGGGAGGGATTGGCACCCGCGACGAGGAGGTGGCCGCGTTCAAGACCGGCTACGGGGACGTGGCGGTGGACCCGCGGCGGCTGTGCGCCTGTCGCCACGAGCGCATCGTCGTCGACCTGCTGGAGCTGAGCGACTTGCTGCTCGGCGAAGGCGGTGACGCGTCCGAGCGGGCGCGCTGGCTCGGGGACTTCACCGCGCAGTTCGACGAGGACAACGTCGTCGCCAGGGCCGAGCAGTCCTGGGCGACGCTGTGAATCAGAGCGGTGCGGCGGCGCCCGCGGTGTCCGCGGCGGGGCTCGAGTCCTCGGCCACCGGCGAGTTCAGCACCCAGTTGACGCCGTACGTCTTGCCCAGGGCCCTGTAGGTGGCGCGCTTGCCACAGCCCGCGACGCCCGAGGTGACGTCGTCGATCCGCGTGGTGCTGAGCTGCGCGCGGGGACAGCCCAGGTCGAACTCCGCGCGGGCCCTCACGTCGGGAATCCAGCCGCACTGCCCGACGCGACAGCGCAGCTCGTAGACGCCCTCGGCGTTGCAGCCCGCCATCTGGTACTGGTTCTCTCCCAGGTAGGTGGGCGTCAGCTCCTCGGAGCACTTGAGGTCCTTCGCCGCGAGCTTCTCCAGGTTCGCGTAGCGCTTCGCGTTCATGGACGGCCCCATCTGGGCGAAGTCCACCTTGGCGTGGCTTCGACGCCCGCCGCAGCCGGACGCCAGGACCGCCACGCCCACACCCGCCAGCAACCACCGTGAGAGGTTCATGGCGCAATGACATAGCACGCCGTCAACGCCCCAGCGCGGCCGCCGCCAACGCCGCGACGCGCAGGTCCACCGTCGCGTCCCCTCCCTCCTCCACCAACCAGGCCGCGGACAGCCCCGTCCACGCGAGCACCCAGCGAAGCAGCAGCCCGCGCTCCATCCCCGAGGCCTCGGCCACCACCTCCACGCGGCGATGGAAGACCTCCGGAAGCACCGCCAGGGGCAGCTCCGGGTTGGCCATGTCCGGGTTGGTGAAGATGTTGGCGAAGTCGAAGCCGCGCGCGCCCACCAGGCGCTTCGGGTCGATGGCCAGCCAGCCTCGCGCGCCGAAGTCCAGGACGTTGTCGTGGTGCAGGTCCCCGTGCAGCACGACGGCCGGCGCCGGCGTCGCGAGCACCTCGCGCGCGGCGTGGTCCGAGCGGGTGAACACGCCCCCGTGCGTGGCGGCCGCGAGCGCCAGGGGCTCGAACCAGCGCGACAGCGGAATCAGGTCCTCGGGAGGTGGCGCCGGGCGAGGCGCGTGCAACCGGTCCGCGACGGCGCAGAGGATGCGGCACGCCTCGTCGTCCTGGCCGCCCCGCGCCATCTCGGTGAGCGAGCCTCGTCCCTCCGCGCGCTCCAGCAGCAGCGCGAGGCCCTCCGCCGCCAGCACGCGCGCGGCGCCGTCTCCCGCCCACCACGTCATCACCCGGGCGCCCTGTTGCTCCTCCGCGTCCAGCGCGAGCTTGAGCATCGCGGGCGCTTCATGTCGGCGCACCGGGAGCAGACGCGCACCCGGGGTGACGATGGGCGCGCCATCCGGAGTCAGGGACCAGCGGTGTAGGAATTCGTCGAACATGGGCCAATCATAAGACCCCGTGCGCCACGCGCCGTGCGTGCGCGCCATCGCCGCTACTTTCGCGAGCGGGTTTCCCGCACACTCGCGACATGGCGACCCTGCGTGAGCTCTCGGACTTCATCACCGCCGAATTCCCCCAGACGCGTGTGAGGGTCCTCGAGGTGGGGAACCGGAGCGCCACCGTCGCGCACGAGGTGGGCCCTGGAGAGCTGCGGCCCGGTGGCACGGTGTCGGGCCCGGTGCTGATGGCCACCGCGGACGTGGCGCTCTACGTGGCCCTGCTGGGCGAGATTGGCATCGTCCCGCTCGCCGTGACGACGAGCCTGAGCTTCAACTTCATGCGCAAGCCCTCCGCGGACCGCCGCATCATCGGCGTGTGCACCTTGCTGAAGGTGGGGCGGAGCCTCGCGGTGGGCGAGGTGTCGCTGTATTCGGAGGGCCTCCCGGAGCCCGTGGCCCATGCGGTGGGGACGTATGCCATTCCCCCTGCCGCGCACGGTGGCTCAAGGCCCTGATGGACGCAGGCGCGCGCAGAGCGCCCTCGCGTTGGAAGCCCGCCTTCTCCAGCACCCGACAGGACGCCGTGTTGTCGGCGAAGGGCAGCGCGAACAGCCGGAGGAGGTCCGTGTTCGCGAAGGACCAGACACAGAAGGCATCGAGCGCGGCGCTGACGATTCCCCGCCCCCACAGCGAGCGGCCGAGCCGGTGGACATGGGGCGGAGCATGCCACGTGAGCGCTGTCCGATTCGTTCAAGACGCCTGGCGGACACGTGCCCATCTTCAGCCCATGACCCTCTCCACCCAGGACGCCGCGCGCAGGCTCTACCGCCGACTCGAAGAGGCCATCCACTCCGGCGACTTCGACGTCGTCGATGACGTCATCCAGCAGGACGCCGTCGACCACCACCCGGACCCCGACATGACGCCGGGGCGCGAGGGAATCAAACAGGGGTTCGCCGGCCTGCGGGCCGCGTTCCCCGACATCCGCTTCGAACTCGAGGACCTGGTCGCCGAGGGGGACAAGGTCGCCTGTCGAATCACCGCCCGGGCGACGCACCTGGGGCCATTCATGGGCTTCGCTCCGACGGGGCTGCCGGTGAGCTACACCCTGCTGGACCTGCTGCGCTTCTCTCCCGAGGGGCGGCTGGTCGAGCGATGGGGGCTGGTAGAGGAGGGCCACCTGCGCCAGCAACTTGCGCGGCCGCCTCGCTGAAGCCACCTCGAGGCTGCGGGCGTGTTCGCCCCTGGGACGAGGCTGCGCGTAATCGAACAGGGGGCGCGCCGCTCGCGTGCGTGAATCCAGGGAGTTGCAGCGGGAAGGCCGCATGGCACATGACTCGCAATCATGCGGGCGCACATGGAGACCTTCCTTCAGGACGTGAAGTACGCGCTGCGCGGTCTGCGCAACAGCCCTGGCTTCACGCTCATGGCGGTGTGGGCCCTGGCGCTCGGGATTGGGGCGAACAGCGCGGTCTTCAGCGTGGTGAACGGGGTGCTCCTGCGTCCCCTGCCCTTCCACCAGCCCGAGCAGCTGGTGCGCCTGTACGGCAACCTCGCGGGCTGGGACCTGAAGGACATCACCTCGTCCGTCCCCGAGTACCAGGCCTATCGCCAGCAGCTGCGCGCCTTCTCGTCGGTGGGTGCCTACGTCCAGGGCGACATGACGCTCACCGGGCGGGATGCGCCCCAGCGCCTCACGGTGACGAAGGCCACCGCGTCGTTCGCGCCGACGCTCGGGCTCACGCCGTCGATGGGGCGGTGGTTCACCGACGCGGAGGAGACGCCGGGGAAGGACCGCGTGGTGGTGCTCACGCAGGGCGCATGGCGCGCGTACTTCGCCCAGTCGAGGGACGTGCTGGGCAGGAGCCTCCAGCTCGATGGCGAGGCGTACACGGTGGTGGGCGTGCTCCCGGCCGGGGGCCTTTATCCGGAGGACATCGACCTCTACCTACCGCTGGCGCCGCCCGCGGAGCACTTCACGGAGAACTATCGCGGCGCGCGCTATCTCTCCGTGCTCGGTCGGCTCAAGCCCGGCATGACGGAGGAGGCCGCGCTGCGGGACATGGCGCAAGTCGCCGCACGGGAGTCCGAGGCCCATCCCCAGCATTACAAAGACGCGGGCTGGTCGTTGTCGCTCAAGACGCTGGAGGAGCGCACGGTCGGCAGCGTGAGGGGCACGCTGTGGATGCTGCTGGGCGCGGTGGGCTTCGTGCTGCTGGTGGCGTGCTCGAGCGTGGCGAACCTGCTGCTGGCGCGGGCGGTGGCGCGAGGCCGCGAGGTGGCCATCCGCGCGGCGCTCGGCGCGAGCCGCAAGCGGCTGGTGGCGCAGTTCCTGACGGAGAGCTTGATGCTGTCCGTCGCCGGAGGGTTGCTGGGCGTGCTGCTCGCGGCGTGGGGCCTGGAGGCGCTGCTCGCGCTGGTGGGTGACGGGTTGCCGAGGGCGACGGAGGTCCAGCTGGACACGAGTTCGTTGCTCTTCACGGGCGGCGTGTCGCTGCTGACGGGGCTCCTCTTCGGGCTGGTGCCGGCGCTGCGTTCGAGCAGGGCGGACCTGGCGTCGACGATGAACCAGGGGGCGCGGGGCACGGTGGATGGAGGGACGAGCCGGCTGCGCGGCGGCTTCGTGGTGGCGCAGGTGGCGCTGGCGTTGGTGTTGCTCGTGGGCGCGGCGTTGTTCGGGCGCAGCTTCCTGGCGCTGCGTCGGGTGGACCCGGGGTTCGCGGCGGACGGTGTGCTCGCGGGCTGGGTGTCATTGCCGCAGGCGGGCTACGGGGAGAAGGCGCGGCAGGCGGACTTCCAGCGCGCGCTCCTGGAGCGTGTCCAGGCGCTGCCGGACGTGGAGGCGGTGGGGCTCACCAACCTCCTGCCGTTGTCGGGGCAGCGCGACAACACCTTCGACATCGAGGGGCGGACGTTGGACCCGAGCGCTCGGCTCCCGGCGGTGCAGTACCGGGCGGTGACGGCGGGCTACTTCCAGGCGCTGCGGGTGAAGCTGCACCAGGGGCGCATGTTGCGGGACACGGACGATGCGGGCTCACCCTGGGCGCTGGTCATCAACCAGCGCTTCGCGGACCTCTACTGGCCGCGCGGTGATGCGATGGGACAGCGGCTCAAGATGCACACGAAGGATGCGCAGTGGGCGACGGTGGTGGGCATCGTCGAGGACCTGCGGGAGGCGAACCTGAGCGAGCCGGCGAGGCCCACGGCGTACTGGTCACTGGCGCAGCTGCCAGCGCTCCACATGGGGATGGTGGTGCGGCCGAGGCATGGGGCGCCGGAGTCGGTGCGAGCGAGCCTCGAGTCGATGCTGCGCGAGGTGGACAGGGAGGTGCCGCTGTTCGGGGTGGCGCCGCTGTCCCAGCGGGTGGACGACGCGCTGGGCTCGCGGCGCATGTCCGCGTTGTTGATGGGGTTGTTCGCGGGCGTGTCGCTGTTGCTGGCGGCGCTCGGGATTGCGGGCGTCATCGCCTACTCGGTGGCGCAGCGCACGCGGGAGCTGGGCATCCGGATGGCGTTGGGGGCGGACCGGAGCGACGTGCTGCGGTTGGTCCTGGGACAGGGGATGCGGCTGGCGGTGGTGGGCGTCGGCGCGGGACTGGTGCTGTCGGTGGGCCTGGCGCTGGGGCTCGAGCAGGTCTGGGGGCCGATGTTGTACGAGGTGACGGCGAAGGACCCATGGACCTTCATCGGCGTGGCGGGGCTGCTCGGGGGCGTGGCGCTGGTGGCCACCTGGGTGCCCGCGATGAAGGCGACCCGGGTGGACCCCATCGTCGCGCTCCGGGCCGAGTAGGCGGAAGACGCCTGTCCTGCTCAGGAGGAGCCATCCTCCTGCGGCTTCTCGCGGTGCAGATACGCGTATCCACCCCTGAGGCGTTCGAGGGCCTCCGCAGCCGAGGTGGCCACCGTGCCGACCCAACCGGGAACGGGCGTGTCGTCCGCGAGCATCGCTTCCATCGCGGGGATGAGCGGCGGATGCGCTGTCGCGCCGAGCGCGAAGAGCGCGCAGTAGCGGACCTCCGGCGCGGAGTCCTTCAACGCCGCCAGCAGGGCCTGGACTCCTGCCTCGAAGCGCGTGGAGCCCACTTCGACTTCCGCGAACATGTAGGCGAGCCCCTCCGACGCCTGGCCTCGGACCTTCTCGCCCTCCGTCGGGTCGGACAGGACCCGAATCATGAGCTCCCACAGCGCGTCGGGTTCTCCATGCCAGCTCAGCGCATGGAGAATCGCCTGGCGATTGTCCGCGCGTCGCTCGAGCGCGAGCAGTTCGAGCAATCGGGGCAGGGTGGAGGGGTCGGACGAGAGGAGGTTCGCCGCGGGGATGATGCGCTCCCGCTCGGAGGAGAGGATGTCCTCGAGCGCGGCGTCACGCTGCTCCGGTGGCAACCGAGGGCGCTGCTTCCTGGCCAAGCTCTACCTCGATGGGAATCGCCGCCAGCGTCGTGGGCGTCGAGCCCACCGAGCCCCTGCATCGCGGCCTGCGGACATCGAGGCCGCGATGGGACGGAAATCCCCCCCCGGAACTGACACCTGGCGCCGCGCCGCTACGGCGGGCGCCCGGGGGACCTCACGCCGCGTCGCGCTCGGCGCTCTGTTGGTGGTCCTTGCTGGCGCGATGGCGGCCCAGGTAGTGGCCGAACGCGGCGAGCAGTGCCTCCGAGTCCTTCATCTTGTTCAAGCAGATGGACACCTTGCCCTGGGTGGCCCCCGTCCCGTTCAGGAGCAGGTCCAGGTACTTCTTGAACATGCGGTCCTCGGTGGTCGCCGTCGTCACCTCGTTCAGGTGCACCGGCGCCGCCCACTCCTCGCAGTACACCTCGGCGTAGGTCAGCCGGACCTCGTGGCCCTCCTCCTTCGCCTCGAACGTCACCGGCGGGAAGTACCGCTCCACGTGCGCCTGCTCCTCGTCGTTGGACGGCGCGTACCGGTAGGCCAACGCCACGTCGTGCGCCTTCGAGAAGCGCGACTCGTACGCCCCCCACAACCGCGCCTCGATGCCATCCGCGTCCTCGAACGCCTCCGCCCACGAGGACGTCACCGGCTCCACGAGCATGCTCCCCATGTCGTCCGGCGACAGCTTCACATTCACGTTCTCCAACCGCGCCGACAGCGGCGGGTGCGAGTCGAACGGATGCGGCGTCACCGAGCCGTGCAAATCCCCCTGCAGCGCCTCCGACTGCGCGTACTCGGCGAAGCCATGCGCCACCCGCTGCGCGATCGCCACGCTCTGGTGCTGCTCGTCGCGGTTGAACAAGGCCGCCTCCACGCGGTCCCGGAAGTTGGCGTACGCGCCCACCTTCACCAACGAGTGCGCCACGTCCCGCCCCGAAGTCACGCTCGCCGCCAGCCGATCCGCCGCCAGCTCGCTCGCGCGCCGGCTGCGGCCCAACGACAGCTCGAACAGGCCCCGGTAGGACAACATGAAGTAGTAGATGGGCTTGGTCAGCCCCCCCTCGTGGAGCGCCTCCAGGTACTGGCCGAACCGCGCCAGCATCGGCGCCAGCCGCTTGCCGTGGCCCGTGTCGCCGCCCAGCAGGTGCCCCATCTCGTGCGCCAGCACCGCCTCCGCCTCGCGCCGCTCCAACAACCGCAGCAGCGCCAGGCTCACGTACAACGTGCGCCCCTTGAGCGTCCGCTCTCCCACGCGGATGTCGCTCTCCGTGACGAAGAAGTTCGCGTCGATGCCCGCCAGCAGGTGGTCCGGCGGCGGCGTCTGCAGCCGCTGACACAGCTTGCGCACGTGCGCCCAGAGCTCCGGCGCCTTCGACTCCTCGACGACCTCCGCCTCCACCTCGAAGTCCATCGGCGGACGACGGAAGATGGCCACCACCACCATGAACGCCGCCGCCGCCGCCATCAGCCCCACCGCGCCGATGAGCTTCACCGAGTAGCGCTGCGTCAGCACCGCCGTCACCCAGTACGACAGCCACACCGCCAGCGCCCCCTGGCCGATGACCTGGACCGCGCTCGCGAGCCGCAACAGGTTCCAGCCCACCACGAAGCTCAGGTACTGGAGGGGCCGGGAGATGAACGCCGCCAACCCGCACAACAGGGCCACCAACGCGGAGGCGAGCCCCAACAGCACCAGGCCCCACGTCCCGCGGTACGCCCAGCCGAACTGCTTCGCGTCCGTGCACCCGTCACCGAAGCTGGCGCGGAAGCCCGCTCGCTCCTCGTCCGTGCTCATGCACGCGTCCACCGCGGAGAAGGTGCTGTACGCCTCCAGCACCTCCTTGCGCTGGACCTCGTCGAGTTCCCGGTCCAGCATCACCTGCTGCGAGATGGCGTTGCGGATGCGCTCGTCGAACCAGTTGCTGGCGTATCCCGTGAACCAGAGGCCGAACACGGGAAGGGCGAACAACAGAAGCGCGGGCAATACATAACCGCGCAGGACACCGGAGGCGGAAGAGGTCGTGGCCATGATCAGTGGAGAGTGGAGCCCTTATCCCACGGATGGGTTCCCGCAAACCATGGCCCCCAGGGGCCCCGGAAAACAGCCACTGGGGATTCCCGAGGAAATCCCGGTCAACGCTTCTCGAGAATCGAGCGCGGGTCGAACGTGACGCGGATGTGGGTGATGCGTCCGTGCTCGACGTGGCACCAGTTGGCCACCGGCGTGGGCGCGCCGTCGTGCGGATGAATCTCGAACCAGGTCAGCACCTCCGGGCCATCCACGAAGCGGTGCAGCACGCGCATGCGGGGTGACACCTTCCACATGCCGTTGACGAGCCCCTTCACGCAGGCCTCCGCGCCCTCCGCCGTGCCGAGCGCGCCGACGAAGCTCACCTCGGGGGCGAGCGTCCCACGCAGCTTCGCCTCGTCCTTCGTCGTCCAGGCATCGAAGTACGCCTTCACCACCTCCACGGGACTCTCCACGCTCCACCTCCTGGAATGGCCGACACGGGGGTGTGTCGGAGTCACCGTATTCATGGTCCTGGCCGCTGACAGCCCTGTGTCAGGTTTCCGCGTCCCCTGCCACGAGGCGGCCCGTCGGCGCCCGTGAAGCCAGGCACCACGCATGGCGGACGAGCGTGCCTCGTGGATGACGTGGAACTTCCACCCCAGTCAGTTCCTCGTCGTCGGGGCGGGCGCGGGCAACGAGGACATCGACGGCAACGGCGTCTCCCCTCCACCGCGCCGGGGCCCGATAACTGTCGGAGTGAGAGGGACAGGCTGGCGCCCCTCCAGCGACGATGAGGGGATTTCAGGCCCTGCTGCTCACCCCGGTGCCTTGAACGGGACAAGCTCGTCCGCCATCGGCACGGGAACTCGCGGGTCATCCAGTGCAGCGAAGAGGTCGACCCGCTGGATGGGCAACTCTCCCATGTGCTCCTCGGCCCACCGTGCCGCCGCCCCGTTGAGCGGACTCTTGATGTTGTAGCTCTGGAAGGTGATGAGTTCACCGATGCGCACGATGAGCGCCGCAAGCGACTCACCCGCGCTCCAGTGGTCTCCAATGCAGATGGCGTGCGGGGCGATGTTCGGGTGGAAGACGGGCGTCAGCATGCGGCACTGGGGCGCCTGGCGCGGATAGCCCAGCGTGAGGAACACCTCCACGAGATGCTCATCCTTGGGCACCACCTGCTCGTTCTGCATGACCAGGCCACGCACCCTGTACTCCAGTCGGTATCGTTCGGGAGGATCTCCCGAGGCCTCTCGTATCCGGATGTAGGGATGGTGACCGAAGCAGCCCTGAACCATGCGCTGGTCCGCGACCAGTCGCCGATGTCTCACGTTCATGGGAGACTCCTCTCCTCTTCGGAGGATGCTCGCACGAGCTCCCGAATGGGAGCATCCGCGTCGCGCAGCGCCTGGGCAATGGTGTCCGCGCTGATGGCGAACCCCAACCCCTCCGAGTGGTTGCGATCCATGGCCCAGGTGTTGATGCCCAGGAACACTCCGTCCATGGAGTACAGCCCCCCGCCACTGTTGCCAGGATTGACGGCCACCTGGACCTGGAAGACGCGTCCCTCGATAGCGCCCATGGGAAGGCGTCGCACCGCGGAGAGCACGCCCGTGGTGTACGTGCCGTCGAAGCCCAGCGGGTTGCCCACCGCGAACACGTCGTCCCCCACCCGCGCGTCCGCCCGCGCACTCAGCGGCATGACTTCGCCCACGCGGGACTGTCCCGAGTGCGCCTCCACCACGACCAGGTCCAGCCCCACCGGGCCACTCCAGAGCACGCGCCCCGCAACCTGCTCTCCATCGTGGAAGAGTACCCGAGGCATCGCCCCCTGGGGGCACTCGGCGACGTGGCGATTGGTCAACAGCAGCGTCCGCCCATCCCGACTCGCCACATTCACCCCCGAGCCGAGCAGACCCTCCGGGCCCTCGCACGTCAGGCGCACGTTGGCGAGCAGGGCCTGTCGGATGTGCGAGGGGGCCGACATGACCTCCAACGCGCCAGACGTGAGCATGACGGGCGGAGCCGCGAGCCGGGGGACCTTCGACGGCATGAAGAGCGCCCACCCCAGTCCTCCCGTCCACGCGATGAGTTCGACGACCCCCACCAGGAGCCCCGCCAACGCGAGTCCGAAGCCACGCGTCCCTTCACGACCGCGCAGCCGAGACAGCGCCACCGCCCCGCAGAAGATGGCTACGGGTCCCAGCAGACAGCCCGCGAGCGGCACCCCGAGGAGCGACAACGCCAGCGCTCCGGACGCCAGCGGGTCCACTCGCCGGGGGTCACCACGGGACGGAGCCGCGAGCGGGAGGGACGCACGCACGGGGAGCGGCAGGACGGCGCGCTCCACCTCCTGAAGTTCGATGCGGATACGCTCGGACTCGGGGGCACTCATGTCTCCGCACCGAAGAAGAGCCCGACAACCACGAACAGGAGCGTGGCCGCCGCCGCCACGCCAAGTCCGAGCCAGGCCATGACCCGGCGCTGGGATGGCAGCCGGCGAATCGCCGCGCGGTTGCGCAGGAACCAGACCCCGCCTACCACCAGCGCCAGCGGCGCGGTGCAGGGTACCAGCCCCGCGATGAACAGCCAGAGGGCCGTGGTCCCCACCGCCGCGCGGCGCGCCTCCACCTGCTCCTGGGTCTCCACCTCGGCGGCCGTCATCGGCTGGTCCGAGGCGAACACGGCGCCACAGTGGCGGCAGCGCAGGGCCGCGACCTTGATCTGCTGCCCGCACTCCGTGCACGCCTTCTCCTCCTGCCCCCAGTAGGCATGACCGAGCGCCGGCGGCTCTCTGGGGCCGGAGGAGGGCATGTGGAGGCAGCCATACTGCGCGCAGCCGCCATTCTCCGCCCAGCACTCGGCATGGAACGGCGCCTCGCAGGCGGGGCAGGTGCCCACCTGCTCGTCGGTCGCGATGTCCGTCTGGCAGATGCCGCAGGTGTGGCCCACGTAGGCGGCCGTGGGTCGGGGCTCGAGCGCGGACATCTCAGTCTTCCTTCAGTCGCAACACGAAGACCGTCTTGCCGATGCGCACCTGGTCGCCCGACACCAGTCGCTCGCGCGACACCCGCCTGCCATTCACATACGTCCCCGTGGGGCTGTCGCGGTCCTCCAGTTCATAGCCCTCGCCCAACGCATGGATGAGGGCATGGGAGGGCTCCACTTCCGGGTCCTTGAAGAGGTACACGTCGCTCTTGGGCGAGCTGCCCACGGTGGTGGGGCTCTTGAAGAGCACGAACTCCTTCCCCGCGAGCGGCCCGGTGAGCATCTTGATCCACGCCTCGCGCGCCGCCAGCTCCACCAGACCCGTCATCAACCCCGTCACAAACCCGATGACGCCGAAGCCCACGCCCCGGCTCAGCCAAGCCTCCCCTCCCGTGTCGAACAGCACGTTGATGGGGTCGAATAGCAGGCCGCCTATCAGCGCCCCGACCATCCCTCCCACAAGGCCGTTGACGAGCAGCTTGGAGGAGCGCAGGGCCACTCCTTGGCCGAGCCCCATCGCGGCTCCCGCCAAGGCCCAGGCCAGGCCTCTCACGGACATCTGCACCAGGAGCTGCGCCGTGGTCATCCCCTGCTCGTTCGGCTCACCCATCCCCTCCACCAGCCGGGCCCCCAGTCCATAGGCCACCTCCGCGGGGAGCGTGACCATCAGCCCCACGACCAACCCCATCCCCATCCCCACCGCGCCACACACGGCGGCCCGATGAAAGGCCCGTGACAAGAGGCCATCCGCGGCACCGATGAACAACCCGATGAACGCGGCGATGACGGCGAACACGAGGAGCCTCGTCATCGTGGCACGTCGCTCCGCCTCGGGCAGGTTCACGCCCAACCGGGCGTCCCGACTCCCCTCGGGCAGTTGGATGACCTCATAGGCGGAGACTGAGCGCTCCGCGCCCTCGCCAATCACACGCCCCTTCACGCGAACCACCTGCCCGGTGGCCAGCGTCTCCACCGCCACCACCTCGCCGTCCCGCTCGACTCGGGTCGACCAGGGGCTCACCCACACCTGAACCATCCCGATGCGCACCAGGGTGAGCTGCTGGCCGGACGGCGTGTGGTAGCCCGGGCTCACCAGCTCCACCACGCTTGCGAACTCCACCCCCTCCGTGACGAAGGGCTCGAGCACGGCCCAGCCGGAAAGCCCTCCCAACAGGCCCGCCAGCGAGAGCGCGACATAGGCGCGATAGAAGAAGCCCGTGGGCCGCTCCTCCACGCGCTCGGGAGCCGGCGCCATGCCAAACGACAGTTGCCGTGCGAGCGCCTCGTCCACCTCGGACGAGGCCAGCTCTTCGGGCGCGATGACAATCTTGTCCGCCATACCCGCCATGGGCGACCTCCTCAGCCTTTGGCCGTCTTCGTGGCGCGGCGGCGCCGCCGCGCGAAGAGCACTGTCGCCGCGACGGCCACGAGCGCCAGCACCACGCCTCCCACCAACACGAGCACGTGCGTCCGGGACGGCGAGCCTCGCGCGGCCGCCTTCGCATCGGGAGGTATCTCCGGCGGGGGGCTGGGCGCGGCCACCGTGCTGCCTGCGCTCCGCCCGCCCGCCAGCAGTTCGAGCAGCGGAACCGCCCGGCCCTGGACGTCCCGGAGCGGGACCCCCACGTAGAGCTCCCCGTTGCGATCCCTCAGGACCGTGTCGCGCTCAGGCGCGAGCTGGACGACCTCCAGCCCCAGCGCGACCCCTGTCGCCGGGTCCTGCTCGAGCAGGAGCATGTGCTGCGAGCGTCGGCGTCCCTCGGCGGAGAGTCCTGGCGCGATGACATTTCCCAGGTAGCCGTAGCCCAACGCGAGGGCGCCCGCGGCGACGACCGCGAGCATCCAGAGGGGAAACCCCTCCGGGGGACGCCTGTGCGTGGAGGCTTGGAGCGCCGTCGCGGCCCGCCCCAACGCGCTCACGGCGGCCGCCAGGTCCCCGCCCTCCCCACCGCCGGTGGACGACTCCACGGCGGCGCCCAGCGGCTTGCGCTCTCGCCCGCCCAGCCAATAGCGCCGTGCCTGCCGCAGCTCTCCAGACAGGCCATGGAAGAAACCCTCGGTACCCGCAAGCGGGTCGTACACGTAGGCGACCTGATGCGGCTGCGAGAAGAAGTTGCGATGGATGAACGTGTCCATCTCCGAGAGGAAGATGCCGAACCCCCCGTGCGTGTGGTACCAGCCGACAATCTGCGCGTCGGGGTGCTTCGCATCCATCTCGCGGTGGATGTGATTCCACGTGTCGTGGGTGAAGGTGACCTGGGCGCCCTGCTGTCTGGCGGCCTCCCCTCGAATGATGTGGGTGATGCTCAGGTAGGGGCCCCGCGCATCCTCGAGCACGCGGCCCACCAGCACGCCGCAGACCTCCACATCCGGCTCCAGCACGGCGTGGCCGATGATCTGCGCATACGGTTGCTTCTCCATCGCGATGCGCAGCTCGCCCGGTCCGGGTGTGACCTCCCCTCCGGGAAAGCCCCCCGACGTCGGCTGCTGCTTCTCCGCCTGCGCGCCTTGGCTCATACGCCCTCCTCGTCCAGCTCGCCGAGCACGCGCGCCCGGTCACCACACAGCTCGAACCCCACCACGCGCTCCCCCACGCGGCCCACCACCACGTCCCACGCCGGTACACCCAGTTGCGCCAAGGTGAGGTCCAGGAAGTCCTCGTCGCCACGCAGCCCGTGGAAGAGCCGGGGTGAGCGGCGCGCCCCACAGGCCGGGCACACGCCCTCCGCCTCCGTCACCTGTGAGAGCGACCGGAACACGCGCTCCTCACGGCCGCAGCCCGGGCACTCGAGCCCGTGGAGCAGCTCGCGGCCAAACTCGAGCACCGCTGCGGAGCCGAGCGCCGCCCGAGCCCACCCGAGCGCCTCTCGGGCGCGCACGTCCAGGGTCGAGCGCGCCACCGGCTCGATCGCCTGGAGCGGGTCGTGGCTCAGACACTCGGGATTGCGCTGGTAGCGGGTGACGTACGACTGGTGTGTCAGGCCGTCGAAGACGAACCCCGAGCCCGCGAGCGTGGGCTGGCCGTGAAGCAGCTTTACCGCCTCCTGGCACTGGATGGCGGCGATGACCGAGGCCGTGGTCGGCGTGGTTGGCACCTTGCCCTGCTCCTCGAGCTGCCGATTGAGCAAGCTGCACGAGCGACGTCGCTCGAGCAGCCGCCAGTCCTGCTCGCTCATCGTGCACTCGTAGCAGGGCCCTTCCGGTGGGGTGAACACGCGGGCGACACCGGAGAGCACCTCGATGGCACCATCAATCCAGGCCCGGCCCACCCGGTAGCAGGCGCGGTTGAGGGTCAGGCGCGCTTCACGGTTGTCCAATGCGCCGACCACCACGTCCGCCCAGCGGAAGAGCCCGAGCCCCAGGTCGTGCACCACGTTGGCGCGAAGGGGGCGGACCCGGAGGTCCGGATGAATGGCGCGCGCTCCGTCCGCCACCGCGTCCACCTTCGCCCTCCCCGCGTCGGAGGGACGGAACAGCGGCGAGCGGGAGAGGTTGGAGGTCTCCACGACGTCCATGTCCACCACCACCACCTGCCCCACGCCCAGGAGCGACAGGTTCTTGAGCACCTCGTTGCCCAGCGCCCCGGCGCCTGCCACCAGCACCCGCGCGCGGGAGAGCCGCGGCTGGTCCCACCAGTCAATCAGCTCGAAGCGACTGAAGCGCCCCTCATTCACAGACACCTTCACGAGACACGCGCCCCGGCGGTGATCTCCGGCTGGAGCCGCAGCACGTCCCCAGGCTGGACCTTCGCGTCCGCGAGCGACTGCGTGTCCAGCAGCTGCGTGCCACTGGCCTTGTGGTGGAACTTGTAGCTCATGGGCTGGCCGTCCGGGCTGTGCCGCGGAAGGTGCATCTTCTCGACCAGCACCACCAGCACGCGATTCACTGGCGCGTCGTCGGGCAGTTCGACCTGCTGTCGCTTGGCGCCCGTCGCGTCCCAGACCTCGACCGTCATCATTCCCATCGCATCGGCTCCGTGGAGGACACGCGCTACATGAAGACGCCGACGACGGAGAGCAGGACGAGGAGTCCGGTCAGCAGGGCGTTGGCCACGATTCCCACCATGGGCAGCATCGCCCCCGTGCCCCGCCCCAGGTCCCTGCTGATGAAGGACAGCGACACGCCGCCGAAGGCGCAGAGCATCGCCAGCATGCCCAGGCCGGTGGCGAAAGGCTCCTTCAGCTCTTCTCCGTACAGCACCGGGTAGAAGAAGAAGCAGCCATTCACCATCGCCGCCACGAACGCGAGCCCCAGTCCACCGACGGCGTAGAGCGTGGCCCCCTTGGGGCCTCCGGCAGCCGGGCGCAGCATGCAGGGAGGACAAACAGGCCCTGCCTCGGTGGAGAAGAGACAAACCGGGCAGTAGGCATCGCCGCAGCGCGTGCACACCTGCGGGCTCGTCACCGTAGGATGGTTGCGGCAGGTCTCCGGCAGCGTTCCGAAGCCGACCTGTTGCGGCTGTTCCAGGCTCACGGGAGCGCCCCCTTGATGCGGGCAACCATGCCCACCAGCGACATGATCAACACCGCCGGAGCGATGAGCAGCGCGGCGTTCGCCTTGCCCAGCCCGCCCACCGTGGCGTCCCTCCCAATCTCCTTGCGCGCCGTCAGTGCGGCACTGATGGCCATGGGGGCGACGATGAAGCCAAAGCAGAAGATGCCCAGGAAAGCCAGCCTCAGCGCCCGAGTGGCATCCTCAGACTCGCGCGTTATCGTCAGCGCGGATGCGGGAACAGCCATGATCTTGCATCCACCGCAGTAACGGTTGGCCTGCATGGGCACGAGGCAATTCTCACAAAACGCCTCCGCGCAGCCTGCGCATGACGCGGCAGCGGTGACGGACGGATGATTCTGACAGTGCAAGCCCCCTCCTCGACGGAGTCCGGTTATCCGGTATCCGTTCATTTCTTGTCAAGGCACGTACATTCCAGACATTCCTACACTGCGAGCAACGCCCAAACACAAGCAAGCGATGGAGCCTCGCCCCCGCGAAGAAAGAATGGGCTGAAAAGACTGCCGCGACTTGAATGGCTTTCCCATTTCACCCACAGGGCCGACTGTTCTTGCGTTTGCCCCCGAGATGATTCCCCCCAACGAGAACGCACATACTCGGACGCAGCGACGGCAAGGGATGGCCTCCCGACGCCAACGTCCTCGGTACCTGACAGAACTGTCTTCCCGAGCGCCCCTCGAACCGACGTTCCGGACTTCGCGGACAGGGAGCCAATGTAGGCCCCTGAGGGCTATCGCCGATGTTGTCCTGACAGGGGGTTACCTCCGCCACTCCGCGGGCACGTTCTTCTCGGTGGCGTAGCGCTCGAGCTCGGAGAGCTGCTGGCTCGCCAGCTTCAGCTCCGCCTCCACCTCTTGCTGGCGCCGCGCCACGGGCTTGCCCGAAGCCTCGTCCTGACGCAGGCGCGTGCGCTCCTCCTCGAAGCGGGCGACACGCGCCCGGGCCTTGCCGAAGGACGTGCGCCACCGCTCCTCCTCGTCGCGCGACTGCGTCCCCACGAGGCGCTGCTTGAAGCGCTCGCGCTCCCAGCGCTGGATGCCCGCGGGGTTCCGGTTCCACGTCTCCCGGGCGTCGCGCACGTCCTTGAGTGACACCTCGAGGCGCTCCAGGTCCTCACCACTCCCCTGCCCCGCCTTCAGCGACGCCGTGCCCGTCGCCGGCAGCACGCAGGTCTCCACGGGCAGTCGCGCGCCTCCGATGTGGATGCCCCGGGTGAGCCCCTTCGAGAGGAACCAGCGCAGCCGCCGCGAGTCCTCCTGCGCCGCCAGGGACTGGCTCAGCGGCCGCCAGTCCTCGAACTCCAGGTCCAGCGTGCACGTCTTCCCCTCCGCCTCCAGCTCCATGCGGCGCTTGAGCGCCGTGGGTGGCGAATCGAACCGCTCGAGGACCAGCACCACGAGCCCCAGTCCGTCGACCCGCTGCACCGAGAGGAGCACCTGCTGCTCGGTGTCCACCTGGAAGCGCTGCACCTCGCGCGACTCGTCGCGAGCCACACGCTCGAGCAGCTGCTTCCAGCGCTCCGTGGACTCGGGCGTGGTGGGCACGGGGAAGAGCTTGCTCGCGTAGGCGATGGGCAGCGCCAACCCCAGGCCATCCGAGTTCTCGATCTTCATCGAGACGACGCCCACCACTTCACCCTGGCCATTCAACAGCGGCCCGCCACTGTTGCCGGGGTTCACCGAGGCGTTGAACTGCACGTAGCCCGTCCCCAGGTACTGGCGGCCCACGTAGCCCACCTTCCCCTCGTGCACGGTGAAGTCCAGCCCCTTGGGGCTGCCGATGAAGACGAGCGGGTCTCCAGGCTCCAGGCGCGTGACGTCGCCCAACGGCAGCGGCGCGGCCTTCGCGCCCACGACGCGAACGGTGGCGAGGTCCAGGTCCACGTCGGTGGCCACCGTCTCGCCGAGCAGCTCGCGTCCATCCGCGAGCACCGCCGTCATCATCTTGCCCGGAGGGCACACCACGTGCTCGTTGGTCAGCACCAGCTCCGGGTCCACGAAGAAGCCGGAGCCCGTCTTGTTCCCGCACCGCAGCGTCAACGTGCTCGGCCCCGCGCGGCGGGAGATCTCCGCGGTGGAGAGGGCCACGGGCCCCGCGGCCTTCTCACCCTGAGGCGCCTCACCCGAGGCGAGGGCGAGGACCTCCGAGCGCGTCTGCGCGAAGCGCGGAGACCGGGCCGCCCAGACGCCCAACCCCACGGCGGCCAGGAGCAGCAGCCCGAGGAGCGCGCGACGGCCCCCATTCGAGGGCGCCTCGGCGATGACCGCCACCTCCACGAAGGGGCGAAGGTCCGCGCGGGCGCCCTGGGCGCGGAGCACCGTCAGGAGCTTCTCCGCGAAGGCGCGAAAGACACCGTGGGCCAGGGGCGCGCCGGCCCTGGCGAGCAGGCTTCGGGCTTCGGTGAACGAGGGAGCGGGCGGGCCCAGTTGAGCGATGGCACGGGCCAGCGCGAAGCGTGCCCGCTCATCCGCCACCGCGTCCCGCAGCACCACATCGACCCGGAGGCTGGCGCCGCACACACACCGCGCCACGTTCCCCGCATCCGGCGCACCACACCGGAGGCACCTCAGCTCGACAGACTCCGACATTCCCGCGCTCCCCCAGCAACAGCCCGTGGCTCCTGGCGCGCGTGCGTCCTCCGCGAGGTCGACGGCGCCTGCCCATCATGCCTCCGAACGCGCGCGACGTCCCGCCCTCGTGCGCCCCCCACTCCGGAAGGCCTCGCGTCTTCGCGAAGCCAGGGGTCGAACCCGCGGTGGGATTGGGCTTCAGGAACCATCCGTGCGTGGCTACGCTCTCGCCCGCCTGAGGCATGGCGGGACATGGCGTGATGGACCCCACGGGAATCGGCGTCGCGGACATCGAGCGTCGGCGCGTGCTGGACCCCGATGGCGACAACATGGAGGCCCTCCATCGGGAGCGCTGAGCTCGCCTTCGCTTCAGCATGCGAAGCCGTGGGAGCCGAGCGTCACCCAGGGCTGCGGCGTCGGGGCGTCTCCGAGGGCATGTCACGCCATGGGGGCCTGCAGGGGCACAGGCCTCGGCAGGGCCGAACAGCGGGCTGTCGGCGCCCTCCTCCACCAGCACGAAGAACTCACGGCGCTCGGGAGGGTGGAAGTGCGCATGCCGTGAGCCTGGGGGCCACGGTTCCTCACGAGACTCTTCGCTGAAGACTCACACGCGGGCCCGTACCTCAAACACACACGTCTGGCATAGACTGCGCGCCGTGCTCGAACCCTCGCAGTCCGACCTCACCGCGATGGAAGTGGCGACGCTGCGCGGCCTCGCGGAGCAGGCGGTGCTCGCCCATCAGGGAGAGACCACGCTCGACGTGGAGACCTTGAGCGCGCGACTGCGCGAGGTGGCCCACCGAGGTGGGCCGCCCGAGCTGGGCACGGTGCTGTGGGAACTCCTGAGCTCCGGCACCCTGACGACGGTGCGGGACCGGAAGGGACGCTCCTGCCGGGCGCTCGCGGTGAAGGCGCTGCTCAAGCTCGATGGCCCCGAGGCACGGCGCCTGACACCCGAGGACCTCACCTTCGGGCGCACTCCCGCCCTGGCACCGCCGCGATGGGTCCTCGTCGTCTCGGCCGCGCTCACGACGCTGGGGGGCCTGGGCACCGTGGTGGTGAGCCTGGTCGGCCACACCATGGTGAGCCTCGCCTTCCACGGCCCCCTCATCCCCCCCTTTCCCCAGTTCCTGGCGGCACTCGTCGGGGGCCTGACAGCCTGGCGAGCCCTCAAGCTGGTCATCGCCCCAGAAGCTCGCCCTGCGGACCTCCGGGCGCTGCTGCTGCTCGCCGCCGCGGGCGCGCTCCTCGTCACCCTGGAGATACCCGCCAGGATGGAGGGAGGGCCCGACGGCCTGTTTTCCCCGGTGCTCGCCGCGCTCCCAGCGGCCCTGACGGCGGTCTTCTTCCGAGCCTCCGGCATCCCTTTCAGGGACAACGCGTGAGCCCCCCACGCGCCGGTATTCGTCGACCCTCGAGGCCGCCTGTGAGAAGGTGCCCGGGCCTCACACAACCCAAGGGTGCAGCACACCGCTGCAGGACAGTGGATGGTCGGGCCGCCATCCGAGCCGGTTGAACCGCCGGCGAGGATGCGTCATGTCGACCCCTGTCCCTCCCCCTCCCTCGTCTCCGCCGGAGGCCTGGGAGCCCCTGCTGCGCCTCGTGCGTCTCGCGAGCCGTCCCCTGGAGCGCTTCCTGCGCATCCAGGCCGCGAGCGGAATCCTCCTGCTGGTCGCGGCCGCCGTCGCGCTCGCCTGGGCCAACTCCCCATGGGCGGAGAGCTACACCCGCCTCTGGCACACGCCCGTCGGCTTCCGGCTCGGCGCGTTCAGCTTCGAGCGCTCGCTGGAGTGGGTCGTCAACGACGGGTTGATGGTCATCTTCTTCTTCGTCGTCGGCATGGAGATCCGCCGCGAGGTCCACCACGGCGAGCTGTCCGAGTGGCGACGGGCCGCGCTGCCCGTCGCGGCCGCGCTCGGCGGGATGGTCGCCCCGGCCCTGCTCTACCTCGCCTTCGCGGGTGCCCCCGAGACGAGGAGCGGCTGGGGCGTCCCGATGGCGACCGACATCGCCTTCGCGCTCGGCATCCTGACGCTGCTCGGCAAGCGCGTGCCTCCCGCCTTGCGAGTGCTGCTGCTGGCCCTGGCCGTCATCGATGACCTGGGCGCCATCGTCGTCATCGCGCTCTTCTACTCCTCGGGTGTCTCGCTCGTCGGGCTGCTGACGGCCGCGCTCGGCTTCGTCGGCGTGCTCGCGATGCAGCGGCTGGGCGTGCGCGCGAAGTGGGCCTACGTCATCCCCGCGCTCGTCGCGTGGGCGGGCATCTACGCCGCGGGCATCCACCCGACCATCGCCGGCGTCATCGTGGGCCTGATGACCCCCGTGCGCGCGTGGCTCGGGCCCCAGGGGCTGCTCGTCGACGTGCGACAGGAGCTCGAGACGCTCGGACAGCAGCCCACGGGCGCGCACTCCCACGAGGACCTCTCGCGAGTCCTCCGCCACGTGGACCTCGCGCGGCGCGAGGCCCTGTCCCCCGCGGAGAGCCTCATCGAGTCCCTCCACCCGTGGGTGGCCTTCGGCATCATGCCGGTGTTCGCGCTCGCCAACGCGGGCGTCCAGCTCTCGGGCGGGACGCTCGGCGCCTCCGCCTGGAGCGTGGCGACGGCGGTGGCCGTGGGGCTCGTCGTCGGCAAGCCCGTGGGCGTGCTGCTCGCCATCGGCGCGACGCTGCGGCTGCGCATCGGCACGCTGCCAGCGGGGCTCACCGCGCGCCACCTCGTGGTGCTCGGTCTGGTCGCCGGCGTGGGCTTCACCATGGCGCTGTTCATCGCGCAGCTCGCCTTCACCGACGCGAGCCTGCTCGCCGGCGCGAAGCTGGGAGTCCTGGCCGCGAGCGCCTGCGCGGCGATTCTCACCCTGGTGCTCGGCCGGCTCCTGCTCCCGACGGTCACTCCGGGCACCGCGGCGAAGAGCGCGGACGAGGCGGAGAGCTCCACCGAGCTGTGAGGCTCAGCCCGGCTGGAGGAAGCGCCCCTCCACCAGATGGTCGATGACCTCCCGCGCGGAGTGGGGGTCCAACCGCGCCTTGCTGCCCAGGTGGGACACCGCGCTGGACACCGTGGTGGGGCGCTCGAACGCGGCGAGGGCCGCCAGCAGGATGGCGCCGTCCTCCCCCTGGACCAGCGTGGGGTCGGAGAACTTGCGCGGGTTGACGGTGGGCGCGCAGCTCAAGGTGATGCCGTCGACGGAGCGCAGGACGGTCACCTCCTCACGCGCGACCTTCACGGGAGCCCGGTGGCTGCCCAGCCAGTCCCCCAGCGAGAAGCGCCGGGGCGAGGACGCGGTGTTCACCAGGCGCGTGCGCCCGTTGACGTCGAGGTTGCGGCGTCCATCCCGGTGCTTCCACGCCAGCGCATCCACCTGCTCGGAGGTGCGCTGCACCGCCGCCTCCAGCTTCGCGTCGCGGAAGCGAATCATCGGGACGGACACGTCGCCGGGCGCGCGGCGCTCGAAGAAGTCGAGGAACTCATTGAACGTGCGCGCCTCGCTCACCATGTCGAAACGCGTGGGGTGCTCGGTGACGAGCGCGCCGGGCTGTGACTCCAGCCGCTGGTAGCCCACCACGCAGTCCTGGTCGATGATGCGCCGGACCAGCGCGAGCTCCTCGACGAGCGTGGCCTCGCTGGCGAACGGCAGCCCGCCGATGCCGGAGATTTCGATGCCCAGGTTCTTGTAGCGACGGCAGCCCTCGATGAGCTCGAGCAGCTCCCGGTCCTTCGCGCACGGCTTGAGCAGCCCGCGGCCCATCTGCTCCAGGCGCTGCTTCTCGGAGAAGCAGCCGATGTCCACCACCATGTAGACGCGCTCGAAGGTGTTCGACAGCGCCTCGACGAGTTCCAGGCGCGGCACGCCCCACAGGAAGTACGTGCAGCAGTGTCCCGAAAGGTCCACGCCCGCCCAGGTGCTGCCCAGGAACTCCGCCGAGCTCCCCGCGAAGTCGTAGCGCATCTGCCACGTCTTGCTGGCGATCTCCTGGTGGTCCTTTCGGACGCTCTCCTCGGAGCGAAGGAAGGGCTTCGCCCGACCGAAGGCGGCCTTCTGGTTGCCGCGCGCACCGCCGCAGTACAGGCAGTTCTCGCCGCACCCCTTGCCCGGCGCCACCCAGCCGGAGAAGGAGCTCAGGTCGAGCTGGCTCAGGAACATCTCGCCGAAGTGCGAGTAGAAGACGTCCTCGGTGTTGGTGGCGCCCTGCACGTATTCGAGCGGCAGCCGGCGCGCACGGCCGTCCGGGTCCCGCCTCACGCAGTTGGGTGGCGAGTCCTCCCCCTGGCACAGGGCCAACAGCGGCCGCTCACCGTCCCCCAGCACCACGTGGTCGATGCAGTCGAACGCGTGCAGCTCCCGCCACCAGAAGGACGCGGAGTTGCCGCCCACGACGACGCGGATGGACGGGTCGATTCTTCGCAGCGTCCGCGCGATGAGCAGCGCGCGGTCCACGTGGTGGAACCACTTGAGGCTGATGCCCACCAGCTTGGGGCGCACCCGGCGCACCAGGGCCTCGAACGAGCGGATGACCTCGGCCTCCGTCTCGTCGCCATCGTACAGCCGCACGAAGGCCTCGATGCCGCCGCGTCGAAGGTAGCTCGCCAGGTAGAGGATGCCACACGTGGCCTCCCCCATCCCGGCACCGACGAGGAGCACTGGCGAGAGCACACGACCACCACCCATGGGACACGCACCGACCTTTCCGACGAAGGCGGCGCAGCGTAGTCCATCCCGGGGCGATGGACGCGCTTCAGGTTCGAGCGTCTGAGCGAGCCCTCAGCGACTCGACACCTGGGGCGGTGGCCCCGCCCTGCGCCAGGTCAGCACCCTTTCGGGAAGAGGCTCCCCTCGATAACACAGACACCCTCCAGGGCGACAATCACAGACAATGCGGGTGCCGCCCCCCGCATCACGCGCCCCGACCTGTCGTTCACACGGCCCCACACCCGAGCCCGGGCGCGCGCCCGCCAGGAATCGCCCACCGGCGGGCACCGGGACACGCGAGTCTCCAGACGCGCTCCAGCGCCGCGCGGAGAATGCACATGCAACCCAGCCTCTCGAGGAGCGTCACTCCAGCGCCGGAGCGGCCAGGCCTCGCGGGAGCACTCCGCGAGGCGGCCACGTCACGACCCCCACCGGGCGCGGGGCGGTGATACGGGCCGCCCCGGCAAGCCGTCACATCTCCACGAGCCTCTCAGCCGCGGTGCTTCGCGATGAGGGCGCCCGCCGCCTTCGGGTTGCCCTGGCACTCGAGCAGGGCGCGCAGCATCAGCGGGACGACGATGGTGGCGTCCGACTCGATGACGAACATCGGCGTCGTCTCGGTCAGCTTGTCCCACGTAATCTTCTCGTTGGGCGTCGCGCCCGAGTACGAGCCGTAGGACGTCGTCGAGTCGCTGATCTGGCAGAAGTACGCCCACGGCTTCACGGGCTTCTGCAGGTCGTACTTGATGGACGGGACGACGCAGATGGGGAAGTCACCGGCGATGCCGCCGCCAATCTGGAAGAAGCCCACGCCCTGGCCCGCGGACAGCTCCTCGTAGCGGTCGTAGAAGTCCGCCATGTACTCGATGCCGGACTTGACGATGCTCGCGCTGCACTCGCCCGACTTCACGTAGGACGCGAAGATGTTGCCGAACGTCGAGTCCTCGTAGCCCGGGACGACGATGGGCAGCTTGCGGCGCGCCGCCTCGAGCAGCCAGCAGGCCTCCGGGTCCCCCTCGTACGCCGAGGGGTCCAGCATCTGGATGACCTCGTAGAAGTACTCGTGCCAGAAGCGGCGCTCGCCCTTCTGCGTCGCCGTCTTCCACATCGGGACGATGAACTTCTCCACCGCGCGGAACGCCTCGTCCTCGGGGATGCTCGTGTCCGTCACCCGGCGCATCCGCTGCTCGAGGATCTTGGTGTCGTCCTGCTTGGTGAAATAGCGGTACTCCGGGAAGTCCTTGTACGCGTCGTGCGCGACGAGCCGGAAGAGCGACTCCTCCAGGTTCGCGCCCGTCACGGACAGGCCGTGAATCAGGCCCGAGCGGATGGCCGGCGCCAGGGTGATGCCCAGCTGCGCGGACGACATCGCGCCCGCGACGCTCCAGAACATCCGGCCACCCGTGGAGACGTGGTCCCAGTAGGACAAGAGCGAATCGCGCGTCGCCCGCGCGTTGAAGTTCTTGTAGTTCGCGAGGATGAACTCGAGGACGGGCAGTTCGGACGTCGACATGTAGGCCTCCAGCAACAACGGGGTCGATGCTCGGGAGGCGCCAGCCGAAGAAATGCCACCCGAGGACACCCTACGGTCGCGACGAGATGCCGCACCGCCATCGGAGCGTCGAGTGGCTGGGCGCTAGCTAGCACAGCGGGAGCAGGCCGGCCAACTTCGTTCGACCCCGCCACGCCGCCGGGGCCCGCCCGGCCGCCAGCCCCCTCAGATGCGCTCCACCACCCTCAGGGCGAAGCGCACGAAGCGCGCGTCGAGCGGCTCGTTGAGCATCAGCCGCTGCCACACCAGCCCGGAGAGCACGTTGACCACCAGCTCCCGGTCCGCCGGCCGCCGGTCGACGAGGCAGGCCCGGAGCTCATCCCCCCTCGGCCGCACCAGCTGCGCGACGAGCCGCTGGTGGAGGTCCTCGTCGAACTGCGCCTCCGCCATCAACGCCCGCAGCACCGGCGCCGCCTCCGAGGCCCCCCGGCACAGCTCCACCAGCGTGGAGGACAACGAGGGCCTGCGCGGGCTCCGCCCCCTGGGCGCCTGGCTCACCCATTCGGAGAACGCGTCCAGCACCAGCGCCCCCTTGCCCGGCCACCAGCGATAGAGGGTCTGCTTGCCCGCACCGGCCCGCTTCGCCACGTCCCCCATGGTGACGGCCGCATAGCCCCGCTCCAGCACCAGCTCCTGCGCCGCCACCAGGATGGCCCGGCGCACGCCCTCGTCCCTCGGTCGGCCTGCACGCATGACACCCCTTTACGAGACTTCCTGTCTCGGAAGAAGCCGGATTACGAGACCGGAGGTCTCGTTAGGGCACTTACGAGACCGTGCGTTCCGAAAGTGCGTAGCGCGGTGCGCACCTGCGCAATGCGCGCGCGTTGACGCAGCGAGCAACCCTATGTACCACTGCGCGCGACCATGGCAGACAAATCAGGATTGCTGCACCGTCTGGGTAATGCGGTGCAGAGCGAAACAGGCGAGCGCCTCGACGGCAAGTCGTCCACCGTGTCGTCTGGAGACACGCGCTTCACGCCCCCCGTTTCCCCCGCGTCTCAGGACGTCGAATCACTCGAGGGCTGGGGCTTCGAGGACACCCGTTTCGTGGTGCAACCGGATGGCAGCACGCTGCTGACGGGCACCCGCTACAACATCAGCAACGTGGCGCTGCCGGAGCTGATGCCGTGGTTCGCCGCCAAGCTGGCCTCGCCGCTGGGCTACGACAACCGCAACGAGCCGCACTACCCGCCCCAAATTCCCGAGGCGAAGAAGGACGAAGCGCTCCTGACCGCGCTGCGCGGGTTCCTGAAGGAGGACCAGCTCACCGACGACCCGAAGCAGCGGCTGCGCCGGGGCCACGGCCACACGGGCGGAGAAATCTGGGCCATCCGCTACACCAAGCTGGACCGGGTCCCGGACCTGGTGGTCTTCCCGCGCAGCCACGACGAGGTGGTCCAGCTGGTGGAGGCCGCCACGAAGCACGGCGCGTGTGTCATCCCCTTCGGCGGCGGCACCAACGTCACCGAGGCGCTGCGCATCCCTCTCTCCGAGCAGCGCCTGGTCATCGCCGTGGACATGCGGCAGATGAACCGCGTCCTGTGGATTGACACCGTCAACCGCATGGCCTGCATCGAGGCGGGGGCCACCGGCCGCCACCTGATGAGCGAGCTGGCGAAGTTCGGCTTCACCATGGGCCACGAGCCCGACAGCCTCGAGTTCTCCACGCTGGGCGGCTGGATTGCCACCAACGCCAGCGGCATGAAGAAGAACCGCTACGGCAACATCGAGGACCTGGTGCTGGACATGCGGGTCGTCACCGCCCAGGGAATCGTGGAGCGCCCGCGCCAGGCGCCCCGTGAGAGCGTGGGCGTCAACCCGCGCCAGTACATGTTCGGCAGCGAGGGCAACTTCGGCATCATCACCACCGCGGTGGTGAAGCTCTTCCCCCTGCCCGAGGTGCAGCGCTACGGCTCGGTCATCTTCCCCGACCTGGCCGAGGGTCTGGCGTTCCTCTACGAGTTGCAGCAGTCCGGCGCGGTGCCCGCCAGCGTGCGCGTGATGGACAACACCCAGTTCCACTTCGGCCAGGCGCTCAAGCCCGCAAAGCACGGGCTGGCCGCGAAGCTCAAGAGCGAGCTGGAAAAGGTCGTCGTCACGAAGCTCAAGGGCTTCGACCCGTACAAGCTCGCGGTGGCGACCATCGTGTTCGAGGGCTCGCGCGAGGAGGTCGACTTCCAGGAGAAGACGCTCTACCGCATCGCCTCCGCGCACGGCGGCATGAAGGGCGGCGGCGCCAACGGCGAGCGCGGCTACCAGCTCACCTTCGGCATCGCCTACATCCGCGACCTCACCTTCGAGCACTGGGCCATCGCGGAGAGCTTCGAGACGAGCGTGCCGTGGAGCCGCGCGCTGGAGCTCTACGAGCGCGTGCAGCGCCGGGTGGAGAAGGAGCACGCCCTGCTGAAGCTGCCCGGCAAGGTCTTCTTCACCGGCCGCCTCACCCAGGTCTACCAGACGGGCGTGGTCATCTACTTCTACCTGGGCTTCTACGCGAAGGGCGTGGCGGACCCGGTGGGCGCCTACGCGGCGCTCGAGCACGCGGCGCGCGAGGAGATCCTCGCCGCGGGCGGCTCCCTGTCGCACCACCACGGCGTCGGCAAGATTCGCCGCGACTTCCTGCCGGAGGTCTACTCCGAGGGCGCGCTGGCGCTGAACCGCAAGGTGAAGGCGGCCATCGACCCGGAGAACCTCTTCGGCGCGTCGAACAGCGGCATCAACGGCCCGGTGGCGCTCACCCCGAACGAGGAGCCTCACTGATGTCCCGCCATGTCTTTCTCACCGGCGTCACCGGCTTCGTCGGCAAGGTGGTGCTGGAGGCGCTGCTCCACCAGGGCGTCGAGCGCGTCACCGTGCTGGTCCGCGAGTCCAAGGACCGTCAGGGCCGCGTGCAGTCGGCCCCCGAGCGCTTCGCCAAGGTGGCCCAGGCCGCCTGCTTCTCACGCCTGCCGGCTGGCTGGCTTCAGCACGTCGACGTGGTGAGCGGTGACCTGGAGCAGCCCGCCTGCGGCCTGTCCGCCGCGGACCGCGACGCCGTGCGTGGCAGCATCACCCACGTGGTGCACTGCGCGGCGAGCGTGGAGTTCGACCTGCCGCTCGCCCAGGCCACGTCCGCCAACATCCGCAGCGCGCTGTCCGTGCTGGAGCTGGCGCGCGAGTGCCCCAAGGTGGTGGGCATGGTCGACGTGTCGACCGCGTACGTCAGCGTCTGGCGCCCCGGCCCCATCGAGGAGCGGCTGGCGCACCTGCCCAAGCCCGCCTCGGAGCTCTACGAGGCGTTCCAGGTGGCGCAAGGCGACGGCCGCGAGTGGCTGACGCTCACCGGCCACCCCAACACCTATACGCTCACCAAGAGCGTCGCCGAGCACCTCATCTGCGAGCGGCGCGGCCACGTGCCCGTGGTCATCGTGCGCCCCAGCATCGTGTCCGCGGCGCACCGCGCGCCCTTCCCGGCCTGGCTCGACAGCCCGGCGGCGCTCGCCGGGTGCCTGCTGTACAGCGGCCTGGGCGTGGTGCGGGCCTTCAACGCGGACCCGTCGGTGCGCCTGGACGTGGTGCCGGTGGACGTGGTGGCCAGTGAAGTCGTGCGCGCGGTGTTCGGCCCCATGCCGGCCGAAGGCCAGCCGGTGCCCATCGTCCACGCCACCATGGGCGTGCAGCGCGCGCTGCGCATCGACATGGCGGCGGCGACCACCATCGAGTGGTTCAAGCACCGCCCCGGCGTGGTGAAGGCGCCGGACATGTTCGTCGGCCGCAAGGACCACGGCTTCGACGCCGCGGACCTGATGCGGCGCGAGTTGCCCGTGCAGTTGCAGAAGGCCGTCCTGTCGCTGCTCGGGCAGAGCAAGGCCCTCCGCAAGCTGGTGCGCGCGGACCAGAAGGTCCAGTACCTCAACGAGGGCTTCTCGTACTTCACGCACCACACCTTCGACTTCGTGCGGACCCGCCCCCTGGAGGTCCCCGACTTCGAGCCGCGCGAGTACGTGCGCGTGGTGAACGAAGGCATGTACCGCCACCTGCTGTCGCGCGACGAGACGCAGGTGTCCTTCGCGGGGCCCAAGCACGATGACGGGCGGGCGGACAGCACGTGGCTCAAGGAGCGCCCGGCCGCCAACACCACGCTCAAGGTGTTCGGCTATGCGCTGCGCAAGACGTTCCGCCACTGCACGAGCGACGTGACGTTCGACCGGCCCTCGTTCGAGCGCGCGATGGCGCAGGTGCCGCCGGGCGCGCTGGTGGTGCTGGCGCCCACGCACCGCAGCTACTTCGACTTCCTGCTCACCAGCTACCTGTGCTTCCAGCACCCGGAGCTGGGCATCTGCATGCCGCACATCGCCGCGGCGGAGGAGTTCGGCCGCATCCCCGTGGTGGGGCCCATCCTCAAGGACTCGCAGGCCTTCTTCATCAAGCGCGGCGTGGGCCGCGAGGTGCCGGAGCTGGGTGAGGAGCTGCGCCGGCTCACCGAGAAGAACGCCTCGCTCATGTTCTTCATCGAGGGCCAGCGAAGCCGCGCCCGGCTGATGCTGCCGCCCAAGCGGGGCCTGTTGCGCGCCCTGCAGAACACGGGGCGCCAGTTCGTCGTGCTGCCCGTGGCCATCTCCTATGACAGGCTCCCGGAGGAGGCGTCGCTGTGCGAGGAGCTGTCCGGCAAGCCGCGCCCGAAGATGACGCTCACGGGCGTCATGTCGTGGCTGAGCCGGCTCGCGCGCGGACAGGTCCAGCTGGGCCGCGTCCACGTGGCGTGCGGACAGCCCCAGGCCATGGGCCCGGACACGGACGTGCGCACGCTGAGCCACACGGTGATGGCCGAGCTGCAGCGCCACACCTCGGTGAGCAGCTTCCACCTGCGCGCGTTCCTCGCCGAGCACCCGATTCCGGGCGTCGACGAGGCGTGGCTGAAGGACGCCATCGAGCGGCGGGGCGGGCGCGTCATCGCCAGCGAGCTGCCGGTGCCCTCGCCCCTGCCCGCGACGCTGGCGCACTCGCTGCGCAACCAGTGGCAGAACTGGTTCGCGGGCGACGTGCTGGCGCGCCAGCCGGGCAACCCCGCGCTGGAGACGCACCTGTCGCGCTACCGCTGGTGCGCCACGCCGCTGGCGGAGATGGGCGACCCGCGCGTCGACGCGGTGGTCAAGGCGCTCTTCGAGCCCGTGGTGCGCGACTACCTGGAGGCGACGAAGGTGAGCGCGCCCTGCGAGCTGAAGGCCGTGCCGGTGGCGCACCGTCCGCACCTGGACGGCGTGGTGCAGGCGCTCTTGTCGCTCGACATCGTGAAGCCCTCGGGTGACGACCTCGAGTGGGGTCCGAACGCGGCCCAGCTCGCCCAGTTCCAGCAGGCCTGCGCGTGGCGGGGCGAGGTGCAGTCGTGAAGACGCTCGTCACGGGTGCCAGCGGCTTTCTGGGACGCAACCTGCTCGAGGTCCTGGGCGACGACGCGGTGGCGCTGGTGCGCTCGCCGCTGGACGCCAAGGTCCAGCAAGTGTCGGGCACGCCGATGGAGCCCGACGCGTGGCTGTCCCAGGCGAAGGGCACGCGCGTGGTGATTCACGCGGCGGGCATGGTGCACCACAGCCGGCACCACGCCGAGGAGATGGTGCGCTTCAACATCGAGAGCTCGCTGGCGATGGTGCGCGCGGCGAAGGCGCTCGACGCCCGGATGGTGCTGGTGTCGACGTCCGGCACGGTGGGCTGCTTTCCCCACGCCACCATCGAGGCGGACGAGCACTCGCTCTACGCGGAGGGCGTCGTCGGGCGCTGGCCCTATTACCTGTCGAAGATTCGCGCCGAGGAGCAGTCGCGCAAGCTGGCGAAGCAGCTCGGCGTGGAGCTGACGGTGGTGCGGCCTCCGGTGCTGCTCGGCCCGGGCGACACGCTGGGCCGCTCGACGACCAACGTCGCGCGCGTGCTCAACGGCCGGCTGCCCTTCATCCCCGCGGGCGGCATCGCCTTCACCGACGTGCGGGACGTGGCCCATGCGCTCGCGCGGCTGGCGAAGCGCGACACGTGGCGCGACACGTACCACCTGCCCGGGACGTCCCTGTCCCTGCGCACCTTCTTCGAGCGCGTGGGCGAGGTGGCCGGCATCAAGGTGGACAAGCCCGACGTCCCCACGCTCGTCGTCCAGGGCCTGGCGAAGCTGGGCTCGAAGGTGCCGCTCAAGAAGCTGCCGGACCCCGTCGTGCTCGAGATGTCCACGTGCCACTGGGGCTTCAAGACCCTGTGGAGCCACGAGGAGCTCGACTACCAGCCGCGCGCCCACCGCCAGACGCTGAGCGACACGGTGGCGTGGCTGAGGCAGTCCCAGCCCCGCGCCTGAGCGGACCTGCGAGAGGGCCCCGACGCGGTGACACGCGCCGGGGCTCTGCCCGCGCTCAGGGCTGACGGATTTCGAGGTGGTAGGCCGGGTCGTTGTTGGACGGGCCCAGGAAGCGCGACACCTCGGGATGCGCGCGGATGGCCTCCTCGAAGGCCTCCTTCTTGCTGTCGGGAATCGACCGGGGCGAGATGTCGATGACGTTGAGCCGCGTCGGGTCCGCCATGTGCTTGGACACGCTGGACGGCCCCAGCTCGTTGATGCGGTCCACCATCGCCTGGAGCGTCTGCTCCTTCGTCAATCCGGCCGCGACGGACTCGGAGTAGGTGTCGATGACCGCGTCACCGCCCGCGCCGTAGAGCGACTTCTGACGCGCGACGCCCGTGGACTGGATGTTGTCGTACATGGCGCGCGCCTGCGCCTCGGGCGTGCGCGCGGTGCTGGTGATGCGCGCGGACGTCACGTTCGCCGTGGCCATGATTTCGCCCAGCACCTCGCGGGTGTGCGCGCTGACGGCGTCCTGGTTGGCGTCCGCGCCGAAGCGCAGCCCGTCCGCGACCTCCGCGGCCTGGGCGTCCGCGACCTGCTCGGGCTTCGTCGCCGGGACGGGGCCGACGTCGGGCAGCGAGGGATTGAACGAGTCCAACGGGCCCAGCGGCGTGGCGGACATCAGGCTCGGCGCGGAGAAGTTCGGCGCGGTGAGCGACGGGTTCAACGTGGGGCTCGCGAGCGCCATGGAGAACGTCGGCGCCGTCAGCGACGGCATGTTCGTCACCGCCGCGGCGGGGGTGAAGGAGCTGACGCTGAAGTCCACCTTCGCGGCGATGGCCGCGGCCTCGGCGACCTTCGCGGCCTCCGCCTGCGCCGCCTCCGCCTTCGCGGCTTCCGCGCGCGCCGCCTCGGCCTTGGACGCCGCGTCCGCCGCATTCGAGGCCCTGTCATTGCCTGACGCGGAGTTCGAACCCGATGTACCGCGCCCCGAACCCGAGCCTCCCACGGAATTGACGCCCATCATGTCCTCCCAGTCCTGGATGTACGTGTTGGCGGTGGGTGTAGCATTAAAACCGCAAAACGCACGTAACAAGCATTTCACTTAAGCCCGGAACATGACTGTGACGCAAAGACTGACAGGCTCCTGGTCAGCAGGGACCCACTGGGTTGCAACAGTGATTGTGAATCCGCTGAGGGATTTGACTCGCTGCGCAAGGCACGGGCTCCGCCCAGACAGGAAAAGCGCCCCACGGCTGTAACACCGAGGGATGCCGCGGCTCGTCGACGAAGGCTCGCCGTTCACCGACGTCCAGCCCCCTTCACAGATGCCCTCGCTTCGGGAGCGCGCCGAACGCCTAACCTCCGCCTCGCGCGAAAAGCCACCCAGCCCACTCGCGCACGGAGAACCTCGTGCCCCACACCCTACCCACCCGCCGGGCCCTCCTCGCCGGCGCTGCCGCCGTCACCACCGCCGCGCTCACGCTGCGCCCCGAGCCCTCGTCCGCCGCGCCTGTCCCCCGCAGGAACTGGAGCCAGGACCCCGTCCGCCTCTTCTCCAACGAGAACCGCTACGGCCCCTGTGAGGGCGCCCTGCGGGTGATGCGGGAGTCGCCCCATCTCGCCAGCCGCTATGTGTCACAGACACGCGTCGACGCGCTCAAGCGCGCCATCGCCGAGCTGGAGGGCCTGACGCCCGAGCATGTCCTCATCACCGCGGGCTCCTTCGAGGCGCTGGTCCTCCTCGCCAACGAATTCGGCGCCGGAGGTGGCGGCGTCATCTGTCCCGACCCGTCCTTCCCCGTCGTGGCCACCTTCGCGGAGCGGGCCGGCGGCAAGGTCCAGCGCGTCCCCCTCGATGCCACGATGACGCACGACCTGGACGCGCTCGCGGCCCGCGTGGACGCGAACACGAAGCTGGTCTCCGTCTGCAATCCCAACAACCCCACCGGCACCGTCGTCGACTCCGCGAGGCTGCGCTCGTTCTGCGAGGCCATGGCCTCCCGCGCCACCGTGCTGGTGGACGAGGTCTACATCCACTACCTGGAGCCCGCGCCCGGCCTCTCCATGGTCGACCTGGTGCGCGCGGGGAAGGACGTCATCGTCACGCGCTCCTTCTCCAAGATTCATGGGCTCGCCGGCATGCGCATGGGCTACACGCTCGCCCAGCCCGCGCTCGTGAAGAAGCTCGACTCGCGGCAGATGACGCTGCCCAATCCGCTCGCCGTCGAGGCCGCGCTCGCCAGCCTCCAGGACAAGGCCTTCGTGCCGCGCATGCGCAAGCTCACCACCGACGCGCGCCGCATCACCACCAAGGCCCTGGACGCCGCGGGGCTCAAGCCCGTGCCGGCCCACGCCAACTTCGTCTGGATGCCCCTGCCACCGGAGCTGCTGGACCTGCCCGGCCGCTTCATCCCCCACGGCTTCCACCTGACGACCCGGCCCCACGTCCCCATCGCCCCGGAGATCGCCTGCCTGCGACTGACGGTGGGGACGGTGGAGGAGATGACCGCCTTCGCCACGCTGCTGCCCTCGCTGCTCGGGCGATGAGGCAGCCAGGCGAACACGCCGGCCCGTCGTCGGGCCCGGAGCCCTCTGGTACCCTGCCGCGCATGGACTCCCGCGCGGCGTCGAGGCCCTCCTTCTGGCCGATGCAGTTCGGCGGCTGGGGGCTCTATGCGCTCCTGCTCATCGTCACCTTCCTGCCCGCGGCAGCCTCCGATGGGCGGGCAACGCACCTGCTCATCGCCAAGGGCAGCCGGGCGATGTTCGGCCTGATGCTCACCTCGTTGATGCGGCTGGGCTACCAGCGCTTGTTCCCCGGCGGCTTCACCCGACAGGCCGCCTGGGCCATGGTCACCACCGCGGTGTTCGGCGTGGCGTGGATGCTCCTCGCGGAGGCGTGGGCCACGTGGATGTATGACACGTACGACTGGCGCACCAACCGCATGATGTTCGCCCGGGGAGCGCTCGACTACGCGGTGACGCTGCTGGGCTGGAGCGGACTGTACTTCGGCATCAAACACGCCAGGGCGTGGCAGGACGAGCGCGAGCGGGCGCTGAAGGCGGCCGCCCTGGCGCAGGAGGCGCGGCTGGCGTCGCTGCGACACCAGGTGCGTCCGCACTTCCTGTTCAACGCGCTGACGTCGGTGCGCGCGCTGATTGGCGAGGACCCGGCCCGCGCCAGGCGCATGGTGACGGAGATGGCGGACTTCCTGCGCTTCTCGCTCCAGAAGGGGGACAGCCCGCATGTGCCCCTGGAGGAGGAGCTCGCCATGGTGCGCAACTACCTGAGCATCGAGTCGGTGCGCTTCGAGGAGAAGCTGGACGTGCAGGTGTCGGTGATGCCGGGCACCGAGCGGCTCTCCGTGCCCGCGTTCCTCATCCAGCCGCTGGTGGACAACGCGGTGAAGCACGGGCTGGCGTCAGGGAAGCTGCCGGTGCGGGTGCGGCTGGGCATCACGCGGGAGCAGGACGTGCTGCGCATCCTGGTGGAGAACACCGGCATGTGGGCGCCGCCCGCGCGGGAGATGGGCCCCGAGGGCACGGGCACGGGCCTTCGCAACGTGCGCGAGCGGCTGGCCCAGCTCTACGCGGAGCGCGCGCGCCTGGAGACCTCCGAGCAGGAGGGCTGGGTGCGCGTCCGCGTGGAGCTGCCCGCCCAGGAGTGGACCCCGATTCTCGCCGAGGAGTCACATGACGCACCCGCTGCGCGCGTTGCTGGTGGATGACGAACGGCTGGCGCGCACCGAGCTGCGCGAGATGCTGACGCCCTTCCCCCACGTGAAGGTGGTGGGCGAGGCAGACAGCGTGGCCAGCGCGCTCGCGCGAATCGAGGAGCTGAAGCCGGAGCTGCTGTTCCTGGACGTGCAGATGCCGGGGGAGAGCGGGTTCGACCTGCTCGCCCGGCTGCCGGAGCCGCGCCTCGAGGTCATCTTCGTGACGGCGTTCGACGCGCACGCCCTCAGGGCGTTCGAGGTCAACGCGCTCGACTACCTGCTCAAGCCCGTGCACCCGGAGCGGCTGGCCCGGACGCTGGCGCGACTGGAGGACGTGGAGAAGGACAAGCCCGCTGCCTCGCAGAGCCCCTCGCGGCACAAGCTGACCGAGACGGACATGTTGTTCCTCGAGAACGGCGCGAAGTCGCGCTTCGTGCGGGTGGACCAGCTGGTCTGCCTGCGCGGCGCGGGCGACTACGTGGAGCTGGTGACGGTGGACGGGACGTGCACGCTGTCGCCTCGGCCCCTGAAGGAGTGGGAGGCCCGGCTGCCGGAGCGGACGTTCGCGCGCATCCACCGCTCCGCCCTGGTCAACCTGACGCTCGTCGAGCGCGTGGACCGGGGACTCAGCGGCGGCGGCGACGTGTACCTGCGCGGCGTCGAGTCTCCCCTGCCGCTCAGCCGCAGCTACGCGGCCGTGCTCAAGGAGCGATTCGGCTGACCACTCCGCGACATCCACGCGCCCCACGCGTTCCCTTTCGCAGCAGGAGCCTCGAGGATGATGAGGCCCCTGCCCTCCTGAGCCGGGCCGGCGTCCAGGACTTCCGACGACGCGAGAACCCATGCACTCGATGACCCGCTGGACCTGCTTCCTGGGATTGCTCTTGCTGGGGTGTGCGAGCTCCAATCCAGGTCCCGAGCGCTGCACCGGAGAGCGCACCTACCGGGGCCCCACCCGACGCAGCGCACCCGAGGACGTCTGGCCGACGCTCGCCGCCCAGCGCCCCATCACCGGGACGCTCGACGCCGGACTCACCCAGGCGCTGGACACCGCGCTGGACTCGGTCCTGAAACATGTCCCCGCGGCCAGCGTCGCGGTCGCCCTGCCAGGAGCAGGGCTGTGGACGGCGACACGCGGCGTGTCGCGCACGGACACGGGTGAGGCGGTGGGCCCCGAGTCCCTGTTCCAGGTCGCCAGCGTGGCGAAGAGCTTCACGGCGGTGCTCGTCCTGCAGCTCGCGCGCGAGGGGCGCCTCTCGCTGGACGCGCCGGTCTCCACCTGGTTCCCCCAGGTGAAGGGCGCGGAGGCGATGACCGTCGCGGACCTGCTGGAGCACACCCACGGGCTGGTGAGCTTCAACGCCCTGCCCGGCTTCGAGGACGGCCCCCACCACGCACCGGAGGAGTTGATTCAGGTCTCCGCCGAGCATCCGCGCCAGTTCTGCCCCGGCACCCACTGGGCGTACAGCAACACGGGCTACGTCATGCTCGGCCGCATCCTCGAGCAGGTGGAGGGCAAGCCGTTCGCGGACCTCCTCCAGGAGCGCATCGCCGGGCCGCTGGGGCTCGAACACTCGCGGATGAGGACCGCCGGCGTGCCGCTCCCGCAGGTCGTCGGCGGCCATCTGGCGAGAGCGCCCGTCACGCAGGTCGACTACGCCACCCCCTACGCCGCGGGCGCGCTGGCCTCCAGGGCGGAGGACCTGGTGCACTTCTGGCACGCGCTGATGTCCGGCGGACTGCTGCCCATGGACACCGTCCAGCGCATGTTCCAGGACATGCACTCGATGGACGTCATGTACCCGCCGGCCCAGCCGGGCAACACGATGTTCTACGGGCGCGGCGTGCAGCTCTACGAGGTGCCGCAGGGGCCGGGCCTCATGCTGGGCCACAGCGGCGGCATCCAGGGCTTCACGTCGGTGGTGGCCTATCTCCCGACGGACGACGCCTTCGTGGCCGTCGTCTTCAATGACAACCAGGTCGCCGCCGAGGCGGGGCTCTGGGCCCTGGTGCGCGCGCTGCGCGAGCACCAGAGCACACGGCCTTGAATCACACGGGGCGCTGCGTCTCCGGGTCGATGACGCGGTTGCCCTTGAACCAGTCGTGCTCGCCGTAGCGGTGCTTCGCCGAGTCCACGCCGCCGTAGTTGCCGGTGACGATGTCGGCCAGGTTGCCCAGGGACTCGGAGCCCTCGCGGTAGTACTTGGAGTGGTCTGCGAAGTTGCTCTTGTCGCCGCGGTCCGCCGCCTCGGCGGTGAAGCGCCTGGCGCCGAACAAATCCTCGGACGGGTCCTGGCCCAGCGGGTCTCCCGGCATGTTGCTGCCGTTGAGCCAGGAGACGAAGTCCCGGCTGGCCGAGCCGGACCAGACGTGTCCGTTGGCGAGCGGCCCGTCGTAGTCCTTCACCGACTTCGCGCTGCCGGCGCCCGGGCTGCCGATGAGCACCAGGTCATCCGCCTGCAAGCCGTTCTTGTCCGCGGCGATGGAGGCCGTGGTGCTGCCGTAGCTGTGGCCAATCACCGTCAGGTGGGGCTGGCTGCCCTCGCGGCTGGCGCGGATGCCGGCCACGTCCGCGGCCAGCAGCTTCGCGCCGTTCTCCGCGGCGTTGTCGGACGCCACGTTCTGGAAGCCCGGCGCGTCGTAGCCCATCCACGCCACCGTCGCGACCTCGCCATGCTCCTTGCCCGCGGCCTTGTGCAGGTTCAGCGCGTCGGTGGTGATGTTGTCCATGTAGTCGCGCACGTCCGACTTGAGCCCCGGCACGCTCACCGACACATGCTTCGCCGTGTCCAGGTTGCCGGCGACGATGGCCGCGCGCCCCTCGCCCTTGACGAAGGCGGAGTCATAGACGAGCAGCTGCGCGGAGCCGACCTCCTTCTCCGTCCGCTCCAGCTGCTTCTGCACCGCCCGCGCGTTCTCCAGCTGGTGCCGCTTCTCCTGCGGGAGGAACTTCTCGGCCGGCTCGTCCGCGGCGCTGCCCGGACGGAGCGCGTCTCGCAGCTTGTCCCCCAGCGAGCGGTTGTCCAGGTAGTGCTTCTTGGCCTGGTCGGCCTCGGCGGTGAGCTGGGTCAGCTCGTTCTTGAGCTGCTGGCGGTTCGCGGTGTCGCGCACGGACGCGGGCAGGCCATCCAGGGAGCCGACCTTCTTCGGGTCCGCGCTGACCGCCTGCATCTGCTCCGTGGGGGACAGCTGCTTCCACCAGCCCGCCCGCGCCTTCGGGTCCGCGGGCGCGGCGTCGAGCGGGCCCTTCGCCACGGGCGCGGCCTTCTGTCCCGTCAGCTTCTCCGTCCCCACCTTCCGGCTCCCCTCGAACGCGGTGAGCGTCTGCTGGGGCTGGGGCTTCTGGGCGGCCTTCTCCTTCGCCTTGGCGGCGGCGGCCTGGGCCTGGGCGGCGATTCGCGCCGCCTCCGCGCGCCTACGGGCTGCCTCGGCTGCTCCACGGTCGACAGAAGAGATGGGGGCCATGACATCGCCTCGAAGGGCTGGGGGATGCCTTTATCATCGCGATGGGTGGGAATGAGTTTCCTGATGTGCGCGAAAATCAGATGACGCGCAAAGACAAACATCCCGGTGTGCGGCCCCTGTGGCGCAAAGACAGAAGGCCCGGGGCCGCTTCGACGCGACCACCGGGCCTTCATGGATACAGCGGGAGGGGTGCGTTACTTGTTGGGGTTGTCCACGCCGTTGCTCGTCCAGACGAAGTCCTGGATGAAGCTGCCGCCGACGCCCAGGCCCCGCTCGCGCTCGACGTCGCCCACGAGCGCGTCCGGCAGGCCCTTGTCCTGGAAGGACTGGGGAACGCGCGTGCCCGACTCGAGGTGGGAGTTGTTCGTCACCGTGTACTCGAGGTTCGGCTTGCCCGTGTTCGGGTCGATGCCGGTGCACTCAATCTTCGTGTTGTACGAGCCCATGAACCACTCGAGCGCGGTGTACGGCGCGTCCTTGTTGTTCTCGGAGGTGCCGGGGCCGGTGAAGCGATACAGCGCCTTGTCCTTCGCGTCGGCGATGGCCTTCGGGTCCCCGCTGGTGGGCGGGAAGACGTCGCCCGGCTGGGGGTTCGGGTACATCTTGAAGAACTCTTCGGTCAGCTGCTGCTGGTGCGGACGGCCGGCGAGGTCCTGGGTGTACTTCTCGTCGGTGACGGTGACGCGGTCGACGGTGCGGCCCTCGCTGTCCGTCGTCTTGTCCCACGTGCCCAGGTCCGCCGGCTTCTCCTCGAGCAGCCACGTGCCCCACAGCTTCGTCCAGTCGGCCTCGAGCTTCTGGCCCGTCACCGGGTCCGTGGTGCGGTTGATGGCCTCCAGGTCGACCTCACCCAGCTTCTTGAGGCTGTCGGTGAGCGAGGCGTCCTTGCCCAGCACGAGCTCGGACGTCTTGGCGAGCGCGTCCACGCCCATCTCGGCGCCCTTGAGCAGCACGTTCGTCGCGCCGTCCGGAAGCACCGCGTTGGCGCCGTGATAGGCGGTCCGCAGGCCCGTCTGGAACACGTCCCGCGCCAGGTCCTTGGGGTCGGTGATGGCCTTCTTGAAGGCGTCCGCGACGGGGTTGCGCTTCACATCCTCGAAGACGTCGCGCGAGGTGTCGACGACGGCCTTCTTCGCGTCCTGGGCCTTGTCGACGACGGCGTCCTTCACACCCTTCGCCTTGTCGACGACAGTGTCCTTCACGTCGTCCACGGTGCGGGTCACCGTCTTCTTCACGTCGTTGAAGCTGGGGAGCCGGATGCCCATGGCTGGAACCTCGGGGGTGTGGGGATGAGCGGGGCTTCTGATTCGTTATCGGCCCGGCCCCCGCAAAGGTTTCTTGCAATGTAAGAGCACGGACTTTCACGAACTGAGCGAGCGTTCGACCGGGCGCGCCATCGGGTCAGGGCTGTGCGAAGGTGGACGTATGGGGCCACTCTCCCCACGAGGTCCCCATGCAGCCGCAGCCCGACTGGCGCCCCCATGCACTCGACGGCGCCCTCCTCTGGTTCCATCGGAAGACGGGGACGAACCTCCGCCTCGATGCTCCCGGGACACGCCACCTGCGGCGGCGCGCGCCCCGGCTGGTGCTCTTCGGCATCACCAACGCGTGCAACCTGGCGTGCGGCTTCTGTTCGAGGGAGCGCGAGGCGCGCAGCGACTGGACGGTGGACTCGGCGTTCGAGGTGCTCTCGGGGCTGTCACGCGCGGGGACACTGGAGGTGGCCTTCGGTGGCGGAGAGCCGCTCGCGTTCCGGGGCTTCGATGCGCTCGTCGAGCGGCTGGCGACGCACACGCCGCTGGCCATCCACTTCACCACGAACGGGGTGCTGCTCTCCGAGGAGCGGCTCGCGGGACTGCGGCCTCATCTGGGTGAGGTCCGCGTCTCCCTGTACGAGGACAACGACTGGGAGGCCAGCGTGCGGCGGCTGGCCCGCGCGGGGCAGACCTTCGGGGTGAACCTGCTGGCCACGCCACAGCAGGTGTCGGGACTTCCGGAGCGGCTGCGGAGGCTGGAGGCGTTGGGGTGTCGTGATGTCGCGCTCCTGCGCTACGTGGGCCGGGATGCGACGCTGCGGCTCGGCGCGGAGGACGAGGCGCGGCTCACGGCCATCGTCGCAGAGAGTCCAGTGCGCACGCGGCTGTCGGTCTGCTTCGGGGACATGTTGCTGGAGGTGCCCCGGCTCTTCGGTGGCGACTGTGGCGCGGGACGCGACTTCGTCACGCTGACGTCGGACCGGCGGCTGAAGTCCTGCTCGTTCCATGGCGCGGGCCTGCCCATCGGCTTGGCGGAGGAGGTGCTCCAGGCGTGGGAGAAGAACCAGGCGACGCTGTCCACGCCGTCGCCCCTGCCGGGTTGCGCGCGCGTGAGTTCGCCGCGTGCGGATTCGCTCGAGGACGGTGTCCGGGTGTGGCGCGGGTTCTCCGGCAACAACAGCGGCGACTGCGTGCTCGTGGGCCGCTTCGATACACCCGAGGAGGCGACGGCCTATCTGGAGACGCTCGTCCCCGATTGGAAGTCGGGGAGCGAGTACCCCGAGCGGTGGAAGACGTTGCTGGCGGCCGAGGGCATCCGCGTCGCGGAGGACGAGTACTCGCCCGAGGTGATGCTCGCGGTGGGGCGCTCGGTGCTGATGCACACCAACATGACGCTGGGAGACGACTTCCGTGCGTTGCGGACGCGGGTGTGGAAGCACAAGGGCCGCATGGTCCACACAGGCATCCATGTCCACGCCCAGGTCCTGCTGGCCACGGTGTTCGGGGTGAAGGACGCGGCGTCGCTCCCGGAGCTCGCGCGCGCGTTGGACGCGGAGCAGCTCGGCACCTTCGTGCGCCATGCGAACCAGCTCCATGGGCTGGTGGAGTTCTGGGGCGATGCCGGAGACAAGGAGGCGCTCGACACGCGCGCGGCCCGCCTCCAGGCGATGGCGCAGGAGCATGGGGCGGTGCTCGCGGCGGAGCTGGTGGAGGTGCCGAAGGAGGCCCACCTGAAGCAGACGCTCGCGTCGAGACATCCGAAGGCCACTCGGACCCGGCTGTGGGTCCTGTTCGATTCAGCGGAGGCCGCGGCGCGCTACACCCAGGACCTGGAGGGCGCCGTCACCCTGGCCGGCGCGCACGTGCTGCTCGAGGAGGGACACTTCGGCCCCCGGTTGGGATACCTGGCCCACCGCCAGGGGGGACGGGCGCTCATGCTCACGAGCCAGCGCGTCATCGTGACCGGGTACTTCGCGAAGAAGAACTCCGGGGCCGCCGACATGGTGCCTCTCCTGCGCCCCTACCTGTCCGCCGACGACCGGCTGGAGACCGTGTCGTGGGAGAAGTCGCTGATGATTCAGGTCGACACCCAGGCGCCGGGGCCGGTGATGAAGGCGTTCACGGAGCTGGCGGTGCTGCTCGGCATGCCCACCCGGGTGAGGCTGCATTCCGACAATCCGCTCGCCGAGGCCCTGCATCGCCTTCGCGAGGAGGTGGAGGCGGAGCGCTGAGTCCGGGCGGCGGCTTGCCTCTCCGGGGCCCTGGGCTACGCTGGTGGCAGAATGGCGACAGAGAAGGCGCTGCTGCTCATCGCGGACATCGGCGGCTACACCCGCTTCATGAAGCATCACCGCTTCAGCCTCGCGCACGCGCAGGACTCGGTGGCGCAGCTGCTCGAAGCGGTCATCGACGCGTCGGGGAAGCTCAAGCTCGCCAAGCTGGAGGGCGACGCGGCGTTCTTCTACGCGGTGGGGGAGGACCACGGCTCGCTCGCCCAGCGCATCTCCGACATCCGGCGCGCGTTCGTCACGCGGAGGACGCTGCTGGACGTCGACCGCATGTGCAAGTGCGACGGGTGCATGCAGGTGGGCTCGCTGACGCTCAAGTTCGTGGCCCACTCGGGTGAGGTGGCCTTCCAGCGCGTCAAGCACCTCACGGAGCTGGCGGGCGTCGACGTCATCCTCGTGCACCGGATGTTGAAGAACGACGTGCCGGTGACCGAGTACGTCCTGATGACCGACGCGGTGCACCAGCGTCTGGAGCCGGAGCTGAGGGGACGGGCGCAGGGACTCGAGCACGAGTTCGAGGGCCTGGGGCGCACGACGTGCCACTACCTGGACCTCAACGACAGCGCGCTGACGCTGCCCGTCGCCGTGAAGCCGAGCCTGCCGCGCAGGCTGTGGAACAAGGTGCTGCTGGAGCTGCGCACGCTGAAGTACGTGCTCGGCTTCGCCAAGCCCTGCGAGGACTTCCGCAACGTCGAGATTGTCGACGCCAGCGATGCGCCCAAGGCGGACCACCGCGCCTGATCGGGCGCGCGGCGGAATCTTCCAGGCCTGCCCAAGGCTCGATGCGTCGGCGCTCGGGTAGGCCACCTGCTCACCGGGGCGAGTGCGTGAGCCCCAGGTGAAGCGCGGACGGAGTTTCTCGACACAAGCGGACCTGGACTCCGCCTCACAGGCGGCGGAGCGCGCCACACCGGTGTCACAGCGCCTCCGCGACTCGCGTCGGATGCGACATCCACGCGGCTCGGGTACCTTGCCGGCCACACCTTCACCCCGAGGTCCGCCGTGGAGACACTCGCCTGTGGACATGCCGCGCCCATCGCGGGTCTGAGCTGCGTCCACCTGCTCGAGAACGAGGACGCGGGCTACTACATCCGCTTCACCGGCAAGGGCTCCTCGATGGACCTGCTGTGCGAGGACTGCAGCCGCATCAGTCATCCCGGACAGGCCCACCGCCCCATCTGTGGGGACTGCCAGCAGTCCACCATGGGTCGCATCTTCGACATCATCGGCGTCATCGGCCGCCCCGAGTCCCGCGCCCGCGCCACCAACCTCCGCTTCGAACATCGAGAACACGCCTTCCCCTCACTCGCCGGACGCAAGCCGCTCGCCGTCGCCGCGCTCGGCGCCTCGAGCTGGCTCGCGGTGGATGCGGAAGGCACGCTGCTGCGCCTGGACTTCAACGAAGACACACCCGAGCAGCTGGGCTCCGTGAGCCTCACGTCGATCGACTTCGCGGCACCGCTCGCGCTGCACGTCTCCCCCTGCGCCCGCTTCGCCGCCGTGGTCCACCAGCACGGGAGCATCGGCGTCGTCGTCGACCTCTCCACCGGCGCGGTGACGATGCGGCTCGACCGCGGCTCGTACCACACGGAACACTGCGACTTCTCCGTCGCCTTCTTCCGTGACGCGGAGCGCACGCTGCTCGTGCACGCCACCGCGTGGAACCGACTCGACCTGTCGGACCCCGCCACCGGAGCGCTGCTGAGCACGCGCGAGCGCCCGCCCCGAGGCGAGCCCAACCAACCCATTCCCGCGCACGAGCTCGACTACTTCCACTGCGGCCTCACCGTGTCGCCCAACGACGAGTGGCTCGTGGACGATGGCTGGGTCTGGCACCCGGTGGGAATCCTCACCAGCCTCTCACTGGGGCGCTGGGTGCGGGAGAACGTCTGGGAGTCCGAGGACGGTCCCTCGCGACGCCGACTCCGCGAGATTCCCTATCACTGGGACGGCCCGCGCTGCTTCGTGGGCCCCCGCATCCTCGCCACCTGGGGCTTCGGCAGCGACGCGGACATGCTCATCGACGCCGCGCTCTTCCACGACGTCTCCACGGGCAAGCTCCTGCGCTGGTTCCCGGGACCCCGCGGCGCCTTCGAGTGCGACGGCAACCTGCTGCTCGCCAGCGCAGTGGACACCGGCACCGCCGTCTGGGACATCGAGACCGGCGAGAAGCTCCACGAGGACGCCACGCTCAAGCCCGCCGCGTGGCACCCGGTGTCGCGTCGCTTCCTCACCGTGCTCCCGCAGGGCGGCCTGCGCGAGAGCACCCTGAGCGGCACCGCCTGGTGAGCCGGGCTCGACTCAACTGGGGAACACCGTCACCTCGAGCTGCCGCAGGCGCTCCGGGTCGAAGATGGACTCGATGGCCACCACGCGCCCCCCCTCCACCGTGAAGCGCAGCACGGAGACCAGCCGGCCCGAGGGAGCGATGACCAGCCCCACCTGTCCATCGATGAGCGCGAGCTGCGTGAAGCGAGCACGCGCCGAAGCGATGGTGGCCTGACGGGCCACGAACGTCGCGCCCCGGACCTCTCGCGGCGCCCCGGGTGGCAACACCCGCGCATCCGTGCGCGCCACCACGTTCGGGTCCAGCACCGCGAGCAGCGCCTCCAGGTCCCCGCCCCGCGCCGCCGCATGGAAGGCCGCGACCAGCTCCCGCTGCCGGCTCAGGTCCGCGTCCGGAGAGAGCGCGGCGCCGTGGACCCGACGCCGGGCCCGGCTGGCCAGCTGCCGCGTCGCCGTCGCCGTGCGTCCCACGATGGGCCCGATGTCATCGAACGACAGCGAGAACATGTCGTGCAGCACGAAGGCGATGCGCTCCGGAGGACTGAGCGCGTCCAGCACCACCAGCAGCGCCACGCCCACCGAGTCCGCCATCAGCGACTCCTGCTCCGGGTCGCTCGCGGCGGGCACGCTCTCCAGCCGGGAGACCCCGTGGAGGTCCTCGGACTCCTCGCGGCGGGAGTTGCGGGTGCGCAGGAAGTCCAGGCACACCCGCGCCACCACCGTCGTCAGCCAGCCTCGGGGATTGACCACATCGTGGGTGTCCGCCCGACTCAGGTGGAGCCAGGACTCCTGGACCGCGTCCTCCGCCTCGCTCACCGAGCCCAGCATCCGGTACGCCACGGCCCGAAGGTGTGTCCGGTGGGACTCGAACTCCCTGGCTCGCCGAATTTCTTCGTCCATCGGTCACATTCTTTCGCGGGGCTCCGTCATCGCGGCGCCGGACGCAACACGGCGTCGATGTGACACGCAGACAGTCGTTGCGGCAACTCCCTTCCACCGGAGCCTCCACGGCTCCCGGAGCACCCCTGTCATGAACTCCCGCATGAAGAACCCCGCGATGGTCGTCCCCGAGGCCATGCACGCGCTGATGGCGCTCGCCAAGGCGACGAGCAAGGGCGGCGTGCCGCAGAAGACGCTGGACCTGGTCCACCTGCGCGCCAGTCAGATCAACGGCTGCTCCGTCTGCGTGGACATGCACCCGCGCACGGCCCGGAAGGCCGGCGAGAGCGAGGAGCGACTGTTCGCCGTCTCCGCCTGGCGCGACACGCCCTACTTCACCGACGCCGAGCGCGCCGCGCTGGCGCTCACCGAGTGCGTCACCCGCTTGAGCGATCGCTCGGACGCGGTGCCCGACGACGTCTGGCAGGAGGCGGCCCGGCACTACGACGAGACGGCGCTGGGCACGCTCGTGATGTCCATCGGGCTGGTCAACCTCTGGAACCGCCTCAACGCGGCGACGCGCCAGCGGGTGGACCCGAACGCCCGCTGGTAGCGCGCGACAGCGTTGGTGAACGGGAACCCCTCCCCACGGCGCCCATTGGAAGTCCACGCCTCGCGCCCCACCGTCCGTTGCTTTTCTTTCCGGAAAGGAACGGACATGCGGGCAAGACACTTGTGCACCTTGTTGGGACTCGGACTTGCGGGGTGCGGATTTTCCACGAGCCCCGAGGATGAACAAGCCATCGACACAGGCCAAAGCGAGGCCCGGGCGCAGGCCTGTCCCCAGGGCACGGCCACCCGGTTGAAGGTCATCGCGCCACCGGGCTCCATCCTGCTCAGCGGCAAGCACCGCGGGACGGACCTGCTCGTCGACATGGGAGGAGTCCTCTCCTTCGGCACCAACCGCCAGGATGGCAGCGCCACGCTCTGGCGCTCGGACGGAACGCCCGGGGGCACCGTGCAGGTGACCCACTTCCCCCCCGCACCGAACCGCTTCCCGCGGCTGGGCGGACTGTTGGCGATGGGCCGCAAGGTCTTCTTCGAGGTCGACGACCCCATCACCGGAAATGAGCTGTGGGTCAGCGACGGCACCCAGGCGGGGAGCCGGATGCTCAAGGACATGACGCCTGGCGCGAGGAGCTCGTCGCTGACGCACCACACCGTGCTCGACGACTTGCTCGTCTTCGTCCGGGGGACCTTCGACTCCCGGCCGCCCTACGTGCACCACGAGCTGTGGCGCTCGGACGGGACCCCCGAGGGCACCTCCCGGGTGACGCTCATCCCCGACGACGTCACCGTCCAGTCCTCCTCCCTGAAGGTGGGCAACACGCTGCTCATGTTCCTGTCCTCCGAGCAGAGCGGCACCACGCTGTGGCGCACCGATGGCACGCCCTCCGGGACGTTCGCCGTCAAGAAGGTGGACTCGCGCGACGCCTACGTCCACCACGTGGACGCGACGGGGGACGTGGGCCTGTTCGTGATGAACGACGGCACCCATGACGAGGTCTGGAAGACGGACGGGACCGCCCAGGGCACGGTGCGACTGGAGGCCTTCGGCCGGGCCACGCGCCTGCTCGGGGTGCTGGGCTCCTCGGTCTACCTGAGCACGCTGTCGCAGGACCTGCGCGCGCTCCACCTGGAGCGCATCTCGCTCGAGGGCGGCGGCAAGACGCGCATCACCACACTGCCCAACCCGTACGCGAATCGCCCGGATGCCATGCCCTATCTCCAGCGCGCGCTGCGCTCCGGAGCGCAGCTCTTCTTCACGATGGCCATCGAAGGCACGGGCCCGGCCCACCAGGACGTGTCCCTATGGGTGACGGATGGCACCGCCGCCGGCACCCAGCTCGTCCACCGTCCGCTGGACCTGAGCTACGAGTCCAGCTCCCCGCTGTTCGACACGGGCCACGGCGCGCTGCTCTTCCGCGGGTCGGAGAACGGGGCCACCGAGCCCTGGTTCACCCGCGGCACCTCCGCCACCACGGGGCAACTGGCGGACATCGTTCCGGGCCCGAGTGGCTCGTCGCCCTCGGGATTCCGGCGCATGGGCAAGAGCATCTTCTTCTTCGCCCAGGACGGCACGGGCGAGCTCCAGCTGTGGAGCACGCGGGCCGACTTCACGTGCGCGTCCGGGGCGACCCCGTAGCACCGGGCCCGACGACGAGCCCCACGGAACGCGCGGTGGCGCGCGCCTCGGAGAGCACCCAGGCGCGCAGCGCCGCCACGTCGGCGCGGCCCGACAGCGGCCGGGGGTGGACGAGCCAGTAGCCGTAGTCGTTGGGGAGCACCGTCTCGAAGGGCCGGACGAGCCGTCCGGTCCGCAGGTCCTCGGCGGCGAGCATCAACCGCCCCAGCGCCACGCCCTCGCCCTGACGCGCGGCCTGGAGCACCAGCCCCGCGTCGTTGAACGAGAAGCCCTTCGTGGTGTCCACGCCCTCCACGCCGGCCGCGTCCAACCAGCGCCGCCAGCCGTCCTTCGGCGTGTCGTGGAGGAGCCGGAGCTTGCGCAGGTCCGAGGGCGCGCGCAGCCGCCTCGCGAGCGCGGGGGTACACACGGGCGTGAGTCCCTCCGGCGCCAGCAGCTCGGCCTTCAGCCCTGTCCACTTCCCCAGCCCGGAGCGCAGGCCGACATCGAAGCGGTCATCCAGGAAGTCCCACAGCTCGACGGCGCTCGAAATCTGGAGCTCCAGCGACGCGTGGTGCTCGCGGAAGGACGCGAGCCGGGGCAGCAGCCAGCACGCGGCGAGCGAGGGCAGCACGGTGAGCCGCAGCGGCCCCTGCTCCGCCTCGTACAGACGTGTGGTCGCCTCGGCCAGTCGCTCGAAGGCGGGGGTGAGCTCGTGCAGGTAGGCCTGTCCCTTCTGCGTCAGCGTCAGCGCGTGGCCCCGGCGCTCGAACAGCGACACGCCGAGCCAGTCCTCCAGCTGACGCACCTGATGACTGATGGCGGCCTGCGTGACGCGCAGCTCGGTGGCGGCGCGGGTGAAGCTCAGATGCCGTGCTCCCGCCTCGAAGGCGCGCAGGGCGCCGAGCGGTGGAATGCGTCGCATGCTCGATGAGCTCCCTTTATCGAGGGCCCGAGGATAGCTCGCTGGGGAGCGGGCTCGAAATGGAGTTTGTCCTGACAGGTGCCCGACGCGATGGACGCGCCGGAGGCCTGAGGGCTCGAGCCATGATTCCCGCTGAAGTCTGGGTGATGTTCCTCGGTTACACGGTGCCGATGGTGTTCAGTCCGGGCCCCGGCAACACGGTGCTCGCCACCGCCGGAGGCCGCTTCGGCCTCCGCGGCACGCTGCCGTTCTGGGTGGGGTTCGAGGTGGCCAACGTCGCCCTGTGCCTGGTCTACGGACTGGGGCTGGGCCGGGCGCTGGAAGGGGTGCCCGCGCTGCTGCACGTGCTGCGCTGGAGCAGCGTGGTGTACCTGCTCCATCTCGCGTGGAGCTTCGTGCGCAGCACCCGCGCGCCCACCACGGAGGACGTGGAGCCGGAGCGCCTCGGCTTCGTCGAGGGCGTGCTCGCCGTCGCGCTCAACCCGAAAATCCACTCGATGATTCTGGTGATGTTCTCGCAGTTCCTGCGGCCGGAGCTCGGGATGCTCGCGCAGACGGCGCAGCTCACCGGGGCCTTCCTGGTCGTCTGCGTGGCGTGCCACTTCCCGTGGATCTACGGCGGGAAGCTCATCCTGGGGCGCTTCCGCTCCGAGCGCGCCCTGCGCATCCAGGGCTGGACGTTCGGCGCGTGCATGGTGGCGGTGGCCGCCTACGTCGCCGTGGCGTGAGCCGCTCCCGAAGGCCGCGGAGCCTCGTGGCTCCGCGGGCCTCCAGGTCCTGCCGTTACCGCTTGATGATGAACTCCACGCGGCGGTTCTCGCTGCGGCCTTCCGGGGTGTCGTTCGTCGCGATGGGACGCGACGGACCGTAGCCCTTGGCCTCCAGGCGCTTGCCGTCGATGCCGCGCTTGATGAGGTACGCGCGCACCGCCTCCGCGCGCTCCTGGCTCAGCGTGCGGTTGAGCTCCTCCGGACCGGTGTTGTCGGTGTGGCCCTCGATGCGGACGGCGACACCCGGACGCGCCTTCAGCTGCGCGGCCACGTCATCCAGCACCTTGGTGCCCTGACCCTCGATTTCGGCGCGACCCACCGTGAAGGTGACGCGACGGTCCGCGAGCGACAGCTTCTCCTCCACCGGCGCCGGCTCCGGGCAGCCCTGGCGACTGGCCACGCCCGCTTCGTTCGGGCACTTGTCCTGGTCATCCGGGATGCCGTCACCGTCCGTGTCCTTCGGGGCCGGGCAGCCCTGGTTCTCGGCCGTGCCCTGCTGCTTGGGGCACTTGTCCTCGTCGTCCGGCACGCCGTCACCGTCCGTGTCCTTCGGGGCCGGGCAGCCCTGGTTCTCGGCCGTGCCCTTCTGCTTGGGGCACTTGTCCTCGTCGTCCGGCACGCCGTCCCCGTCCGTGTCCTTCGGGGCGGGGCAGCCCTGGTTCTCGGCCGTGCCCTTCTCGTCGGGGCACTGGTCCTTCGCGTCCGGCACGCCGTCGCCGTCCTTGTCCGGGCAGCCACCCGCGTCCTTGCTGCCGGCCTCGTTCGGGCACGCGTCCGTCCGGTCCGGCACGCCGTCACCATCCGAGTCCGGGTCCGGGCAGCCCTCATTCTCCACCGAGCCCGCCTCGTTCGGGCAGCGGTCGGACTTGTTGAGCACACCGTCATTGTCGTCGTCGTTGTCCGGGCACTGCTCGGGCGTGTGCTTGCGTCCGCCCTGGCAGACGTCCTCGCGGGCGGGGTTGTGTGCCCACGCGATGCCGGCGCCCAGACGCCACGCGGGCGTACCGGGGATGTTCGTGAAGCCCTTTCCGGCGAGCGCGTTCACCTCGAAGCCGTGGCCGATGGGCAGCCGCACACCGCCGAGCAGCTCCACCGCCACGTCGGGCTGCACCAGCGACTCGGCCACCTGCAACGCGAGTTCGCCGCGAAGCCCCTCGCCGCGCGTGGCCACGACGACGGACTGCTCCAGCTCCGTGCCCACGTCGCGGCCCGGGTTCGCCTCCGTCGACCGGATGCGCGCGCCCGCGCTGGCGCCCAGCGCGAACATGCCCACCTCGCGGCCGAGCGAGACGCGGGGCGAGAACTGCAGCCCCGCCCAGTGCTCCTGCCGACCGAAGGCGCTCGCGCGTCCACCGGGGAGGCCCACGTCCAACCCCACCGCGAGCGACAAGGGCGCGCCCTCGTCGCGACGCAACAGCGAGTAGCGCGCGCCCACCTCCGGCGTGCCCAGCCCCGAGGACGACGGCGTGGAGATGCCGACGTACATGCCCTCGCCATGGCCGCCCTGGTGGATGATGACGGGCAGCCGCGCGGACAGCTCCAACCGGTCCACCGGCGACCAGGCGCCCTGCACCCAGGCCGACGTGCGGTAGTGGAGGATGGAGCGCTCGCTGCCGTCGCTGCCCTCCAGCACCAGGATGCCGCGCTCGTAGCCCACGAGCAGGCTGAGCCGATAGCCGCCCTCGTTGAGCAGCCGTCCGGTGTCCACCGTCAGCGAGTCCACCGCCGACGCGTTCAGCCGCAGCCGCTCCGCGTCGAAGGGGCTCAGGGGCGTGGAGGTCGTCTGCGCCGAGGCTCCACCCGCCGAGGCCAGCGCCGCGGCGAGCACACACATCCGTGCTGATTTACGCAAGGGAAGGTCCTTCGAGCTGAAGAGTCGGAGGAGAGGATTCGAGGAGCTCATCGACCCGCCTCCTCGCGGCCACGACGGCGCCCCGCCCACACGGCGAGCACCGCCAGCACCACCAGCGCCAGGTTCGCTCCACCGCCCGCGGCCTGGCAGCTACCGCCGGCGATGCGCACCACGAAGGTCTGCACGGTGACGTCGAACTCGCAGCGGGACGAGTTCCCCGAGGCGTCCGTCGCGGTGACGGTGACGCGCGTGCGGCCCGACGGGAAGCGCGAGCCGGACGGGTGCGACGTCGTCACGGTGACGGGGCCGGAGGTGTCCGTCGGAGGCGGCACGCTGTAGGTCACCTCCGCGCCGCCCTGCGCGTCGGATTGGACCTCGATGTTCGCGGGGCACGTCAGCGTGGGCGCCGTCGTGTCGCGCACCGTCACCTGGAAGGTGCAGGTGACCTGCTGACCGCCGGTGTCCACCGCCGTCGCCGTCACCGTCGTGTCGCCCAGCGGCAGCGTGCTGCCCGAGGGCGGCGAGTACGTCACCGTGGGCGCGGGCCCGCCGTTGTCGGACGCCGTGGCCGGGGGGTAGTCCACCACCGCGCCCGACGCGCTCGTGGCGTCCACCACCAGGTCCGCCGGACAGGTGATTGTCGGCGGGTCGTCGGACACATCGACCGTCACCGTGGCCACGTTGCTGTCGAGTCCGCAGTCGCGCGCCCGGTAGGTGAAGCTGTCCGGTCCGATGTAGCCCGGATTCGGCGTGTACGTGAGGTTGGGTGGCGTGCCGCTGAGCGTGCCGTGCGCCGGCGGCGTGACGATGATGAACGTGAGCGGAGAACCCTCCGCGTCCGTGCCCGTCAACGTCACCTCCGCGGGCACCCCGTTGCTCGAGAGGGCCGACAGGCCCTGCACGGTGGGCGCGGTGTTCGGCACCGCCTGCACCACGCGGCCACTGCCCACGCCGTTGGCGAAGACGGAGAGCACATACGCGCCCGGCGTCGCGCTCGCGGGGATGGTGGCCGTCACGCCCGTGGCGGACATGTCGCTTCCCGGCAGGCTCCACAGCCGCCGGCCCTCGATGGCCTGCAGGCGCGCCTGCGGGAAGGCCGCCGAGGAGTCTCGGTAGTCACCCGAGCTGGCGTGGGAGATGCCCTGGAACCCCGTGCCGGTGATGCGCACCGGGCAGCCGAGGGGCACCTGGTCCGGCGTGGCCACCGTCGGCCGCCACGCGGGCTGCGCACCCGTGTCGTTGTAGCGCGAGGCGCTCGCCAACCAGAGGCCGCCCGCGTCCTGTCCGCCGAAGGTCAGCGCCTCGCCGGTGGACAACACGATGAGCTTGGAGAACGACCGGCCCTCGGGCAGGTTCGCCGCGGGCTGCCAGGTGTTCGTCACCGGGTCGTACAGCTCCGCGCTGTCCAGCACGCTCCCCCCACCCTCGCCACCCGAGACGAGCACGCGCCCGGAGGGCAGCAGCGCGGTGGCGTGATAGGCCCGCGCCGTCGTGAGCGTCCCCGCGGGAGACCAGGTGTTGGTCGTCGGGTCGTACAGCTCCGCCGTCGCCGTCTCACCCGTGGGCGACTGACCTCCCGCCGCCAGCACCCGCCCGGACGGCAGCAGAACCAGCGAGAAGTGGGCCCGGCCCTCCGCGAGTGGCGGGACGGGCGTCCACGTGTCCGCCGTCGGGTCATACAGCTCCACCGTGTTGACCGACGTCGCGGCGAAGCGACCGCCCGCCACCAACACCCGGCCGTCCGGCAACAGCACCGCGGCGTGGTTCGAGCGGGTCTCCGGCGTCGTCGCCGCCGGACGCCAGGTGTTGGCGCTCACGTCGTAGATCTCCGTCACGCCCGCGAGCCGTCCGCCCGTCACCAGCACGTCGCCCGTCGCCAGCAGCGTCGCGGTGTGACCATCGCGCGCGCCCGCCATGTTCCCCGCGGGCGCCCAGGTGTTGGTCGTCGGGTCGTACCGCTCCGCCGAGGACAGGCGCGCACCGCCGTTGTTGGAGCCGCCGACCGCGAGCACCTGCCCCGAACGCAGCAACGTCAACGTGGCGCGCTCGCGCGTCGTGGCCATCGCGGCCGCGGGAGCCCACGAGTCACTCGCGGGCGTGTAGCGCTCCGTGCCGCTGAGCACGCCCGTGTCGTCGCGACCTCCGGCGACCAGCACCTGCCCCGAGGGCAAGAGCGCGGCCGACTGGCTCTCACGCCCCGTCGCCAGCGCGCCGGCCGGCGTCCAGCGGGAGCTGGAGGCCTCGTAGCGGTCCGCCTCCGCGGAGAAGACCGTGGGCCCACCCGACTGGTTGAAGCCGCCGGCGACCAGCACCTGACCGGTGACGAGCAACGTGGCGGTGGCGTTCTCACGGCCCACGGTCACCGTGCCCGCATCGCTCCAGGTCCCCGTCGCCGGGTCATACATTTCCGAGACGGTCTGCCCCACCCTCGCGTCGTCCGAGCCGCCCATGACCACGACCTTCCCATCCGGGAGCAGCGTGGCCGTGTGCCCGTTGCGAGCAAGCCGCAGCGCGCCCGTCGCGGTCCAGGTGTTGGCGGTGGGGTCATAGATTTCCGATTGCGCGATGACACCCGAGGCCGTACGGCCGCCCGCGAGCAACACGCGGCCATCGGGCAGCAGCGTGCCCGTCGCGTAGTGACGCGGCACCAGGGGCGGGGCCGCGAGCGACCAGGTCCCCGCGGTGGGGTCGTAGAGCTCCGCGGAGGGAACCTCGACCGCGGCGTTGTTGAAGCCACTGACCACCAGCACCCGGCCATCCCTCAGCCGCGCGGCGACGTGGGCACGGCGGGCGGCGGACATGGAGCCCGTGGGCGTGAAGGTGTTCGTCGTCGGGTCGTACAGCTCCGCCGTCGCCAGGCTGGAGCCGCCCGCGACCAGCACCTGCCCCGAGGACAGCAGCGTGGCGGTCGGCAGCGCCCGGCTCGCGGACATCGCGCCCGTGGCGGTCCAGGTGTTCGCCGCCGCGTCGTACAGGCGTCCCGTCAGGCTGCCGTCCGTGAAGGCGACGGCGCTGCCCGTCGGCAGCATCACGCCGAACGTCGTGTTGCCGGTGATGCCCGGGGCCGCGACGACGGACCAGGCGCCCCGCGTGGGGTCGAACCGCTCCGCGCTGGTGACGAACCCCCCACTGTTGACGCCGCCCACCACCAGGACGGAGCCCTCCGTCAGCGGGATGGCGGCATGCTGGCCACGCGCGGTCGCCATCGCCGCGGTCGAGGACCAGCCGGGGTCGACCACCAGCGGTGCCGAGAGCCCCGCGAGCGCGACCTCGGAGACGATGCCCACCTGGGGGCTCACGACGTCGAACACCTTCGCGACGGCGCTCTCGCGCACGCCCGACAGCCGCGCTGTCCCACGGCGCGAGGTGCCTTGCGCGTCACGGACCTCGGACGGGTGGAAGCGCAGCACCGGCGAGCCGTCCTCGTCGAGGAACTCGATGACCTCGCCCGTGTCCCGCAGCCGCGTCACCGTGCCCGGGAGCGTGACGCGATACTCGGCGCGGTGGGTGGGCTCGGAGGCATCCACCACCCAGGCCTCTTCGATTCGCGAGCCGCGCCAGCCCTGGCTCAGCTCCGCGAAGCCGCCCACCGGGAAGAAGAAGTGACGCTCGCCCACGTACGAGACCGCGCCCTCGTGGCGCGGCATCCCATGGTCGGCATCCCCCGGCGACGACTCGACCCGGAAGGACAGCCCTCGGGTGGAAATCTCCAGCGCCCCGCTCCCGGTGAGCCGGGCCGTCAGCACCCGCGCGTCCGCTCCGGAGGCTGGCGTGTCCGACGAGGAGAAGCGCCTGGGGGCACCCTCGTCCGTGGCGAGCTCCGGGAAATAGCTCCGGGCCAGGGCGAGCGCATCCTCCGCCGCGGGCAGTTCGCGCTGAGGCTCGCACGACCACACCATGGCACAGCACAACATCAAGACCAGGCGTTGCAAGACGCATCTCGACTGCATCTGTCACCCTCCCAGGACCCGAGCATGAATCACGGGCCTACGCGCCGGGGCGCGTGCCACGCGGAAGGACCCGCGCGTGTCGACGCACGCTGTATCACGCTTTTCCTTGAACCGGACCCACTTGACTCGCCCTGGGAGGTCATGTGGGGTCCCCGGCACCAGGAGGCATCCGTCCATGACGTCGACGAAACACGAAGTCGTGACCGCACCGGGGCTGCCCAAGCCCGTGGGCCCCTACTCCCCCGCGATGAAGCTGGAGTCGCTGCTCTTCGTCTCCGGACAGGCCGCCACGGACCCGGCCACCGGGAAACAGGCGGAGGGAATCGAGGCGCAGACGGAGCAGGTGCTGCGCAACCTCGAGCGCATCCTCGTCGCGGGCGGCTCCAGCCTGCAGCACGTCCTGCGCTGCGGCGTCTTCCTGACGGACATGAAGGACTTCCGTCGGATGAACGCCGTCTACGAGCGCGTCTTCGCCGGCCACCGCCCCGCGCGCACCACCGTGCAGGTGTCGGCGCTCCCCGACGAGGGGCTGATGGTGGAGATCGACTGCGTCGCCTACGTGCCCTGAGCCGCGCGCGAGGGTCGTCCGAATGAGGACCGGAACTGACCTAGATGGTCCGTACCGTGGCCCTTTCTTCTTCCGGAAGGCCCGATGCGACCGCCCCTCCTCGTTCTCTCCTTGCTCCTGACGTGGACGGCCCACGCGCTCCCGCCGGCCTCCGCTGCTGGAGTCACGCCCGTGAAACCGTCGTCCGATGACTGCTGTGCCGTGCTGGAGTTGAGGCAGTACACGCTGCGCGAGGGGCAGCGGGACGTGCTCGTCTCGCTGTTCGAGCGGGAGTTCATCGAGAGCCAGGAGGCGCGAGGCGCCCGGCTCGTCGGTCAGTTCCGGGACGCGGAGAGGCCCGAGCGCTTCGTGTGGCTGCGCGGCTTCGCGGACATGGGGGCCCGTGAGGTGGCGCTGAAGTCCTTCTACGGCAGCCCGGTGTGGAAGGCGCACCGGGAGGCCGCGAACGCGACGATGGTGGACTCGTCGAACGTGCTCCTGTTGAAGCCGCTCCCCGGTCGACGTGGGTTCCCCGCGCCGACCCAGGCACGCCCGGGTGTGGAGGCGCGAGAGGTTCCCGGCTCACTCGTCGTGGCCACCATCCTCCACCGCGACGCGCCCGTGGACGCGGCGTTCCTGGAGTACGTCGAGGAGCAGTGCATACCGGAGCTGACCAAGGCGGGGGCTGCGCCCCTGGCGGTGTTCCAGAGCGAGCACGCGACGAACACCTTCCCCGCGCTGCCCGTGCGCGAAGGGGCGCACGTGGTCGTCTTCTTCACGCGCTTCGCGAGCCGGGAGGCGTACCGAGCGCACCTGGAGAAGCTGGAGGGCGCTCGCGGCTGGAAGGAGACGGTGCGCCCGGGGCTGCGCGCGCGGTTGAAGGCCGAACCGGAGACGCTCTTGCTGGAGCCCACGGCCCGCTCACGGCTCAAGTGAGCGGACCGGTGGGCGGGGGCGGCGACTACTGCGCGCAGTAGACGGCGCGCTCGAACTTGCCGGTCACCTCGACGATGGAGGCGGAGCGGACCACGTACTCGCTGGCGCCGACGTGCGTGTCGGCGTTGCACCAGTCATACGTGTAGCCCAGGCCGGTCCACGGGTACTGGGTGCGCTGCCAGAAGCCGTAGCTGGAGGCGAAGTACGCGTTCATCCAGTTCTTGTGCTCGTTGGTGGCGGACTCGGGGAACTGCAGGCCGCAGCTGCCGTCGTCGATCTCCGAGTCCGGGCAGGGCCGGAACATGTCGGAGGGCTTCACCCACAGCTCGACGATGTAGCGCCCGCTGTCGCTCTCGCCCGCGGGGGGCAGGCCCAGGTACTGGTTCACGCGCGCCACCAGCTTGTCCTGGGGCACCGTCTTGCAGAACGTCTGGAGCTGGGGCGCGGGGGTGACCCACACCTCGCGCGACAGCGTGTTCTGGCCGAGCGTATAGCCCTGGAAGGTGGTCCAGATGGCCATGCGCACGGCCGTCTTGTCCGCGTTCCACACGAGCTTGGTGTTGGACGGGCTGATGGCCCACAGGTCCGTGGAGATGTCCGTGCTCGTGGGCTCCGCCGCGTTGCGCACGGCCTCGGCGTAGGTGGAGGCGTCACACGCCAGGGGCGCGGGCGGCTCGGGGGTGTTGTCGTCGTCGTCGCCACAGGCGGTCAGGGACAGGAGGGCCGCCGTGGCGGTGAGGCTTCGCAGGGTGCGCGGAAAGGCACTGAACATCATTCGTCTCCAACTGGGAGTCACAGGTTTCCTGGAAGTGTAGTGGAACCTGGGATTCAGAGCACCCCCGCAAACCACCTGAGTCGCGCGCGCCCCTCGGTGCATCTTCAGCCTCACCCCGGGGTCAACCCCACCGACAGAATCCAGGGGCGCCGCGATGAGCCCAATGAAAGCCATCGTGGCCATGCTCCGGAGCAGCACGGTGTTCGCGACAAGCCTCCTCCAGCATCCGCTCCGCGCCAAGGGGACCGAGCAGCTGCGGCCGCGGGAGCTTGAGCGCGACATGGCGCCCCAATGACAGGTCCTGCGGCGACGCCTCGAGACTCCCGGTCGCGGCCCGCGCGGGAATGCCACGGCCAACCGGCCGACGCGCGCCATGACCCGCTCCACCCACACCCGGCCAGCCCCCGCGCAAGCCGGGTCCGAATCACCACCCCGGGGCAGACAACGGCCGGGCCTGAATCCCAGACGTGACGAAACTTCTCGCTCGTTCCAATGTCTCAGGGGGGCGTGTAGCGAGAACTCCTCCTGCAAGGCATTGACGCCATTCATTGTCCCAGCCGCCAGATGAATGTCGGCCCACCGCCGCCGTCTGGGACCGGGGGTGGGGTTTGCCGCTGGGGAGTCTTCACCCAGCTTGCCTCGAGTGGCCGGTCCATTTCGGACCGCCACCGGGGCGCATGGCCCGTGCGACGCCGCTGGTGAGCGCGGTGCCCGACATGCCCCGAGAGGAGAACACATGAAACGTTGGGTGGGTTGGATGGCCATGGCCGTGGTGCTGCTGTCGGCCTGGGGGACACACGCGCAGCCGCCGAAGACGGAGGCCCCACGCGAACAGGGGCTGGCCGTCACGAGCTGGATATATCTGGATGGGATGGTGGCGCCCTGGCAGGACTTCTCCTGGGCGCAGCACTCGTTGACGAACACCTCGCCCGTCTCCGGAGGACGGCACTCCATCTCCGTGACGATGCGAGCGCATGAGGGCCTGTTCTTCTTGACGGAGCCCCAGAGCGTCAACGCCACGGCCGCGCTGGTGCTGCGCGTGCACGGCGGCACGGGAGGTGAGAACGCGGCGGTGCAGGTGCGCGCCTTCGAGGAGAACGTGCTCACCCCGGGCACGCCCCTGGGCGCCCGCTGCACCGGCGGCCGCGTCCGGGCCAACACCTGGGTGACGTGCAGGGTGCCGCTGTCGGCCGTCATCCCCGTCGGCTCGCGCATGAAGGGCCTGGTGCTCCAGGAGGCGCTCGGGCAGACGCTGTCCACGCTCTACTTCGACGAAGTGCGCCTGGAGGACTCGAACGGCCCGGCCCCCGTGCAGGTCACCGTCTCCCCGCCCGCCGTGACCCTGCCGCCCGGAGGCACGAGCACCTTCGTCGCCACGGTGACGGGCTCCACCAACACCCAGGTGCGCTGGAGCGTGCGCGAGGGCACCGCGGGCGGCGCCATCACCCAGGCGGGCGTCTACACCGCGCCCACCGCGCCCGGCACCTACCATGTGGTGGCCCAGAGCCTCGCGGACACCAACCAGTCCGCCGAGGCCACCATCACCGTCAGCGCCGCGCCCGGGGGTGGGCTGTGGGTGTCTGGTTATTACACCGGCTGGAACGCGGACCTGTATCCGCCGGAGAAGGTGGACTTCAGCGCGCTGACCCACATCTTCGTCGGCCGCGCGACGCCCAACGCCGACGGCACGGTGAACACCCAGTTCGACAACGACAACGGGCCAGCCATCGCGCGCACCCTGGCCACGCGGGCCCACGCCGCGGGGCGCAAGGCCCTCATCATGGTGGGCGGCGCCGGAGAGCACGACGGCTGGGTGGGCGCCGCCTCCAACGCCAACCGCGCCCGCTTCGTCCGGAACCTCATCGCCGCCATGGACAGCTTCGGCTACGACGGCCTGGACATCGACTGGGAGCCCATCGAGGTGGCGGACCGGCCCAACCTGCTGGCGCTGGTGCGCGAGCTGCGCGCGGCCCGGCCCAACATGCTGATGACCATCCCCATCGGCTGGGTGAACAACAACTTCCCCGAGGACGCCGACCCCTGGTTCAACAACCTGGTCCCCTACATGGACCAGATGAATGTCATGACCTATGAGATGACCGGCCCCTGGGGCGGTTGGGATTCGTGGTACGGCTCCGCGCTCACGGGCGAGTCCGGCACGCGGCCGACGTCGGTGTCCTCCAGCCTCAACGCCTGGGCGAACGCGGGCCTGCCCAAGGCGAAGCTCGGCATGGGCATCCCCTTCTATGGCATGGCCTGGCGCAACATCACCGGCCCCTACCAGCCCTACACCGACTGGTCCGACTACGTGGGCAGCGACAACGACTTCCCCTACGCGCGCATCCTCCAGCTGTCCGCCAGCGGCACGTACCGCTGGGACGCGGCCGCCCAGTCCAGCTACGTCACCTTCACCCGCCCCGTGGTGGACGGCACCGTGCGCTGGATTTCGTATGACTCCCCGCAGGCCATCGCCGCGAAGGGCGCGTGGGCGCGCGCCAACGGCTTCGGCGGCACCATCATCTGGACCCTCAACCAGGGCTGCACCAACCCGGCGACGGGCACCAATCCACCACTCGACGCAGTGAAAGAAGCGTTCCAGCCCTGACCCTCGCGGTGCCCGGAATGGGAGAACGGCACGCCCGCGATGGCGAAATCGCCGCCCTCCTAGCCGCTTCCCCTCGGGTCCGACACCCGGGCCCGAGGGGGACCCGCGACGTACGGTGGGACACTCGCCAGTCGATATCCGCCCTCCCCTGGGTTGTAGACGTGCCAGCCACTCCACTTCCGAAGCGTGAGGTGATTGGCGCATGGGGAGGGGCAGCCTTGGCGTTCGCGCCGTTGGCGCCCAGTCTGCAATGGCAGGAGGCAACGGCAGGATTCACCTGACCGTCGCTGGAGCATCACACATGAAAGCCATTCAGAGCGTCCTCACCGCCGCCATCGCGGCGTCTGTCTTCACCGCCACCACCGCTGACGCGGCCACCGCCACCGCCAACCTCACCGTGACGGCAGCCGTGTCCGGTTCGTGCACCATCAACTCGGGCACGCTCAACTTCGGCAACTACGACCCGGTCATCATCAACTCGAGCCTGGGCATCGACCTGCTCGGGACGGGCACCATGGGCGTGCAGTGCACCCTGCTGGGCACGGGTGTCATCACCCTGGGCCAGGGCCGCAACGCCGCCGCGGGCTCGACGGACGCGGTGCCCCTGCGTCGCATGAAGAACACCAACTCCAATGACTACATGTCCTACCTGCTGTACCAGGACCTGACGCGCCTGGTGGTCTGGGGCAACACGGCCGGCACGGGCCTGGCGTACGTCGGCACGGGTATCTCCATCCCGGTGCCGGTCTACGGCAACGTGCCGCGCGGGCAGAACGTGCCCTCCGGCACGTACAACGACACCGTGGTCGCCACCATCACCTTCTGACCCGGTCGAGGCCTCATGTTTTCGCGTCGGTCGTTCTGGGTCCGGAGTCTGAGGTGGCTGTCATTGTGGACGTGGGCCCTGCCCGCGTCCGGGCTGGCCGCCGCCGTCGAGGTCAACCCCGTGCGCCTGGATTTGGAGGGCGGCTCACGGGGGGTGGCGGTGATGCTGAAGAACCTGAGCAACGAATCCGTTCGTTTCCAGGCATCGATGCATACCTGGACCCAGGACGAGGGCGGCAACATGAGCCTCGCGCCGACACAGGAGGTCTTCTTCTTTCCGGCGATGTTGACGTTGGAGCCGGGGGAGACCCGCCCCATCCGGGTGGGCATTTCCTCGGCCCCACAGGCGACGGAGCGCACGTTCCGACTGGTCGTCGAGGAGCTGCCGCCCATCGGCCCCCTGCCACCGTCCGCCGGGCTGAAGGTCCTCACCCGCATCTCCGTCCCGGTGTTCGTCGCGCCGCAGAGCAAGAGCGTCGATGGGCGCGTGGAGGACGTGGAGCTGACCCAATCGAAGTTCCAGTTCCGCGTGAAGAACCCGGGCACCGTCACCTTCTACGTGCGCAACAGCCGCATGCGGGGGCTGGACGAGAAGGGCGAGCGCGTCTTCGTGAAGGAGGAGCCCGGCTGGTACGTGCTGCCGGGCGGCTCGCTGACCTTCGCGCTCAAGACGCCCGTGGAGCAGTGCCAGAAGATTCGGTCCCTGGAGGTGGAGGTGGAGACGGACCGTGGGGTGTTCCGTCAGGCGGCGCCGGTGAACGCATCCGTCCCCTGCGCGACGCCTGAAACTCCATGAGCCGTTCCACATCGTTGGGGCTCGGGGCGGCGCTGGTCCTGTTGTGGACGGGACTGGCGCGCGCGGCCGAGCCCGTCGTCACCCCCCCCATCGTCGTCGAGATGACGCTCAACGGCGTCCCCCAGGGGGACGTGTTCCCGCGCCTGCGGGACCAGGACGTGCTCGTGCCGGCCGCCACGTTGGAGGCGGCGGGCGTCGACCTGGTCCGGTTGGGCGCGCGGGTGGAGGTCATCGACGGCCAGCGCTATGTGTCGCTCGCGGGCCTGGGCCCCCTGGCGAGCTTCCAGTTGGATGAGCGCACCGCGAAGCTGCAGTGCGAGCTGCCCGCGACGGCCTTCGTCACCACGCGGGTGGACATGGGGCCCACGGCCCCCGAGGGCTACACGCTCACGGGGAGCCCGAGCGCGTTCCTCAACTACGCGGCCCATGCGCGCAACTCCGGCTTCACGCTGTACGGCGAGACGGGGGCCTCGCTGGGGCGGGCCTTGTTCACCACCCAGGCCCGGTGGACCCCCGGCGGCAATCCCTTGTGGGGCTTGAGCCAGCTCACGGTGGACTTCCCCGAGGTCATGCTGCGCGCCATCGCCGGGGAGGCCACCGGCCATGGCGGCGTGCTGGGAGGGGGCGCGGTGGTGGCGGGCGTGCACGTGCAGCGCTCGTTCGAGCTCAACCCCTACTTCGTGCGCAACCCGGTGCAGGACCTGGCCGGGGATGTCAGCACGCCCTCCGTCCTGGAGGTCTACGTCAACAACCGCCTGGTGCGCCGCGCCGAGCTGCCACCGGGCCCCTACCGGCTGGAGAACTTCACCGTGCCCCGGGGAGAAGGCGTCGCGCGCTACGTGGTGCGGGACGCGTTCGGGCGCACGCGCGAGGTGAGCTCGTCGTATTCGCTGGGCGCGCAGCTGCTCGCGCCGGGCGTGGCCGACTACCAGCTGTCGCTCGGCGTGGAGCGCAGGTCGCTGGCCACGCGCTCGTTCGACTACGGCCGTCCCCTGCTGCTCGGCCACTTCCGGATGGGCGCCACGCGGTGGCTGACGCCGGGCGTGCGCCTGGAGCTGTCCCCGGACCTGCTCAGCACGGGCGCCGCGCAGTGGCTGCAGCTGCCCAAGGGCGAGCTCGAGCTGTCGGAGGCGCTGAGCATCAGCGAGCGCCGCAGGGGGCTCGCGGCGGGCCTGGCCTACTCGCTCCAGGGGCGGTGGGCGGGCGGCCAGCTCTTCACCCGGGTGCAGAGCCCGGACTACGCCAACGCGAGCCTGGTGGCGGGCAGGACGCCGCCGCTGGAGGCCGGCGGTTCGGTCTTCGTCGCGCTGGGCAGCCGCGTCAGCTTCGGCGGACAGGCGGTGGCCATGCGCTGGAAGTCCGGCGAGTGGACCACGCGGCTGGGCGCGTCCACGTCCGCGCAGCTGCTGACCCGCGCCATGCTGTCCTTCTCCGCCAGCCGCAACCAGGAGCTCCAGGGGCCCTCGTCGCTGGAGGGCATGGTGCACCTGACCGCCGTGCTCGACCCCCGGACGACGGTGAACGTGGGGCACACCCAGGGCCGCCGCCGCGGCGCCACCGCGCTGGACATCAGCCGGGGGATTCCGCTCGAGGGCGGCCTGGGCTTCCAGGCCCAGGCCCAGCTGGGGAGCCAGGACATGGCGCTGGCGCGCGTGGACTACGACACCCAGGTGGGCCGCGTGTCCGGGAACGCGGAGTGGCACGGCGGGGCGCTGGTGGGCGGGGCCGAGGTCTCCGGGGCCGTGGTGGCCCTGGGCGGGGGCCTGCACGTCACGCGCGCGGTGGACCAGGGCTATGCGCTGGTGCGCGTGAAGGGCGCGTCGGGGATTGGGGTCCGCCTGAACAACCACTTCATCGGGCGCACGAACGCGGACGGCGAGCTGGTGGTGACGCGGCTGCAGGCCTACGGCGTGAACCGGCTGTCGCTCGTGCACGAGGACCTCCCCCTGGACCTGTACGTCACCGCCACGGAGAAGCTGGTGGCGCCCTGGCGCAAGGGCGGGGCGCTGCTCGACTTCGAGGTGGACTCCGTGCGCGCCTATCGCGGCAAGCTGGTGCTCGAGAAGCGGCCCGACGCGTTCGCGCTCGTCCAGGGCACGCTCCAGGTGGAGGTGGACGGACAGCGTTGGGAATCGGGCATCGGCTGGCATGGGGAGTTCGAACTGGTGGGGATTCCACCCGGCCGACATGAAGCGCACGTCAACTACCCCGGCGGACGATGCGCCGCGGTCCTGGAGATCCCATCCCTCCCCGGTCCGGTCATCGACCTGGGGTCCGTGGGGTGCGCAGATGAGGCGAAGCAATGAAGTGACGCAGAGCTGCGCGCTCCTGCTCGCGGGGGCGTGCATCCTCGGGGCGACGCAGAGCCAGGCGCTCTGCCAGGTGCGAGGCGTGGTGAACCTGAACTTCGGCAACTACAACCCGGTCTCCGCCGCGCCGCTCGAGACGACGGGGAGCGTGGTCTACCGGTGCATGGCCCACTCCACGCCCATCACCATCGAGCTGGGCGCGGGCCGCTCGAACACCCCCGCCGCGAGGCAGATGCAGGGGCCGGCGACGAACACGCTCGCCTACAACCTCTTCGTGGACCCGACCCGGCTGAACATCTGGGGCGACGGGAGCGCGGGGACCTACCGCCTGGGCCCCTTCCTCCCCCTGCTCGGGCTGGACGTGGCCATCCCCATCTACGGCCGCATCCCCGCGCAGCAGAGCGCCTCCCAGGGCGCGTACTCCGACACGCTCGTGGTGACGCTGAACCTCTGAGGGCCACGCGCGCCGTGCGCCTCCTCCCCCCGCGTCCGGCCCGGCGCAGACGTTGCGCTCGCCCCGCCCGAATCGCTCGCCTATCCTCGTCCCATGAGTTCTTCCGCCCCCCTCGCGCCCACCTTCGCCACCCATGAAGTCACCAACCAGGCGCCGCCCCTGGTGTACGACGCCTGGAAGACCGACGTGCCCCTGCGCGAGGCCATCCACCGCGAGGGTGGCGGCTGGGCGGAGGCGGACATCGCGAAGTACGGCCCGCTGGTGGGCGGCGAGCTGATGCAGCAGGGCTTCCTCGCCAACGAGAACAAGCCCAGGTTCAAGCCCTTCGACCGCTACGGCAACCGGCTGGACGAGGTGGAGTTCCATCCCGCCTACCACCGCATCATGGAAGCGGCCATCACCCACGGCATCCCCAACTTCGCCTGGCGTCACGAGAAGACGCCCGGGGCGCACGTGGCGCGCATGGCGCTGTCCTATCTGCACAACCAGGCGGACCAGGGCACCAGCTGTCCGTTGACGATGACGTACGCGTGCGTGCCCACCTTCCGCCACCACGCGGGGCTGGCCCAGAAGTGGCTGCCGCTCGTCACCGCGGCGTCGTACGACTCGCGCTTCATCCCCTCGGAGAAGAAGACGGGCGTCACCATCGGCATGGGCATGACGGAGAAGCAGGGCGGCTCCGACGTGCGCAGCAACACCACGCGCGCCCACCGGCTGGGGGAGAAGGGGCCCGGCAATCCGTACTCGCTGGTGGGGCACAAGTTCTTCTTCTCCGCGCCCATGAGCGACGCCTTCTTCGTGCTCGCCCAGGCCGAGGGCGGCCTGTCGTGCTTCCTCTTGCCGCGCTTCACGCCCGAAGGGGAGCGCAACGCCATCCGCGTCCAGCGGCTCAAGGACAAGCTGGGCGACTGGAGCAACGCCAGCTCGGAGGTGGAGTTCCAGGGCGCGGTGGCCTGGATGGTGGGCGAGGAGGGCCGCGGCGTGGCGACCATCCTGGAGATGGTGGCCCTCACCCGGCAGGACTGCATGATTGGCTCCAGCAGCCTGATGCGACAGGCGCTGGTGCAGGCCATCCACCACACGCGCCACCGCAAGGCGTTCGGCCGCAGGCTCATCGACCAGCCGCTGATGCTCAACGTGCTGGCGGACCTGGCGCTGGAGTCGGAGGCGCACACCGTGCTGACCGCGCGCGTGGCCCGGGCCGTGGACTCAGGGCCCCGCGACGAGCGCGAGGCGGCGTTCGCCCGCATGGCGACGGCCGTGGGCAAGTACTGGGTGTGCAAGCGCGCGCCCGTCTTCGTCAACGAGGCGCAGGAGTGCCTGGGCGGCGCCGGCTACGTCGAGGAGTCCAACCTGCCCCGGCTCTACCGTCAGGCGCCGCTCAACTCCATCTGGGAGGGCAGCGGCAACATCCAGTGCCTGGACGTGCTGCGCGCGGCCACCCGGGAGCCCGCCAGCCGCGAGGCCCTGTTCCAGGAGCTGATGACGGCGCAGGGAGGCCACCCGGCGTTCGACGCGGAGCTGGCCCGCATCTCCAAGAACTTCGCGGACACGGCCACGCTGGAGGGGCGCTCGCGCTTCGTCGTCGAGCGGCTGGCCCTGGCGCTCCAGGCCTCGCTGCTGCTGCGCGCCGGCAACAGCCAGGTCGCCGACACGTTCTGCGAGACGCGGCTGGGTGGCGCGCACGGCGCCTGCTTCGGGACGCTGCCCGCCCACGCGCCCCTCAAGGCCCTGGTCGAGCGCGCCTTCGGCGAGGACGCCTCGGCCTGAGAGGTCGCTTCGCTCCGGGTGCCCCCTCGCCTGCTCGCACGGGACGGGCGGGGGGCCCTCCGGTCCATCCACCGCCCTGGTAGGAGGGGGACGCCTTCGTCTATTGGACGAAAGGATGGGACGGACGCTTGCGCGACGACACTGACGTGTTCTCCTAGGCGGCTGGAAGAGGGCACCTTGGGCGACAACCACGACCACCTTCTGAACTCGAGCGACGGGGTCATCACCTACTCACGGAGCGACCGCTCCGGGCGGGATACGGAGGACCAGCTCCGTCTGCTCATCGCGAGCGTGTCCGACTACGCCATCCTGACGCTGGATGTGGAGGGCCACATCGCGAGCTGGAACCTGGGCGCCGAGCGCATCAAGGGCTACCGGGCGGACGAGATCCTGGGGCAGCACTTCAGCCGCTTCTATCCTCCCGAGGACATCGCCTGGGGCAAGCCCGCCTGGGAGCTGGAGTCCGCCATCCGGCTGGGCCGCTTCGAGGACGAGGGCTGGCGCGTGCGCAAGGACGGCACCCGGTTCTGGGCCAACGTGGTCATCACCGCCCTGTTCGACGAGAGCGGGGAGCTGCGGGGCTTCGGCAAGGTGACGCGGGACTTCACCCAGCGCAAGCACGCCGAGGAGACGCGGGAGCTGGAGCGGCTGCGCGAGGCCCTGCGGGCGCGCGACGAGTTCCTCTCCGTGGCCTCGCATGAGTTGAAGACGCCGCTGACGCCGCTGCAGTTGAAGCTCACCGCCATGAAGCGCATCGCGGAGACCCACCCCCAGGCGCTCCTGGCGGAGGGGCGGCTGTCGCGGGAGCTGGCGTCGGCGAGCGGGCAGGTGCGCAAGCTGGCGGACCTCATCGATGACCTGCTGGACGTCTCGCGCATCAACGTGGGCCGGCTCACGGTGGAGCCCGAGCGCATGGACCTGTCCGCGCTCCTGCGGGACATCGCCAGTCGCTACGGGCCCCAGGCGCACGTCGCGGGCTGCCGCCTGGACGTGGACGCCCCCGAGCCCATCGAGGGGACGTGGGACCGGCGACGGCTGGAGCAGGCCGTGACGAACCTGGTCACCAACGCCATCAAGTACGGCGCGGGCAAGCCCATCCACCTGAGCGCGAGGGTGGCGGACACCCAGGCCGTCATCGTCGTGAAGGACGAGGGCATCGGCATCGCGCCCACCCAGCAGCACCGCATCTTCGAGCGCTTCGTGCGCGCGGTGTCCGAGCGCAACTACGGCGGCATGGGCCTGGGGCTCTTCATCACCCACCAGATCGTCGAGGCGCACGCGGGCACCATCGACGTGGAGAGCGAGCTGGGGCGCGGCTCCACCTTCACGCTGAGGATTCCGCGCGAGGCGCTGCTCGCCAAGGTGGGCCCCACCGCGAAGCCCACGCCCTGAGGCGGGTGCTACGGCGCCGTCGCCGCCCGGTAGTCGCTCGGGAGGGTGAAGAGCGTGGCGCCGTGCTCCACCAGCCGGATGTCGGAGAGCGTCAGGGTGCCGAACAGCTCGGACACCTCGCGGATGGGATAGTCCAGCTCCAGGTCCATCCACCGCGTGACGGTGTCATGGGCGGAGTGCACGCGGTGCCAGCGCTGGGCGCGGCGCCCCATCACCGTCTCCTCCGCCTGGCGCTCACAGCCCGCCCCCCGCGACGAGCAGCCCCCGGGCAGGTGCAGCGGGAGCCCCAGCTCCGTCTCGCCCCAGTGCGTCTCGTAGGTGCGCTCGCGGGCATCGAGCATCGCGCTCTCACCCGTGCCGACGTCGAAGAGGAGCGTGTACACGGACGCGCCCGTGGCGTCCTCCAGCCGGATGCGACCGCAGCGCGAGACGAACAGCCGGTGGCGCAGCGTGCGGTCCGCATTCACGTGGGTGGCGATGGCGGTGAAGTCCTTCGGATACACGGGGCGCGAGCACGTCCCCGCCGCGAGCATGCCCTTGCCGTCACGGGGCGCGCTCGCCGGTGCCTCCCACGCCCAGGCACCGCAGGAGACGGCCAGGACCCCCAGGGCGCTGCCCACGCGCCGGGCCCATCCCCTCCCCCGAGGTGACTCCACGGGCGTGCGCCCCAGCAGTCGCCGCACCCGCGCCGCGAGCGGATGGCTGCCCGCGCCGAGCGCCAGCGCCGGCCCCGACTGCCGCAGCTCCTCGAGCCCCAGCAGCGCGCCCGAGTACAGCCGCACGTTGCCGCAGAAGCCCACCGCCACGTCGTCACAGCAGTGCTCACGCTCCAGCCGCACCTGCGCGGACAACCACCGCGCCGCCGGATGGAAGAAGAACAGCGTCTCCACCAGGCACTGCAGGAAGTTGACGGCGGTGTCGTGGCGACGCACGTGGGCCAGCTCGTGCGCCAGCACCGACTCGAGCTGCGCGGGCGACAGGCGCGCCTCCACGCCTTGGGGCAACACCAGCACCGGGCGCACCACGCCCAGCACCAACGGAGACGGCGCGAGCGGGGACTCGAGCGTGCGCACCGGACGCCACAGTCCCAGGCGCTCCGAGACGTCCGACACCGTCTGGCTCAGCGCCGAGGACACGGGCGTCGCCGGCCGCACCAGTCGCCGCGACGTGCGCCACCCCCCCACGAGCAGCCGCGCCAGCCCCACGCACGCGCCCAACAGCCAGAGCCCGCCGAGCACGAGGGGCCACTGTGCCCGGACGTCACCGGACGCCACTTCCTGGGGAACGAAGACGCGCGCACTCGCGGGCGGCGCCTCCGGCCGTGACGCCTCGGACCCGGACGGTGACAGGGCGTCGGCGCGCGAAGCCGCCTCTTGCCGCGCGGCCCCCGGAGACGACCGCACCCGCGAGACCACCGGCGCGAGCACCAGGGCCGCCAACGCCAGACATCCCACCGCGTACCGGGCCCGCGCCGAGCGCTCGCGCAAGCGCCACAGCGCCGCCGCCGCGACCAGCGCGACGAGGCTCGCCTGCCACACGCCCTGGGCCAGCCACACCGTGAGCGCCCGGGCACCCTCCATCAGCCAGGTCGGGCTCATCGCTTGCTCCCCTTGCCCTCGCCCAGCAGCTGGCGCAGGTCCTCGAGCTCTTCCTTCGACGCGGGCTTGAGCGACAGCGCCTGCACCGCGAGCGCGCCCGAGGAGCCCCCGAAGACACGCTCCAGCAGGTCCTTCACCAGCTGGCGCTTGGTGCGCGCCTCACCGAGGCTCGCCGCGTACACGTGGCTGCGCGAGCGCTCGTCACGGCTCACCAGCCCCTTGGCCGCCATCACCTGCAGCTGCTTGAGCGTGGTGGTGTAACCGGCGCTCTTGCCGTCCTCCCGCCCCAGGGCCTCGTGCACGTCCCGCACGGTGCACGGACCGCGCTTCCAGAGCACGCCCAGGATGGCGAGCTCCACTTCCGTGGGAATCGCTTCCGTCGTCATGTCGTCAAAGTACGATTCGAATCGTACGTTGTCAACGACGCGCGTCGTACTTCGGGAGATGCTTACGACATGAGCGCCTGTGTCGTGGACGCGCCGGGCAGGTAGGTGGCGATGCACCGCGAGAAGGACAGGCCCGTGTCCCGGAGGCCCGCGCGGCCGGAGAGACACCCCAGGCGCAGCTTCTGGGCGAGCGCCACCAGCCTGCGCTGATGCTCCAGGGTGAAGTCGCGGCCGTTGGGGTGTGCGCCGAACAGGGGGCTCGCGCCCAGCCGTCGCCAGACCTGGTCCGAGTCCCAGCGCGGGAAGGCGGCGGACAGGTGCGCGTGCATGCCGTGGAGCGCCTGGACACAGCACTCGAAGGTGTCCACGGGCGCCGTCGGTCCGAGCTCCAGCAGGAGGCCGTTGACGAGCGACGGCTCGATTCCCGCGGAGGACAGCCGCTGCAGCAGGCGCACTCCCGCGTCGTTGAAGCCCGCGAGCGCCCCCGGCGCGCCATCCGCCGGCAGCGAGTACGACAGCTTCAGCGACGGGCACACCAGGCGCAGCTGGGACATGGCCGCGACGTGGCGCTCCAGGCCCGCGTCGTCATGGAGGAACGCGCTGTCGAAGGCGAAGTCGAGGTGGCGGACCTCGTAGTTGCGGAGGATGGCCGCGTAGGTGGCGACGACGCGGGCCACGTCCGTCTCCTCCACCTCGAGCGGCATGAGCCCGGCGCCGCCGAAGGACAGCACCACCCTGCCCCCGCTGTGTCGGAACGCCGCCAGGTCCTCCTTGCCGTAGTCGGAGACCGAGGCCTCCGCCTCGTGCGAGCGCCCATCCACCGCGTCCACCAGCCGGAGGTGTCCGCCCCACGCCAGCTTCCGCGCGCCGCCGGCCCGCACGCCCAGACCGCCGAGCATGACGCCATCCAGCCCGCACGCCCGCGCAAGCTCCGCCACGACGGGCCGGGACGCGGACGCGAGGTCCAGGAACGGCGCCCGGGGCACGTCCCAGTCCCCCGCGTCCGGCAAGGGCGCCGCCGTGCGCACCATCACCGGGGGCGTGAGCTTCGACAGGTTGTCGGACAAGTCATACGCCGCCACCGACACCAGGTACTCGGTGCGAGGCGTCAGGCCGGTGAGGGTGATGCAGGGCCGCGCGCAGGTGAGCGTCCGCGCCTCTTCGCGGTCCATGCTCGAGTACGTCACCTGGTAGCCCGCGACGGCCACGTTGTCGGTGGACGCATCCCACCCCAGCGTGAGCAGCCGCGAGCCCACGAGCAGGGCGCGCACGCGCCGGGGAGACGAGGGCGGCTCCACATCCCGCGGCGGGTCCGCGGGCTGGCCGTCCACTGTGAAGCAGGAGGGCAGCGGCCCCTTGTGCGCGCCCTCCGTCCGGACGGACAGGCGGAACTCCTGGGTCGCGCGTGGGGCAATCGTCTGGCGCTCGGCCACCAGCGTGCCCATCAGCGTGTCACCGTGGCGCTGCCACAAGAGGCCGTAGTTGTTGTGGACCACCTGGTCGGGCGCCACCCGGAAGCCGATGGAGGGGTTGACCACCGCCTCGTCCGACAGGTTGAGCAACGTCACCTTGAAGGTCGACCACCAGGGACTGCCGCCGGGAACCCACTCCGGGCGCGCCACCACCACCATCGCGTTTCTGGCCATGCCGGCCGTTGTGCCGGATGGCCGCCGCACACGACATTGTCCACGGGGGGCGAGCCCCTGTCCTTCAAGCGACAGGGGCCCGGGTCCGTCCCCACCGGGTGCGTGGCCTACTTGTCCTTCGACAGGATGACGACGCTGTAGGGCCCCAGGTTGTTGAGGCTGCCGCTGGCGGGCAGGCCGTCCTTGCCGCTCCAGCGTCCGCCGACATCGAAGCTCTGCGCGTTGCCGAAGTTGTCGGAGTAGCCCTGCCAGTCGCTGTTGTAGCGCACCTTCCACGTGCCGTCGGAGGGCAGGCCCAGCTCGTAGTTGGACAGCTGCTTCCCGCCGAAGTTCACGATGACGATGGTGTCGTCGCCCGCGCCGCCCTTGTCCCAGCGGTGGAAGGCGACGACCTTGTCGTCGTTGTTCACGTGGTGGACGTTGACGTTCTCACCGCGCAGGCCCGCCGTGTTGTCGTTCCAGTTGCGGCGCAGCTTGATGAGGTCCGTGTACGCCTGGTTGATGCCGGCGTACGTCTCCTTCTTCTTCCAGTCGAGCGGGTCTCCATCCTGGAAGTGGCCGTCCTCGAGGAACTCCTGGCCCTGGAAGATCATCGGGATGCCGGGGCTCGTCATGGTGAGCGCGGCGCCGAGGATGGAGCGCTTCTTGGCGTGGTAGCCGCCCGCGTCCCAGCCGCCCACCTCGCTGGGCAGCCGCTGCTTGCCGTTGGCCACCTCGTCGTGGCTCTCGGTGTAGATGACGCGCTGGTTGGCGCTGCCGTTGTACTTGAAGCGGATGGCGTCGGCGACGGCGTTCATGTCCCGGGCCGCGTCGGAGGGCGCCGTCAGCGCCGAGCGGATGGGGTGCACGAAGTTGGAGTCCCACTGCGTGTCGAAGTTGGCGCCGTCCGGGTGCGTGAGGCCCGCCTCGTTGCCCAGGTCCTCCGCGATGATGATCTTCTGCGGGAACTCGCGGTTGACGGCCTCGTTGATGTCGCGCAGGAGCTGCCAGCCCTCGGGGTTGTTCGCGCCGCTGGCCTGACGGATCTCCTTGGTGGCGTCCAGGCGCAACCCGTCCATGTGGTAGTCGCGCAGCCACATCATCGCGTTGTCGCGCAGGTAGTCGCGCACCTCGTGGCGGCCGTAGTCCGGGCGCGTGTCGCCCCACGGCGTCTTGGCGCGCCAGTCCGTGTAGAAGTAGCTGCCGCCCTTGCCGTACGTCTCGCCGTCGAAGTCCCAGTGGGGCAAATCACTGGGCCCCAGGTGGTTGTAGACGACGTCCATCACCACGCCGATGCCGCGCTTGTGCGCCTCGTCGACGAAGCGCTTCAAGTCATCCGGCGTGCCGTACGCGCTCTCCGGCGCGTTGGGGAAGGCCGGGTTGTAGCCCCAGGAGAAGTCCGCGGCGAACTCGGCCGAGGGCATCAGCTCCACCACGTTGATGCCCAAATCCTTCAGGTGGTCCAGCTTGTCGATGGCGCTCTGCCAGTTGCCGGGGCCCCACCCGGGCTCGTCGTTGAACGTGCCCACGTGCATCTCGTAGATGACCGCCTCGTTCCAGGGCGGCATCTTGAACTCCCAGTCGTGCTTCCACTCGTAGGACTTGTGGTCCACGACGATGGAGTTGCCCGTGGAGTTCGTCACGTCGTTGGCGCGCGGGTCTCCCTTCCAGCGCCAGTCGCCGTACTTGCCCTGCACCACGTACTGGTACTGGTCGCCCGCCTTCGCGCCGGGCACGTCCAGCGAGAAGTTGCCGCTGGGCTCGCGCTGCAGCTCCACCGACTGCCAGTTGCTGAAGTCACCGGCCACCTGCACCCGCTGCGCGTTGGGGGCCCACACGCGGAACGTCGTGCCGCCGTCGTAGGGGATGGCGCCCATGCCCGGACGGCTGGAGGCCTGGGTGGGCACCGTCGCCGCGCTGGGGACCAGCGGCGTCGCCAGCAGGCTGCCGTCCTTGCGCGCGAAGGCCCGGGCCACCGGCCCGTGGTCCGCCTGTGAGGCCTGGGCGGGCGCGCGCTTCGCCTCCGCGTTGCGCGTCTGGCGGACATCGTCGAAGAAGTCCTTCACCGCGGGTCCGCGTGCCCCCGCGCTGCCAGGGCGGGGCGAGGAGGGGGCCGGCTGGGCCTCGGACTCCGAGGAGCGGGCCTGCGAGGACGTGGAGGAGGTGGCGGGACGGCTCGGTGGGGGAATCCGGGGTGACATGTCTCGGCCGTTGTCTGGAGAAATCCAGAATCAGTATCGGCCAGGAGCCCCCAAGGTTGCGTGTCCCATGTGTCACAGCGCCGCGCTGCCGTCGGAGCCGGCTCCTCCTGATAACAAATACACGTTATTCGTGGTTCTGGTGCTGCCGGGTGACGACGACCTCGAGGGCCGCGGCTCGCGAGTCGCTGTCGCCGCGGAAGCCCGCGTCGCCCACGGAGGGCCGCGCGGCGCCCCGGAAGGACTCGGCCACGCGCTTGATGTCGGCCAGGCCCCGCTCGAAGTCACGCCCCATCACCTCGTCCATGCTGGAGAAGAGCTGGAGCGCCTTGCCGGCGAAGGTGTTCTCCCCGGCCATCACCCAGGTGAGCGCCACCCCGCCGGGCGCGGGCGTCAGCACGTACTCGGTGGTGTTGGTGGCGCGCATGGGCTCCAGGAAGTCGAGCCGGAGGCGGACGTACTCGCACGGGCGGCTCTCCACGATTTCCATCCGCCCGGAGCCGGTGCGCTGGCCCCGCCACTCGTAGACGGCCCCCACGCCCCAGGGCGCGCCCGTCAGGGACACCTGCTGCGTGGGCTCCAGCTTCCACCAGGGCGACCACTGCTCCCAGTACCGGAAGTCGTTGACCAGCGTGAAGACGACCTCGGCGGGAGCCTGGATGAAGGCCGTGCGCTCGACGCGGAAGGTGTCCGGCCTGTGACTGATGACCACGAACAAGCCCAGGACGATGACCGCCAACAGGACTCCGGGTGTCTTCTTCATAAAGCTCCTCGAAGGAGTGGAGCGCGCTCGGTCCGACCTCTCCTGACGGCCCCCCCGGGCCCTGGACCGAGCGCGCCGCTCGCCACTCATCTTGCGCGACGAACGAGCAAGGCTCGGATCGACACGCTCTCCAGGCTTTTCCATGATTTCCCAAGTGCGCGAAAAGATTGACGCTGGCGCCTTCGGGAGGTGGCCATTAGAAGTGGGCGGCCCCACCCCGCCCGACATCATGCGAAAGACTCACCGTCCCCTGACGACCCTGGCGCTCGCGACGAGCCTCTTCATGGCGGCGCTGGAGGTCACCGTCGTCTCCACCGCCATGCCCACGGTGGTGGGCGAGCTGGGTGGCATCCAGAGCTACGCGTGGGTCTTCACCGCGTACATGCTGGCCTCCACCATCACCGTCCCCATCTACGGGAAGCTGGCGGACCTGTACGGTCGCAAGCCGGTGCTGCTGTTCGGAATCGGCCTGTTCCTGGTGGGCTCTGTCGCCAGCGGGCTGGCGACGTCGATGGGGGTGCTCATCGCGTTCCGGACGTTGCAGGGCCTGGGGGCGGGCGCCATCCAGCCGGTGGCGCTCACCATCGTCGGGGATTTGTACACGATGCGGGAGCGCGCGCGGGTGCAGGGCGCCTTCAGCGCGGTGTGGGGGGTGGCGGGACTGGTGGGGCCCGTCACGGGCGGGCTCATCGTGAAGTACCTGAGCTGGCATTGGATCTTCTTCATCAACGTGCCGGTGGGCGTGCTGACGTTCGCGCTGGTGGTGGCGTTCTTCCACGAGCAGGTGGAGCGCAAGCCGCAGCAGCTGGACTACGCGGGCGCGGCGCTGTTGTGCGCGGGCGTGGTGGCGCTGCTCGTCGGGGTGCAGGGCGTGGGGATGAACCTGTGGGCGCTGCCGGTGGCGCTGGGGCTCTTGTGGGCCTTCGTCGCGGTGGAGCGCCGGGCGCCCGCGCCGGTCATCCCGATGAGCATCTTCCAGTCGCCCGCCATCGCCATCTCTTCCGTGGCCGGGGCGTTGTTCTCCGCGGCGATGTTCGGCGCCACCACGTACGTGCCGCTGTATGTGCAGGCGGTGCTGGGCAGCACGCCCACGGTGGCGGGCGGGATGATCACGCCGATGATTGTCGGCTGGCCGCTGGCCTCGTTGTTCGCGGGCAAGCTGCTCTTGCGCACGGGGTTCCGGCCGCTCATCGTCGGCGGCCTGGGGCTGACGATGGTGGGCACGGTGTTGATGGCGCTGCTGCTCGGCCAGAACGCGCCGCTGTGGGCGCTGCAGGGGGCCATGGCGCTGTTCGGCGTGGGGTTGGGCTTCGCGTCCACCGCGCTGCTCATCGCGGTGCAGACGAGCGTGGGCTGGGAGCTGCGGGGCGTGGCCACGGCGAGCAACATGTTCTTCCGCACCATCGGGGGCGTGCTGGGCGTGGGGTTGATGGGCGGCGTGATGGTGTCGCAGCTGATGAAGGACCCGACGGTGCCGCTGTCGGCCGCCAACGCGCTGCTCGGTCCGGAGCGGGGGCACGCGGCCATCCCGGAGGCGATGTTGAAGTCGCTGAGCGGGGCGCTCACCACGGGGTTGAACATCAACTTCTGGCTCATCTGCGCCTTCTCGGTGGCGGCCTTCGTGTCGGGGTTGTTCTTCCCCCGCGTGAGCCGGGACGCGAACGCGCCCATCGCCAGCGACAGCGCCGCCGCGCCGCACTGAGGAGCTCGGGCATGCCGGGGAGAGTGCTATGCACGCCCCCATGCCCAAGCTTCGCGCCTCCGACGTCGACTCGCTGTTCGCCCGCGCCGACAAGTTGCTCGACCAGTATCCCCGGAGCTTCGGCACGGCCAAGGCGCTGCTCCAGGAGGTCCTCACCGCCCAGCCGGACCACCTGGAGGCCCTGCACGCGCTGAACTGGGCCTACGAGCGCGACCGGGACCATTCACCCGGGCAGTGGCAGGGCCAGTTCCAGGAGCCGCAGCGCGCGGTGCGGGGGCGCATCCTCGAGCTGACGAAGAAGGTGAAGGCGGATGGTGGCGACACGGTGGCGCACCGGGCCCGCGCGCTCGCGCTCGCGCAGCACGCGGAGAACATCCTGCGCACGGACCCGACGCCCGCGCGGCTGAAGCAGGCCGAGGAGTTGTTGGCGGAGAGCCAGTCGCTGGCCGCGGACCGCCCCGAGCAACGGCGGGCCGAGCGGGGCGTGATGGCGTGGAAGGCCATCCACCGCGCGCGCAAGGGCAGGCCCGATGCGTATCAGGAGCTGCTCGACTGGGTGGCCGAGAATCCGCGCCCCTCGCCCTTCCATCCGGATGACCACGCCTCCGCGTTCCGGGGGATGGAGGGCGCCTTCGCGGACGAGGGGTTCCTCGAGTGGCTCCGTGCGAGGAAGCCCCAGGTGGCCAAGGGCCAGCGCGCGAAGGACCTCGTGCAGGGGATGCGGCACGTCGGCGACTGGGATGTCTCCGCGGAGCTGAAGGGCCCCGTCACCACGCCGTGCCGGGTGGGTCGACTGCTCGCGCTCCGCGCGCTCGGCGCCAAGCTGGAGTTCAAGGTCGGTGGCAAGTCGCTCCTGGAGCGCGCGAAGAAGCTCGGGGACAAGGCGCTGGTGCGGGAGCTGGAGGCGCTGTCGGGCGCGAAGCCGGACGCCGAGGGCAAGGCGCCCACCGCGAAGAAGTCCAAGGCCGCGAAGAACGCAAGGGAGGTCTCAGCCCCGAAGAAGCCCTCCGCGGCGAAGCGGGCCCCAGCCGCGAAGCAGCCCGCGCCGGACGTGTACACGACGGCCCAGGTGTTCGCCGACGTGCACGTCACCTCGGACGGGACGGTGATGGTGCTCGCGGGCACGCCCCACCCGGACTCCGACCACGGCTACACCGCCGGCGACGACCTGTGGGACTTCGACAAGGGCATCCCATGGAACCAGCCATGGGACGACCGCGTCTGGCTGGAGCAGATCCACATGGACATCGACGAGGACGAGCTCGAGTCGAACGGGCTCTCCTACGACGTCGACTTCAACCGCCTGCTCATCCACGACGGCAAGACGTGGACTCGCACGAAGCTGCCCAAGGCCCTGCCCCATGGCTACGTGGCGCCCATCCTGCGCGACCTCGGCGCCCCCTGGGGCCTGTCCGCCTTCGGTGTCTCCGCGCTCGCCTTCGACGGCGGCGGCAAGGGCTGGAAGGTGAAGGAGGTCAGCGGCCCCGGAGGCCTCAACCTCGTGGACGCCGTGGTCCACGACGGCGTCCTCTACGGACTCTGCGAGGCGAACGGCCTGGGACGGCTGGTGCCCGAGGGCAAGAACCTGAGCCTCGAGCTGCTCGGCGACGAGCAGTCCGGCCTCCACCGCCTCTTCTCCCACGAGGGCACGCTCTACGCCTTCGGCGACGATGGCGTGTTCGTGCTCGAGGACGGAACGCTGGCCCGGCGCCAGCCCACCCGCGCCCCCGTCCGAGCCCTGTGCGCCGCCCCCGAGCAGGGCGTCTACCTGCACACCGACGAGCACGCCTGGTACCTGCCCCGGAAGGGCAAGGCCCAGAAGCTCGCCCTGCCCAAGGACGGCATCCACTCCATCGACTTCTTCAAGAACCGCCTGTTCGTCAGCGTCGGGGAGCAGGTGCTCCGGCTGGAGAAGGACCGGGCCGTCACCGTCAAGCTGCCCTCCCCCGCTCCCGGCGTCGCCCGGCTCGTGGTCGCCGGAGACAGGCTGTGGACCGTGTTCCCCCACCACCTGACGTCCTCACGCGACGGGAAGCAGTTCGAGCCCATCGCGTTTCGCTGAAACAGCAGTAACAGAAGAACAGCTGCGCGGTGTTTCCCGGAGACCACGGCATTTCTGGCCGCGTTTCTCCGGGAGACACACCGCATGCTGAAGTCGTACGTAGCCCTGCTGCCCCTCGCCCTGCTCGCGCTGGTGGGCTGCTCGGATGACCCCGAGCCCGCCGCGGAGCCGCAGGACCGCTGGTTCACCAACCGGGACGGCCTGAAGATGCACTATCTGGAGTTCGAGGGGCGCGGCGCTCCCGTGGTGATGCTCCACGGCCTCCTGGGCAGCGCGAAGCCGTCCTGGGTGGCCCCGGGCATCGCCGGAGCGCTGGCGAAGCAGGGCCACCGGCTCATCATCCTGGACCAGCGAGGCCACGGGCAGAGCGACGTCCCCTACACCGCTTCGTCCTACGGCGAGCCCATGGTGCTGGACGTCCTCGAGCTGATGGACACGCTCGGCATCGAGCGGGCCCACATCGTGGGCTACTCCATGGGCGCGGCGATGACGCGCGTGTTGATGACACGTGCCCCCGAGCGGGTCATCAGCGCGCACCTGGGCGGCGCGGGCGTGGAGGAGCTGGACCCGGTCATCCGCGCGGAGGCGGAGGCCAAGGACCCGAAGGGCACGGACCCCGACGAGCAGCGCATCCTCGACGAAATCGCCAACGAGCCGCCCCCGGACCCGCGCTTCGTCGCCGCCATCACCGAGGCGTGGTCCGCGTGGTGGCCGCCGTCCATCGACCTGCCGTCCCTGCGCGTGCCGGTGCAGGCAGTGAACGGTGAGTTCGACGCGCCCTACTCCAAGACGGTGCGCCTGGAGCGCGAGCTCGCGGAGTTCGAGAACGTCATCGTCCCCGGCCGCACGCACCTGACGACGCTCATCGACTCGCGCTACGTGGACAGCCTGGTGGACTTCATCGAGCGGAACGACGAGCGCTGACGCGGAAAAAACGGGAGCGCGTCCGCACCTGACGCGCTCCCGCACTCTCCCCGACAGCTCCACCTCAATGGTGGTAGCCGGAGGCCTCTTCCCGCGTCATCGGCGCGCTGACCGGGTGGCGGCGGAAGTGCTCGATGCACGCGAGCAGGTCCGTCACCAGCAGCGTCGCCAGATCGCGGCTCACCCCGTGGCGCACCAGCACCCGCTGCACCACCAGGTCCTGGATGTCCGCGGGCATCGGATAGGCGGGCACCAACCAGCCCCGCTCACGCAGGCGGTCCGCCAAATCGTAGAGGGTGAACCCCGGGTCCGTCCCCTCCTTCAACTTCCAGCACACGCCCGGCACACCGCCCCGGCCGTCGTAGACGATGTCGAACAGGCCGATCTGCTCGATGGCCTTCGCGATGAAGTTCGCGGTGTCCGAGCACGCCTGCTGCAAGCGCCGGTAGCCCTCCCGTCCGAGCCGCAGGAAGTTGTAGTACTGGATGACGATCTGGCCGCCCGGCCGCGAGAAGTTCAGCGCGAAGGTCGGCATGTCGCCGCCCAGGTAGTCCACGCGGAAGATGAGCTCCTCGGGCAGGTCCTCCTTGTCGCGCCACACCACCCAGCCGCAGCCCAGCGGCGTGAGGCCGAACTTGTGGCCGGAGGCGTTGATGGACTTCACGCGCGGCAGCTTGAAGTCCCAGACGACGTCCGGGTGGATGAAGGGCGCGAGGAAGCCGCCGCTGGCCGCGTCCACGTGGATGGGGATGTCCAGCCCCGTGCGCACCTCGAACGCGTCCAGCGCCGCGGCGATGTCCGCCACCGGCTCGTAGAGCAGGTTGAAGGTGATGCCCAGCGTGGGCACGACGCCGATGGTGTTCTCGTCACAGTGCTTGAGCACCTCCTCGGGCGTCATCACCATGCGCCCGGGCGCGAGCGGCACCTGGCGCAGCTCCACGTCGAAGTAGCGCGCGAACTTGTGCCAGCAGATCTGCACCGGGCCGCAGATGAGGTTCGGCTTCTCGGTGGACTTGCCTTCCGCCTCGCGCCGCTTGCGCCAGCGCCACTTGAGCGCCAGGCCCCCCAGCATGGCCGCCTCGCTGGAGCCCGTGGTGGAGCAGCCCATGGCGCTGGACGCGTGGGGCGCGTGCCAGAGGTCGGCGAGCATGTTCACGCAGCGCGTCTCGATTTCGGCGGTCTGCGGATACTCGTCCTTGTCGATCATGTTCTTGTCGAGGCACTCGTCCATCAGCTTGTGCACCTGGGGCTCGGACCAGGTCTGACAGAAGGTGGCCAGGTTCTGCCGTGAGTTGCCGTCCAGGAGCAGCTCGTCATGCACCACGGCGTAGGCGTGGTCCGGGCTGTGCTCCTCGTCGGGGATGCGGTACTTCGGCATCGGCACGGACAGGTCCGGCGAGGCGTAGACGTCATCGTTGAGGCGGTCCCGGACTTCGTCTTTTCCATGCAGGGGCATGTGCTCTCCTGGGCGTGAAGGCTCTCTGGAAGACGAGATGGTGTTGTCCCTGGGTGGGAGCCTCGTTCCCCGGAGCGGGGCGAGCCTGCGGGCAGCCGTCCGTTCCACCCGGGAGCCCCCGGTTGTCAGGCGCGCGGCTCGTCTGCCGTGGGGGCCATGTGCCATCCTCCCAACGCCGATGCTCCTCCTCGCCCTGAGCTGCCTCCAAGGTCGTCCCATGCAAGCCGCCGCCGAGGAGCTGCTCTCGCTGCCCGGCGTGGACGGGCTCCAGCTCACGCCCGGCAACGCCCCCACCGAGGGCTTCCTGGAGTCCCTCGCGCGCCAGGGCGTCCCCACGCGCACGCACCACGGCTTCGACGCGCGGGCGCTGCGCTCACGCGTCTGGTCCGACACCGCCAGGTGCATGGTGCGCTCGGACTCCGTGCACCCGCCCCGCGACGTGGACGCCGCGAGCGCGCACTGGCGAAAGCGCGCCGAGGCCGGTGACTACGCGCACCTGACGCTCGAGACGATGTACCCCGGCCATGCCTTGGGCACGGGCGACGCGCTCCAGTGGGCCATGGACCTGGGGCTGCGGCTGGCGGTGGACGTCTCGCACCTGCACATCCAGCGCACCGCGGGCCGGCTCTCCGACGCCGTCCTGCACCGGCTCTGGGACCATCCCCACATCGACGAGGTGCACGTCTCCGCCAACCCCGGGGACCGGGACGCGCACGAGCCGCTGACCGCGGACACCTTCGGACTGGGCTGGGCCCGTGAGCGCATGCGCTCCGGCCTGCCCGTCATCTTCGAGTGCTACCTGCACCGACTCACCCCCGACGAGCGCCGCGAGCAGCTCGCGCTGCTGCGAGGTCCATCATGAGCGCCCCCACCAAGTACACCCCCAGCCAGACGGCCGCGATGCGCGAGCAGGTCCTGAAGGAGCACATCGAGCCCCAGGTGCGCGACATGTTCGCGCGCTTCCCCGCGCTGCGCTCCGCGACGTTCCTGGTCGCCCAGTACTGGGACGACGACGCCCGCGACGCCGTGCACCGGGAGCTCACCTACTCCGAGCTGGAGACCCCCGACCTCGCGGCCGTCTCCCGCGCGGAGGACGATGACCCCATCAACCATCCGACGACGACCTGGCGGGCGGTCTTCGAGGCGCAGTGGAAGATGAACCGGTCTGCATGGCACGACAACGGGGACGCCATCCCCCTCTTCGCCGCGTTCACCCGCGAGGGGTGCCACCAGGACATGGAACCGCTCGAGGCCTACGCGCCCTACGCCATCTTCCGGCGCACCGGTGACGGGATGTCCGTGGAGCACGTGGGCGTCATGCTGCGGCCCTGGCTCGACGGCGTGTTCCCCAGGTGGGAGCAGGAGCGGGACGACGACGCGTGAGCCCTCGGGTGAGGCGCCCCGCCGCGCGAGCCAGTGACTCGAGCGCGGCGGGGATTCAACAGACGGCGGCGACTACTTCACGCCCACCGCGCCCCAGCTCTCCAGCACCTTCTGGGCCTCGACGGAGTCCTTGCCGTACAGGTCCTGCGCCGCCTTGTACGTGGCCTCCTTCGCCTGGGCGAAGTTGGTGGTCGGCGTCATGTAGAAGTTCAGCGCGCGCGAGTAGATCTTCAGGCCCTTCTCGATGCCGATGCCGTCCTTCACCTCCACGTTGGAGGTGCGGTTCGTGCCACCCTCCGACAGCAGGTAGAAGGCGTTGTTCGGGATGCCCGAGTTGATGTGCACGCCGCCGTTGTCCTGCCAGCCGGTGTAGCGCTTCGAGTAGTGGTCCGGCGACATGCCGTCGCTGGAGGGGTTGCTCAGGTCGCGCAGGCCGTCGGTGTCGTCGCCGTTATTGGGCGTGTACGTGTCCTCGCCCACCGTCCAGTCGAACTTCACCGCGTCGTTGCGCTGGCTGGCGTACCACTCCACGCCCACGCCCATGATGTCGCTCATCGCCTCGTTGAGGGCGCCCGACTCGTTGCGGTACTGCAGGCCCGCGGTGCGCTCGGTGAGGCCGTGGGTGATTTCGTGGCCCGCGATGTCCAGCGTGGTGAGCGAGCCGAACTGGTCGCCGTCACCGTCGCCGTAGTTCATCTTCTCGCCGTCCCAGAAGGCGTTGGCGAAGTCCTTGCCCACGTGCACGTCGGAGATGAGCTTCTCGCCCTTGCCGTCGATGGAGTCGCGGCCGAGCACGTCCTTGTAGAAGTCGTACGTGGCCTGGGCGCCGTACTGCGCGTCCACCGCGTCCTTGTTGCGCGCGGAGTCGGTGCCCTCGCCCCAGATGTCGTTGTCGTCGGTGACGGCCGCGTGCGTGGTGGAGTCGGTGTTCGGGTCGCGGTTGAGCGCATCCCGCGTCACCACGCCGCCGCCGCGCGAGCTGTCCTCGAGCGAGTACTTGCCGTCCGCGGTCTTCGTGCTGCCGATCTCCACCTTGCCGCTGTACTGGGTGGTGTCGTCCGCCTTGCTCGAGGGCGCGGGCGTGCCGGGCTCCTCCGTCGTCGGCGTCTCGGCCGTCAGCGACGGCTTCGCCGCGTGCGAGTGGCCGGCGTGGTCCGCGCCGTGCGCGTGGCTGCCCACGCCGCCCATCTGGTTGTACTGCTCCAGCACCTTGCCGGTGTTCGCGTCGACCAGGTACTGCATGCGGCGCGGGTCCTTGCCCGGGCCCACGTCCGTCGTGTTGCTCAGCTCCACGTGGTACGCGGCCTTGTACTCGCCGTTGGCGTCCTTGAAGATGACGCGCTCGGAGACGGGCTTGCGGTCCGTGGGGCCGTTGAACTCCTTCTGGGCGACGGCCAGCGCGTCCTCGGCGGACAGCTTCGTCTCCTTCTTGCCCAGGCCCGCGGGGAGGGTGCCCACGTCGCCGGTGAGGCTCTCCAGCTTGCCCTCGCGGTCCAGGTGACCCACCACCTGCTCGCCGAAGACGGGCACGCCCTCGTGCTTGCGGTCCATGCGCACGTGCGTGAAGCCCAGGTCGTCCTGCTCCACCGCGCGCGGCGCGAAGTCCGCGGCGTTGACGCCCTGCTTGCCGGCGAGCAGCTGCGACACCGTGGGCGCCGCCTGCTTCTGCAGGAAGTCCATCGTCGTCTGGATGGCCGCCTTGCTGGCGGCGCTGTCCAGGGCCACCGGGCCGGACGTCACCGTCGGGGCCGTCAGCGGCGTGGCCGACTTCGGCGGCGCGGGCCTGGTGGACGCCTCGAAGGTGGAGCCCTCCGTGAAGCCCAGGGCCTTGTTCTTCACCTCGGGGGTCGTCGCGGGCCGGATGTCCGTGGAACGCGTGACAGGAAGCTTCGGGAGGTCGGCGCGAATCTTCATGGTGGGGGGGGCCCAGAGGTGACAGGTTCGTGAAGATTCTCGAACTCTGGGCACCTGAGGTTGTGTCGCCGTGGGAGGAAAAAGCACACACGGCCTGTCGGAGCAGGCAACCTGCCGGAATCACGGAGGACAACCTCTCCCGTCCGGAGCGCCCATCTCCTTCGAGATGAGTCGTAACAGCCCCACCATGAGCGTACGCTGTACGCCCAAGCCCCCCTCCGCCATGCCACGTCCCCGCTCGCTCACCTTGCCCGGCATCGCCGACGCCGCCCTCACCGTCATCGAGCGGGAGGGGCTGGCCGCGCTGTCCATGCGCTCGGTGGCGAGCGTGCTCGGCATGGGGACCATGTCCCTGTACCGCTACGTGGAGGGGCGCGACGCGCTGGAGTCGCTGGTCGTCGACGCGGTGATGCGGGACGTGCGACTGCCGGAGTCAGTCGAGGGCACGCCCTGGACCGAGCGGGTGAAGACGCTGCTGGGACAGGTGCGCGGGGCGGTGGCGCGCCACCCCTCCGTCGCGCCGCTGGTGCTCACCCGGCGCCACTGCACCGAGGGCACGCTGGCGTGGGCGGAGGCGCTGCTCGCGCTCCTGACGGAGGGCGGCTTCGAGGACCTGGCGCGGCTCATCGCCCTGCGCACGCTGGTGAGCCACGTCTTCGGCTCCGTCCAGCTCACGCACCTGGGCGCCCTGTCCGGAGCGGGCACCGCCGCGCTCACGGAGCTGGACGCCGCCCGCTATCCCCTGCTGAGGCAGACGGCCGGGGACGCGCGGCGGCTCACCCACGACGAGGAGTTCCGCCACGGCCTGGACGTCCTGCTGCGCGGCCTGGAGGCCACGCTGGCCCACCGCTGACCGCAGGCCCGCCTCACGCGGCGCGCAGGGGCCACGGCTCGGAGCGCGAACCCGCCTGCCAGTTGTCGTGACGGCCGTCCCAGTACTGAATCTTCAGCTTGGAGACGTCCACGTCATCCAGGCAGCCCACGTTGATGGAGCGGAAGTCCCCACCCATCTCCTCGACGAAGCCGCCGCCGTAGGCCTGGACGCCGCAGTGCTTGCAGAAGCGCCGGTAGTTGGGGCTCTTGCCCACGCGGTACTCGCCCGTCTCGCCCTCGCCCTGGAGGACGCGGAACGAGCTGGGGGCCACCTGCGTCGTCGTGCCGCCCATCTTCGTGCAGACGGTGCAGTTGCAGCGATTCATCGCCTCGGTGAGGTCCACCTCGGCCTCGAAGCGCACGGCGCCGCAGTGACAGCCGCCGACGTACTTCTTCAGGGTGGGGGACTTCTGGGCAGGGGTCAGGCTCATGACAGGTTCTCCTCGGTGAGTCGCGGTGATGAGGGAGTTATGGACCCTGCCCGTGACAGGAGTATGTCAGGTTTCTTCGAGGGGCAGCGCGCCCCGGGCCTCACGCAGCAGGTCGGTCAGCGCCTCGCGGGCCCGGACCCGGGCCTCCTTGTCCGTGTCGACCAGCCCCTGGTGCAGCACCCAGGCCGTCACCAGGGCCGTGGAGGCCTCCTGGGAGCGCTTCCACGCGTCGGTCTCCCCGTCCTCCTCCCCCGAGGTCCTGGCCGCCCACACCTCGGCGAGGTGGCCGGCGCCATCGGCGAAGGCGGCCGCCGCGGGCTTCTTGCCCAGCACCCACGCGTTGCGCAGGTCCCCCAGCTTGCTGGCGACGAGGTGCGCCTGGCGTGGGGGAGCCTTCGAGCGGGCCTGGGCGAACAGCTCCGCCGCCGGCCGCGCGTCCTGGATGCGCTCGGCCACCCGGCTCAACCACTCCGAGCAGACCTGGTGGGCGCGCTCCTCGGGGAAGCGGTCCACCACGGAAGGCAGCAGCGGATACAGGTGCCGGGCCTTCGCCCAGGCCTCCTCGACGGAGGCGTAGTGGAAGTCATTCGCCTCGAAGATGGCGAGCATCTGGGCATCGGGAGTCTCTTCGGCCATGGGATGGGCTCTACGCCGCTCCCAGGCCACCGGCAACGCGGGAGTCAGGCGCGCGAGCGGAGGATGTCACCCGGCGTCACACCCAGCACGCGACGCATCCAGCGGGCCATGTGGCTCTGGTGGGAGAAGCCCGCCTCCAGGGCCACCTGCCCCGTGGGCAGCTCGCCGCGCAGGAGCAGCGTGCGGGCCCGCTCCACGCGGCGCTGAATCACGAACTCGTGCACGGGCAGCCCGGTGGAGCGCTTGAAGAGTGTCTTGAAGTGCGACGCGCTGACGGCCGCCACGCGGGCAAGCGTCGCGAGCGAGAGGTCCTCGTCCAGGTGCGTCTCCACGTAGTCCGTGACGCGCTGGAGCTGGTCCGGGGACAGGCCTCCGCGCACCTCGACCTCCGCGCGGTAGTGGGCGAGCAGCCGGGCCGCGAGCGCCAGGCCCAGGCTCTCCCGGTAGAGCAGTCCGTTGGGGAAGTCCGCGCGGACCTCGGCCTCCAGGGCCCAGGCGATGTGTTCGAGCTGCGCGTCGCGGAAGTGGTGCCGCAGCGCGACGCCCACGCGGTCCGGGTCCAGCCCCATGTCCTCGGCCGCCATCCGGAGCAGCGAGTGAGGCAGACGCAGGTCCAGGCCCACGCTGTCATCGTCCTCCACCCAGGTGTCGGTGTGGCCCGCGGGCAACAGGAAGAGCTCCCCTCGCGTGCGCACCGAGAAGTGCTGGCTGGCGAGACAGGACACCCGCACGGGCTGGCCCGCGTGGATGTTGAGGACGTGGTCCGAGCTCGACAGGTGGACCCGGTCTCCGGCGCGCGTCGTCCGCAGTTCGACCCCCAGGCTGACTCGAGGTCGTCGCGCGTGCTCGCTCATGGCGTCTGAATATAGGGGTCCGCGTCCGTTCGTGCTCCCGAAACATCCGTGCGTGCGCGACCCACGTGGAGGCCGTCGGTATTCCTTCCCCACACTCGATGGAGCCGCCGCGCCGGTGCGTGGCCGTGCTTCCAGGCGGGACTCTGGGGAGACGCGACATGGGACGGTATTCCGGGAAGAAAGTGGTGGTGACGGGAGGAACGGCGGGCATCGGGCTCGCCGCGGTGAAGGCGCTGCTCGCGGAAGGCGCGGAGGTGCTGCTCACCGGCCGTGGCGAGCAGGGACTGGAGGCGGCGCGCAAGGAGCTGGGGCCGCGAGCCCACGTGGTGCGCTCCGACACGGCGAGCCTGCGGGACATCGACGCCCTGGCCGCGCGCGTGAAGGAGACGCTGGGCGCGGTGGACTTCGTCCTCGTCAACGCGGGGTACGCGAAGCTGGTGCCCTTCGAGCAGGTGACGGAGTCGGTGTACGACGAGACCTTCGGCGTCAACACGAAGGGGGCGTTCTTCACGGCGCAGCGGCTGGCGCCCCTGGTGCGAGACGGCGGCGCGTTCGTCTTCACCACGTCGGTGGCGGACGAGACGGGCGCTCCGGGCATGAGCGTCTATTCAGGCGCGAAGGCGGCGGTCCGCTCGTTCGTGCGGGTGCTCGGCGCGGAGCTGGTGTCACGGGGCATCCGGGTGAACGCGGTGAGCCCGGGCTTCACACGGACGCCCACGATGGGCGTCACCGGCGCCACGCCGCAGGAGGTGGAGTCCTTCGAGCAGGAGGGCCTGCACCTGACGCCCATGAAACGCATCGCGGACGCCGAGGAGGTGGCTCGCGCGGCGCTGTTCCTCGGCCTCGAGGCCACGTTCACCACCGGCGCGGAGCTGCCCGTCGACGGCGGCCTGTCGCAGTTCTGAGCTCACTCCCACTTCGTAAGGACACACGACATGAAGCCACACATCAGCGTCATCGGCGCGGGCCGCATGGGCTCCGCGCTGGTCAAGGCCTTCCTCCAGAACGGGTACACGACGACGGTCTGGAACCGCACCCGGGCGCGGTGCGAGCCGTTGGCCACGGCGGGCGCGCGCATCGCCGACTCCGTGCGGGACGCGGTGCGGGTCGCCGGCATCGTCATCGTGAACGTGAATGACTACGACACCAGCGACGCGCTGTTGCGTCAGGACGAGGTGACGCGGGAGCTGCGCGGCAAGGCGCTGGTGCAGCTCACGTCCGGTTCTCCGAAGCTGGCGCGCGAGCAGTCGGCATGGGCTCGCCAGCACGGCATCCACTACCTGGACGGTGCCATCATGGCCACGCCGGACCTCATCGGTCAGCCCCACTGCACGCTCCTGTATGGGGGGCCGAAGGCCTTGTACGACCAGCACCAGGGGGTGCTGGCGGCGCTCGGTGGAAACACGCAGCACGTGAGCGAGGACGAGGGCCACGCGTCCGCGCTCGACAGCGCCATCCTGTTCCAGCTGTGGGGTTCGCTGTTCAGCGGGCTGCAAGCCGCGGCCATCTGCCGGGCGGAGGGGATTGCGCTCGACGTGCTGGGGCGGCACCTGGAGTCCGTCGGTCCGATGATTCAGTTCTCCATGACGGACCTGCTCCAGCGCATCCAGAAGGAGCAGTACGGCGCGGACGCCGAGAGCCCCGCCACGCTCGACACGCACAACGTGGCGTTCCAACACCTGTTGCACCTGTGCGAGGAGCGCAACATCCACCGCGCCATCCCCGAGGCCATGGATGCACTCATCCAGACCGCGCGGAAGGCGGGGCACGGACAGGACGACTTCTCCGTCCTCGCGCGATTCCTGCGCTGAACATCGCAAAGGATAGGGCGGCGCGTCAGAAAGCATGCATGGCTGTCATTTGATGCTCACACTGCAGCGTTCGCGCTCCTGGGCTGCTTGCCTTTAGACTCCGGGTGCGCACTTCCGCGCGTCCCACCAGGAGAACAGGATGAAGCGAGCAAGCATGTGGCTGGCTGCGGTGACAGCACTCGGCCTGATGTTCGGATGTGGCGCACCGCTGCCCGAGGAGTCACAAGAGCCCGTGAGCGAGCAGCCGGCGGATACGGGCTCGAACGTGAGCGCGCAGGCGTGTGAAGACAACCCGACCTGTCTGTGCAACCGCATCTGTCGTCAGCGCTGCGGCACCAATACGGCGTGTATGACGCAGTGTCTCGCGGAAGAGTGTTAGACGGGATTCGTCACGAGGCGCACCACGGGCTCCCGCCTGCGGTGCGCCTCAACCCGACCCCGTGGTGCAGCATGGCGCAGAAGAAGACCTCCTCGTCCTCCCAGAGCAAGTCCACGCCCCGCGCTTCCACCGGGAAGCAGGAGCCTGTCTCGCCCGAGGGGGCGTGGACCGGGCTGGAGCAACAGGTGCTCGCCGCGATGGGACCCAAGGCCGTGGGCCAGTACCCCTCGGACCTGGAGCCCATGAGCCTGGTGTTCGAGCAGGTCCCCGACGAGACGGGGCTCCTGCCGGAGTCCTACCAGCGCTTCGTCGAGGCGCTGGGGTACCGCTGGCTCAACACGGGCAAGAAGGCCCTGGCGTTCCTGCCGCCCCGCTGGCGCGCGAGCGCGTCCCAGGGCATGGGCGAACCGAACCGGCAGTGGACCGACGTGCGTGCGGAGCGGGAGGCGGGCCGTCACGTGTACCGCTTCGTGATGTTCGCGTCCGCCGACCTCAACGACGTCAACGGCTTCGCCTTCGGACGTGGAGCGGGTGACGACGCCCCTGTCGTGTTCCAGGTGGAGGACAGCCTGCCCCTGCGCGAGCTGGGAAGCTTCGAGGCGTGGCTCGGCAAGGCCCTCGAACCGCTGCGCAAGGCCGTCGCGAAGCCCGCCGGTGCGGGCAAGAAGCCGGAGCTGGGCGACCCGCTCGCGTTGCTCCAGGAGTCTCTCGGTGAGGCGGCGGCGAAGGCTCGGCAGGCGGGCGCGGCGGCCCTGCTCGACACCTTCCCGCGCGACACGCGCGCCATCGCCCTCCTCCACCGCAAGCTGGGCGTGGTGCCGGACATGGTGGCCGAGTTCACCGAGCTGAAGACGCTGACGCTGAAGGGCGCGGGCCTGAAGGAGCTGCCCGCCGTGCTGGGCCGGCTCTCGAAGCTCGAGCAGCTCGACTGCTCCTGGAACGCGGAGCTGGCCACCCTGCCCTCCGAGCTGGGGCAACTCCAGCACCTCGAGTCACTCAACCTGGACCACACCGCGGTCGCCACGCTCCCGGAGGTGCTCGGACAGCTTTCCCGGCTGCGCTCGCTCAGCCTCAAGAACACGCGCATCACCGCGCTGCCGGCGTGGCTGAGCCGACTTGCCACGCTCGAGTTCCTGGACCTGTCGCAGACGGACGTCCCGCCTGGGGAGCTCGAGGCCTTCAGGAAGGCCCGTCCCGAGTGCTCGATGTATCCGCGACCGTGACTCACTTCTTTATCGAGTTGCCCACCTGCCGGACGTCCTCGGGGTCCACGTCTTCCCGACGCAGCACCTTGCACAGCGCGCGGAACCAGTGCTCGAAGCTCTCGAAGCCGAACGACATCGGGTCGTTCTCGTCCAACCACGTGCCGTCATCCACGTAGTGGCCCGCGAGCGCCTCGTAGTCGTTGTCCTCGAAGTAGACGGGCAGCTCTCCGTCCTTCGGCGAGGTGCGCGTGTAGAAGCACCAGCGCGACGCCTCGACGCCCATGTAAGCGTCCGCGAAGGAGATGAGGTCCGTGGTGGTGAACTCCCGGTCATCCACCGTCGCCTCCGCCGGCGTCCAGGATGCCGTGAGGGAGTCCATCGTGGGCGCCCAGACGTGGAACGGGCGATACGTCTCCCACTTCCCGGCATCCGGCCGGTACTCGAGCCGGACCTCGCGATGCAGCATCAGGAACTCGCGGTAGCTGTCCGGGATGATGAAGGCCTCCTCGCGATAGGGCGTCGGAAGCTCGTACTCGAACCCGGTCAGCATGTGGGGCAGTGCGTCCACCTCCTCCCGCGTCAGGGGGGCCTCGCGGATGAGCCGCCAGCCTCGCGCCTGGGCCCAGGCGTCCATCTCGTTCAACAGCGCCTTCAAGTCCTCTCGCCACGTCGCGCTCGCCATGTGTGGCCTCTACCCCGCCCCAAGCGGGAACGGAAGCCGCTCGGGGCCGGGAGCCGTGTGCTCAGGACGGGTCCGCGAGGGTGTAATCGAGCACGTACATGTGGACGCCCTTCTCGTCGATTTGAATCTCGTACGAGCCGGAGATGCCCTGGAGTTCTTCCGTTCCGGAGTCGGGCACGACGGAGCCGACGACCTTGAAGGCTCCGCGCGACATGGAGCCCGTGTGCATGAGGGTGAAGCTGCCCTTGCGTCCCTGGAGGGTGCCGGTGACGCGCTCCAGCGCGACGTAGCCGCCGGACTGGTTGGCGTCGAGCGTGGCGAGCATCTGGCCCACGCCCGTGCCCTCCAGTTCGCCGTGGTAGCGCTTGTCGATGGACATCCGGCCGATGGGGGACTCGGCCGCGCCCGCGTCCGGGGCCAACGGGGTCGCCTTGACGTTGAAGATGCCCTTCACGTGCTTCGTCATGTTCGTCTCGCTTCCGGTCCGCGTGGGTGTCGCCGTTGCTCGAGTGCTCGCGCAGCCCTGGCAGAGCACGGCGCCGAGCACCCACGCCAACACATTCGTTCCCGCCTTCATCATGGGGGCTCCTCGTGGTGTGGGCCGTAGATATGTGGGCGCGCGCCGGGTGGATTGCAAAAACGCGACACGCCGACAGAATGCGCGCCGGTGAGTCGCCCTCGCATCGACGCCGTGCGTGGCGTCCTCCAACGTCCCGCCCCCGCGGACAGAATCGTGCACGAGCGCTTCGCGCCCTCGGCGGAGCTGGAGGAGTTCATCCAGCACTTCTGGACGGTGCGGTGGGACTTGCGAGGCGAGCCGCCGCTCCTGGCGGAGACGCTCCCCCATCCGTGTGTCCACGTGGTCTTCGACCGGGCGCAGGGCCGGGTCACGGGGGTGCAGTCGCGCAGGTTCCGCCGCAGGATTCAGGGGCAGTCCCGGGTGTTCGGCATCAAGTTCCGACCCGCGGCCTTCCAGCCGCTGTGGGGCGCGCCCTTGTCGCAACTGACGGACCGCACGGTGAGCGTGCGCTCGGTGTTCGGTCGGGAAGGCATCGCGTTGAAGGACGCCATCCTCGCGGAGCCCGACGTGCGCCGGTGCGTGACGCTGGCGCAGGACTTCCTGCGGCCACGCCTACCGCCCATGCCCGAACCCATCGCGAGGATGCGGGACCTTGTGGAGCGGCTCGCGGCGGACGCGTCGGTGACGCGCATGGAGCAGGTGGCCGCGCTGGCGAAGCTGGAGCCGCGCAACCTCCAGCGGAGGTTCAGCGCCGCGGTGGGCGTGAGCCCCAAGTGGGTCCTCAAGCGCTACCGGCTCCACGAGGCCGCCGAGCAGCTCGCGCGCGTCCGGGTGCCCGACATGGCGAGCCTGGCCCTCCAGCTGGGCTACTTCGACCAGTCCCACTTCATCCGCGACTTCAAGGCCCTGGTGGGCTGCTCCCCCGGACAGTACGCCGAGCGCGCCGCCGCGAGCCGGCAGGCCCCAGGCAGCCGGGGCCGCTGACCTTCAGGGTTCGTCATCGGGGAGATGCGCAGCGCCGCCCCAACGCCAACGCCACTCCACTGTCCTGACCATTCATATCGATGGACTGCTCGCCCCCGGGCTCGAATGCGGCTCGACGCTACCGGAGTTCACTGGCGTGTAGGGAGTGACCCAGGCCGCACCAATCGCAGATCAACCCCCGTGATTTGCAAGCCTTCTCTCCAGAGCATACAATGCCAGTTGAAGTGTGAGTCCTGGCGACGGCCGGGTTGCGTCACACCTCCGGGGGGGGGAATCCATGTATCGGCGCATATGGTGGCTGGCATTGCTGTCCGTCCTCACCTCGCTGGCGTGCGTGGAGGACCGCTCGGCCGCCGCCAGCTCGCTGGCGGTCCGCGTCCCCACCGAGCAGCCCTTGAAGCTGAAGCCCGGCCAGGAGGGCAGCCTCGTAGTCCAGGCGATGAACGAGGACTCCTACGCCGCGGACGACGTCGAGGTCAGGTTCCTCGTGCTGGACCCCGCGCGCTTCGAGTTCGTCGACGTGGGGCACCCGAGCGACACCACCGTCATCACGGCCTTCGACAAGGATAGCGGCCTGCGGGGCGCGGCTCGCATCAAGTTCAAGGTGAAGGACGACGCCCTCTACGGAACGGCTGGGATTGCCGCTTCGCTCACGCGCACCGAGCAGCTCGCGGATGCCAGCACCCCACCCTCGGTACCGCTATCGCAGCTCACAGTGGAAGTCGTGCCCGACCTCGCGAAGGTCAAGCTGACACCCCTGCCCTCGACGCCCATCGAGCTGGACTCGGGGAGCACGGACCTGACGTCGCTCGCGGTCCAGGCCACGGATGAGAAGGACCAGCCCATCAACGGAGTGGAGCTCTATGCGGAGGTGTTCGGCGGGGTCGACTCGCCGGTGACCCTGGTCAAGGGTGAGGCGTCGCAGCCTCGCGACCTCCAGCAGACAGAGGCCCGGACGGTGAACGGGCTGCGGGTCAGCGGCGTGGCGCAGTGGGCGGTGAGAGCCAAGGGGCCCGTGGCCCAGCCGACGAACGCCCAGGTCCGCTTCGGACTCGCCCGCAGCGGCGGCGAGAGCTCCGTCTCCCAGCTCGGGAGATTCGACCTGCACGTCCTGCCCGCCGAGGAGCCCACGCCATGAGCCGCTCGACTCCACACAAGCCAGGCGCGCTCTGCGCTCTGCTCGTCCTCGCGTGCACCGCGGCCTGCAAGACGACGAACACGAACCATGACGAAGCGCCCCTGCGCAGCCGGATGGCGCCCGCGCTGTGTCAGGTCTACGAGAACAGCACGCGCGGTTACTCGCTGCGCTGCCCGAAGCGCGAGGACCCCTTCCGTGGAGACAACGAAGGGCTCCGGGTGGCGTATCAGGTTGGAGAGACGGCACCGAAGCAGGCCGAGGTGTTCGGTGATGCCACCTCCTGGCTCGTCCACATCCCCGAGCGCGTCCTGCCGGGAGATGAGGTGCGCGTGGAGCTCGCCTACCTCTACACGCCGGCCCTCGCCGTCCAGGAGAAGCTCCTCGCGGAGCTGGTCGCGTTCGACGCCGCCATCGTGGACGACATCACCCAGGCGCTGGGCAAGCACGGCTCGGAGTGGAAATTCCACCAGCCCGTCGACCCCAAGTCGGGCCGCTTCAAGCTGCTCGAGGATGCGCGCACCCGCAGTGACCTGCCCGCGATTCCCGAGCTGCTCAAGGGGATGGGCTACCAGAAGGACGCCAACACCTCGCAGTGGAGACCCTCGGACAAGACCCTCGAGATCCTCAACGAGCAGGCCGCCGCGCGCGCCGACCAGGGCATCCTCTCATCCAACGCGAGCGTGACGGCGGCGCGGCTCTCGGCTAAGAAGTGCTCCACCCTGCTTGGCCCACCCGTCCCGGCCGACACACCCAAGGACCTGCTCGCCAGCGCCGACCGGTGCCTCCAGAAGATTCACGCGGACATCGGGACCAACACGACCAACGAGAAGACTGGGAACCCTCCTGGCCCCACGAGCCTCAACGACGTGACCTGTCAGGCGCTGCTCGATGCGCAGGCAGTTGCGGGCTTCGACGATAAGACCCCGGACGACGATGTCCTCGGCGCCATCAAGAAGATGACCGCCAGCTATGACAAGAGCCCGAACATCTGTCCAAAGGTGACGCGAGAGCAGCTCGCGGGGGTCCAGGGTCTCCTGACGTTGTCCCGACATTTCAGCGCCACGCAGCGGGCCCAGGAGGCGCTGACCGCGCGGATGAAGCAGTTGGCGGCGCACCTGGCGGTCACCCTCGAGCTGTTCGACCCAGGCGCGCAGCTCCTCGAGGCGGAGGCCAAGCGCAGGGACTACTCCCTCTCGTCCGGAGCGGTCTATCTCGTCGGACTGAATGACCTCGTCTACCCTGTCTCGGTCTCCTTCTGCCCCTACGTCGGCTGTCTTCGTGGCAACGAGCAGTCGTGGAGCAGTTTGGCGAACTTCGGCCGTTCATTCTCCGCGGAGATTGGCATCGCGGCGCTGACGGCTGACAAGTTCGACGATGCCCGGCGACGAGGGGGGCCCGGGTTCCTGCTGGGGCTGAGCATGCAGGCCCTGTCTCCCTTCAAGCTGAGCGGAGGCACCCTGGTATTCGAGAACCAGGAGACCCGCCGCTGGCAGAGGGATGCCTACTTTGGAATCACGCTCGACGCGGCCAAGGCCGTCGAGATGATGGAGCTCTTCGGCGTCACCGTGCCCATCCAGCTCAAGAGCACGGGACTCGCCTCCAAGAAGACTGCACAGGAGACCCAATGACCTCGGTCGATATCGTCCCACCGTTCGTGCAGAGCGGGGCTCCCTTCCGGATTCAGGTCATCCTCTCCCAGAGCGGAGACATCACGCTCACCCTCACCGTCGACAACCAGTCCAGGAGCTTCGTCGTCGTCGGCATCAACGACGGCAACCCGCGGACCAGCGTCACCTTGACGCTCATGGGTGGAGCCCTCCACGACCGCGTCGTGACCGACTGGGGGAGCGGGCCCACGGGCAAGAACATCACGCTGGTCGGGACCTCTTCATTCGCCCCCCCAGCCAAGGACACGGCGACCCTGAAACCTTGAGCGCGGAGGCGACGCTCCAAGGCCCTCTGTCTTTGGTTGGCGGCGAGCCCTCAGAACGGGGGGCCCTGGGTCTGGATGTCCAGGGCCTGGCTGTTGATGGACGTGACGAGTCGGCGGATGACCTCGTCTCGCTGGGTCGGCGTCATGTCCACCAGGGCTCGCCGGAAGGCCAGGGCGTCCTCGGTCGTCCAGCGGCGGGCGCGCACGGCGTCGTCGAGGAGATGGCGGGCCTGTTGGTGCGCCCCCGAGGACTGAGGCAAGGGTTCGGCCAGGGCTGGAGCGGAGACGGGCCTCGGTGCGGCGAGCGAGCGCGCCAGTTCCTCGCGGAGCACCTGGGCCAGTTCCACTCCCAGGCGAGTGGTGTCCACCGAGGGAGCCATGACACTCGGACAGTCGACTCGCGTTGGCGCGAGGTGGCTGTCCGCCAACGCGTCGAGTCGGGCACGCACCCGCTCAAGTTCACTCATCACCGCGGCATCCGTCGTCGAAGCCGCCTGACGGCCGGCGAGGAAGCCCGCCCCCAAAACCAGGACCAGCGTCACGGCGAACCACTTGCCGTTCATGGACACGAGGTACTCCTTCCGGACGCGGAGAGCACGACGCGCGTGCGCTCCGGCCCGAGTGGGAATTCAGGGCTGCTTGGGTTCGAAGCCCGAGGACTGCATCACGGTCAGGCTGGTGCAGGTCCCCTCCGTGTTCACGTAGAACATGATGTACGAATCGCCATTGATGGCACGTGCTGTCTCGATGATGTGAGGATTCACGGAGGTGCAGATGAGGGTCTGCCCTGCGCTCGACACCGCAGTGCAACTGACAATGGAGTAGCCCGAGTCGAAGGTGGCGATCCCACAGCCCATGTACTGGACCGGGTCGCTGCTGTTGCGGGCAGTGCTCAGCGTGCCGTAGGCAAGATAGGTCCCCTCGATGACGACCGGGCGGATGTCTCGCTTGCTTCCAGCCCAAGCGCTCAATCCGACGAGCGTACAAACCCATCCCAATACCATTCGACTGTGACGATTCATGGCGGTCCTCTCCTGGCGGTGGAATGCATGCCAGGCAAGGAAGAATGCGGGGCCGACAGGAAATGACAAGAAAGCGGCCACCGGCCGTGTCTGGGATTCGTCGCGCGGGAAGCGGGTACGAGCGTGTCAGGGAGTCCGGGGCGCGGACCGCGACGATTTCGTGACACGCAACTCCACGCACCTGCGTTGCGCGCCGCAACTTAAGAGCAGACAGGCGGCACTCGGAATGTGCCGGGCGGCCTCCAGCCTCCGCGTGGCCTGGGAGGTACAGCTGCTGGCCCTCCTGGTAGCGTCCACTGCCATGCATGGCAGCGGTGGCGCGAGCGGCGGAGACGAGAACGTGCGCACCTCACGGCCTGTCGTCAGTGTGAGCGCGAGGAGCAGGGACAGCGCCCCGACCAGCGGGAAGCCCGCGCTCCAGCGCGACACGACCCTCCACTCGCCGACACCTGCCGGAACAGGCGTTGAGTGGACCACGTCTGCACACGTCCTTGCCCGTGCCTGCTTCGGACTTTCTTCAGACCTTGTTCCTACCTTGGCGAGGAACCTGGGGAGGACACATGAGCGACGAGGATCAGAGCCATCATCAAGGGCTCCAGCAAGACCTGCGGGTCCTGATGGCACGCGCGGGGCGCAGACAGGTGCTGCGCTGGATGGCCGGCGCGAGCCTCATTCCATTGATTGGCTGCAGCGACGATGACGACCCGACCCCGGACCCGACAGACCCGTCCGGTTGCTCGCGCATCCCCGAGGAGACCGCCGGCCCCTACCCCGCGGACGGCTCGAACGGGCCCAATGTCCTCCAGCAGTCGGGCATCGTCCGCTCGGACATCCGCGCGAGCTTCGGCAACACCAGCACCGTCGCCGAGGGTGTGCTCACGACGGTGACCCTCACCCTCGTCGACACCAACAACGCCTGCGCCCCGCTCGCCGGCCGAGCCGTCTATCTGTGGCACTGTGACAATTCGGGGGAGTACTCCCTCTACGGGCGGGGCATCACCAACGAGAACTACCTGCGCGGCGTGCAGGAGACCAACAGCGCGGGCCAGGTCACCTTCACCAGCATCTTCCCCGCCTGCTACAGCGGCCGCTGGCCTCACATCCACTTCGAGGTGTACCCGGACCTCGCCTCGGCCACCTCGTCCGCGAACAAGCTGGCCACCTCCCAGCTCGCCTTGCCCGAGGCCGCTTGCGATGAGGTCTATGCTACGTCCGGCTACTCGCAGAGCGTCGCCAACTTCCAACGCGTCAGCCTCGCGACGGACAACGTCTTCAGCGATGGCTCCTCCACCCAGGTCGCCACGGTGACGGGCAGCGTCACCGCCGGCTATGTCATCACGCTCGTCGTGGGCGTCGCGGGCTGAAGCCGAGGCGACCGAGGGACCGTCCCGCCCCCATTCCTCGCCCGGCTCTCCACTCGACGACGAAGCCACACCCAGGCCGGCGTGCGCGTCGGCGGCGAGCCAACGCGGCGCGCACCGAAGCCACACAGCGAAGGCGGACGAGGAGTGGCCCTGCTCCACTCCCCGCCCGCCCCGCCTTGCGACCCGACGAGGACGCCGCCCCCGGGCGGAGGGCGCCCTCTCCGTCACTGGAAGAGCAGGCAGAGGGTGTCGAGCGTGTAGAAGTCCGACGGCACGAACGGCGCCCACGTCTGGCGCACGAAGTAGAGGTGACGGCCGTCCACGCTCAGCGACGGGTGGAACTCGTCCTTCTCCGTGTTCACCGCCGGCCCCAGGTTGATGGCCTTCGTCCACTTCCCGCCGATGTTGACGCTCGCGTACAAGTCCCCGAGCCCGTAACCCTCCGGCCGGTTGAGCGACGCGAAGATGAGCACGCGCCCATCCGCGGAGATGTGCGAGTTGTACTCCCAGTAGTCCGGGCTGTTGATGGCCGCGCTCAGCTTCTCCGCTGGCGCGTACCCCGGCCCCCGACGCTCCGCGCGATACACGTTGAAGTCCGAGTCGAACGTCCCGCTCGCGAAGTACAACGTCCCATCCCGCGTCGCGCTCACGTACAGCTCCTGGCGGTCCGAGTTCACGTTCGGCCCCAGGTGCCGAGGCTCACCCCAGCTCCCATCCGCCTGCTTGTGCACCACCCACAGGTCGGAGTCCGCGCGCTCCTCGGTGCCCGTCACCGGCCGGGTGGACGAGAAGAAGAGCGACTGACCGTCGACCGACAGGAACGGGTCCGTGTCCAACCACGTCCCGGAGAAGGACACCAACTGGCCCGGGGTGAAGTGGCCGTTCACCTTGCGCGTCTCGTAGATGGCCTGGAACGGCGCCTCGGCCGAGTCCACGTGGTAGTACGCCGTGTTGCCATCCGCGGAGAAGCTGAGCCGGTACTCCGAGCGGTCCGGCAGCGAGACCTCTCCCGGCGCGAACATGCTGCCGCCCGCGGTGCAGTTCAGGAAGCGCAGCGCATCCTCGCTGGACACCTCACTCGCGCCCAGTGCCTCGGCCACCGGGGCCGTCTCCGGCGCCTGTGAGGCGCACGCCATCGACAGGGACGACAGGGCGGCGATGAATCCCACGGACCACGACTTGCTCGGCGTGAAGCGGTGCATGCGGTGTCTCCTTTGTTGGAGACACAGTCGCCTTCCCCCTCGAGGGCCGCACCGACGATGTGACGAACGGTGGAGCTTCCGGGGCGAACCGTGGAACCCGCCCCCGGCAACGCTCAGGAGGGCAGGTCCAAGGCCCGCTGCAGTCGGGCGCGGTAGCTGCGTCCAGAGGTCAGCTTCGTCCCATCCCGCAGGGTGAGCACCATCTCCCCGGGCGCCAGCGGCTCCACCTCCTCGACGCGGTCCAGCCGGACGATGAGCGAGCGGTGGATGCGCACGAAGTCCCTCGGGTCCAGCTTCTCCTCCACCGCGGTCATCGTCTCGCGCGTCAGGAAGGACTGCTTGCCCTGGTGGACGGAGACGTAGTTGCCCTCCGCCTCCAGGTAGTCGATGTCCTCCACGCGCAAGAAGCGCATGCGCCAGCCCACCTTGGCCACCAGCCGCGTCGCATACCGCTCCGAGGCGGGAGGCAGTCGCGAGGACAGCGACTCCAACCGCTCGACGAGCTCCGCGTCCAGCTCCGTCGCCCCCGTGCGCCGGCGCTCGCGCACCCGCGAGAGGCTCTGGCGGAAGCGCTCCTGGTCGAACGGCTTGAGCAGGTAGTCGAGCGCGTTCGCCTCGAACGCCTGCACCGCGAAGTCCCGGTGCGCCGTCACGAAGATGACCGCCGGCTGGTGCTCCCGCGACACCGCGCGCAGCACCCCGAAGCCATCCGGCTCCGGCATCTGCACGTCCAGCAGCACCAGGTCCGGGCGCTGCTTGCCGATGGCGTCGATGGCCTCGTTGCCGTCCCGGCACTCGCCGATGACGGCCATGTCCGGCTCCTCCGAGAGCAGCTCCTTGAGCCGCGCCCGGGCGAGCGGTTCGTCGTCGACGATGAGCACGCGGATGGCCTGCGTCACGCCGCGCGCTCCGTCCGGAAGGGGATGGCCAGCGACACCCGCGCCCCACCCTCCTCGCGCGCCTCCAGCTTCAGCCGGTGCGCGGGGCCATAGAGCTGCACCAGGCGCTCGCGGGTGATCCACAGCCCCTTGCCGCTCCCCCCGGACTTCGCCGCCGCCCCGTCGCGCAGACCCACGCCGTCGTCACGGACCTCCAGCAGCAGCTCCGGGCCCTCGCGTCTCGCGGACACCGTCACCGTGCCCGGCGCCGAGCGCGGCGCGATGCCGTGCTGGATGGCGTTCTCCACCAGCGGCTGCAGCACCAGGTGCGGCACCCGCGCCCCGAGCGCCTCCTGCGCGATGTCCTGCTCCACGCGGAGCCGGTCCGTGAACCGCACGCCCTGGATGTCCAGGTAGAGCTGGAGCGTGCGCAGCTCGTCGCGCAGCGACACCTCCTCGCGCCCCGCCGCCTCGAGCGTCTCTCGCAACAAGTCGCTGAGGCGCGCAATCATCCGCTCGCTGCCCAGGGGGTCTCTTCGCACCAGCGCGGAGATGGAGTTGAGCGTGTTGAAGAGGAAGTGCGGGTGCAGCTGCGCCTCCAGCGCATGGAGCTGCGCGCGGGCGAGCTGGGTGTCACGCAGCCGCAATTGCTCCGCGTAGTAGATGGCGTGGGCCACGCCCAGGAGCGTCAGGTAGATGAACGGGTTGTAGAGCAGCGCGTGCTCGAGCACGGCCGTGTACGCGGGCGGCGCGTCGTACCAGTGGAAGTACGGGTCCAGCGAGTAGATGACCGTCGCCCGGAAGAACGAGACGGCGAGCGCGCCTCCCACATGCAGCGCGAGCCGCGAGCGCCACAGGCGCCTGTCGAACGGGAAGCGCAGGCCGAAGTACACCACCGCGATGGTGACGGGCGCCCACAGCGCCGTGGCGAACCCGTCCGTGAGCAGCGCATGGGACCAGGACACGCCCCGCACGGAGTGCGCCTCGCTGGAGGCCGCCAGCCCCTGCAAGGTCCAGTAGGCGAAGGCCCCCACCCACAACAGCCAGCCGCGTCCGCGTGACATGGCGACAAGCTACACAAAGTCCCATCGACATTCATACCCGCGCGGATTCCTCCTCTGAAACTGGAAGGAGCACCGCCTGTCAGTCCGTCGCGACATCCGACGCTTTCCTTCGCCTTCGCAATCGAGTGACAATAGAAACATGTCACTCCTCCGCGCCCTCTTCGCCTCGCTCGCCGTGGTCCTCCTTGGCTGCTCCGGGTCGCCCGCTGAATCGGAGAGGGAGGACCCGCCGGACGAGGAGCGCGGACAGGAAGCCACGGCAGACGCGGGGACTCCCGACGCGGGAGACAGCCTCGCGGGACTGACGCACATCGCCACCGCGGAGTACCAGCTGTTCTACCTGGTGGACGGACGCGTGCTGGGGCTCGGCTCCAACCGCGCGGGACAGCTCGGCGTGGGGCACGCCAATCCCTACAACCAGGTCCCGCCGGTGGACATCGCCCTGCCCCAGGCGCTGCGCTTCAAGGACGTGGCCGGCGGCGGCTTCCAGAGCGTGGCGCTCGACACCCAGGGGCGCGTGTGGACCTTCGGGCAGAACCTCTACGGCCAGCGCGGGGACGGCACAACGAACGACTACCCCAACCGCGCCACCACGCCGAACAACGGCCAGCCGTACCTCGTCCTCACCGACTCGACGGGCGCGACGTTCGACAACGTCATCAAGGTGCGCAGCGCGCTGCTCTTCAACATGGCGCTCAAGGCCGATGGCTCCTTCTGGGTGTGGGGCATGAGCGGCACCGCGATTGGGAACACGCTGGGCATCGCCGGTGACGGGAACACGGCGCCGCGCAACATCACCCGGCCCACGAAGGTCCCCCTGCCCCAGGGCGTTCGAATCCAGAGCTTCACCACCAACGACAACTCCATCTTCGCGCTGGATGACACGGGCAAGGCGTGGGCCTGGGGCGGGAGCGCCGCGGCGGAGACCTTGGGCACCGGCAAGTTCACCGACTACGCGCGCCCCAACTCCCTGAGCATCCCGACGCGGGTGAAGGAGCTGGCCGCGGGAGGCAGCCGCTGGGCGGTGGCGCTCGACGAGGCCGGGGACTTGTGGGGCTGGGGCCTGCAGGGCACCTTCCTGGGACTCGGCCCGCCGGCGGGCGGCTGGTACCCCGTGGCCACGCCGCGCAAGCTGTCGTTCCCGGAGTTCGGCTCGCGCAGAATCATCCACGTCACGGCGAACGGCCACGCCACCCACGTCATCCTGGACGACGGCTCGCTGTGGGGCTGGGGAGACAGCGCGATGGGCGAGGTGGGCAACGGCGTGATGCTGGACTTCGCCACCTACCACACGCCCTATCAGTGGGACTGGTCCAACTACCAGAAGATGGTCTTCCGTCCCGTGCAGGTCGCCCCGGGCGTGACGTTCAAGGCGCTGCACAACACCGCGCAGTCCTTCTACGGCTACGCCACCGCCACGGATGGCACCCTCTACTCCTGGGGCCGCAACAAGACGGGCGTGCTGGGCAACGGGGTGCTGCCCACCGGAGACGTGGCGGGCCGCCCGGACAGCTGGAACGTGGCCACCGCCACGCCAGTGCCCGGGCACAAGCTGACCGCCGCAATCCCCACGCCGTCGAAGTAGACCACGCTCACGCGGCGGGCAGCACGACGGCCCGTTCGTGGGTGAAGGGCTGGGCCGACGCGAAGCGAGGCGTCAGCGCCCAGCTCCCATCCGGATGGATGTAGCCGAACAGGCCGCCTTCCTTCACGGCGGCCAGTCCTTCCGAGAACCCGCCGTTCACCGCCTCGAAGCGGGGCTCGATGACGTGGGCCCCCTTCTTGTCGATGAAGCCATAGCGCCCCTTCACCTGCACCCGGGCCAGTCCCTCGTTGAACCAGCACTCGGACAGTCCTCGGTCCCAAGCTGGGAACACGGGCTCCAGCACCCACTCGCCCGCCTCGTTCACGAAGCCGAGCTTCTCGCCCTGCACCACCACCACGAGCCCATCCATGAACGTGGTGCCCATCGACTCGAACGAATAGGTCGCGAGGCACGTTCCCTTCGGGTCGATGAGGCGCGACGTCTCGCCCTTGGGTGGCTTCTTGAGGCTGACGAGCGCCTTGCCCTTGAAGAAGGTTCGGGCCAGTCCACCACCGAAGCCGTCCAGCACCACCTCGCCTTGGTGGTTGATGTAGCCATCCGAGGCCTTCGCTCCGGAGCGCATCACCGGCGCGAGCCCCGAGTCGAAGCGCCCCACGTTCGCGTACGAGGCCCCCGCGATGACGTACTTGGTGTAGTTCGCCTTGAACGCCACCGGCAGCACGACCTTCCCGCTCGGGTCGATGAAGCCCTCGTCCGTCAGCGCCATCCCATCGTTGAAGCCCGAGAAGGCGCGCTTCACCGTCAACTTCGTCTCCCCCTTCACGTCGATGAAGGCCCAGCTTCCGCCCATGGGCATGCGGGCCATCCCCTCGTTGAAGTTGAAGGGCGAGCCATGAGGACTGGGGATGACCAGCTCCCCCTTCATGTCGATGAAGCCGTAGCGTGTGGCGGACATGACGCGGACCCTAACCACCGGGTCCGCGCCCGTCCACGCTCAAGGCCTCGTGCAGGAGCGTCCACCGCCCGCGTGATACATGAAGTCCTGATAAACGGTTTGCGCGACGACAGGCGTGGCGCTCTGGAGCCGCTGCACCGTCACGCCGTTGCGCTGGAGCTCGAACACGGGCGTGGTGCCGGGAACGAGCGGCGCCTGGAAGGCCGTCACGCCCGCGCTCGCCACATCCAGCGTGCGCACATCCATTCCTTGCGTGATGACCAGCCTGCCCGGCTCCTTGAGGAACGCGAGCAACTCCACCTGATTGGATGCGGCCACGCCGCCACGCAGCTTCATGGCGCGCGCCGTCTGCTTCGTGGCATCGAAGGGCGCGTCGGTGCGGTGCCGGCGGTGCGTGTAATAGAGCGTGTCGCGGACGATGGTGGGCCGCTGCCCCGTCTTGAACCAGGTGGTGTAGTACGCAATCCAATCCATGATGACGTAGCCACGCTCCTGCGACGCCGTCATCCACGACTCGCCGTAGTCCGTCAGCGTCAGCAGCGTCACCCAGTCCGCGTCGCCTTCCATCGCCTTCTCGAACTGCGTGCGGAACGTCAGGCTGTTCTGCGCCTCCCAGTACACGCGGCTGCTGTTCTCGCTGTCGGTGAGCTTGTGGCGCACGTCCTCGAACGCGACGGGAGACATCCACTTCTTGCCGCGCCGGTGCGACTCCACACTCCAGCGGCGCATCGCCTCTCCGGACTGCGCGGTGCGCTCGCCCCAGGTGGAGAAGCCCGTCACCAGGGTGTTCCACTCCGCGTACTTCGTCACGTCTCCCGTGTACGCGAGCAGCGGCCAGTAGGTGACCTGGATTCCCTGTGACGCGAGCCGCGTCTTCACCTCCGTCCACCACGCCACCGACTTGCGCTCCGGGTTGAAGCTGGCCAGGACGATGGCGCCGTCGAGCTTGTGCACGGAGGGGTGGTTCGCGACGGAGGCAATCATCGACACCAGGCCGTCCGTGGTGCCCGTGGCCTCGGTGGGGAAGTCAGGACTGAGGACGATGCGGAACTCCGGGTCCACGGCCGCCGCCGCGGCGAGCATCGTGGTCAGCTGGTTGTTCCGCGTGTCGGACGAGACGCGGTACGGGTGCTCGTAGATGAACCCATCCATGCCAGCGGCGATGGCGCGGCGCACCTCCACCTCGAAGTCGCGCTGTCGCCACGCGCTGTCGGTCCAGGGCGCACGCGGCAGCGGCCGGTCACGCATCAGCCCGCCGATGTTCGCGTACTCACCGCCGCGCGCCTCGGGCGTCAACCAACTGGTCCAGTGGTCCTCAGCGGGCGCCTTGTTGTCGATGGAGATGGGGAAGATGGCGTAATAGAAGCCGAAGACCTTCTTCGGCGCCGCGCGCAGCACGCCCGTCGAGGGCATGTCGAACGGATAGCACTGCGAGAGGGGCGAGGGCGCGGGCACCACCGTCGCGCTCAGATCCAGGTCGAAGCGCGCATCCGACGTGTTCGCCGCGGACTGGTGCAACTCCACCGCGAGCACGTTGGAGCCCGTGCGCAGCGCCGCCGTGTCGAGGGCCTGTGTGTGCCACGTCTGCTCCTCCACGGGCAGGGAGACGGTCGCGGGCGCCAACGTGCGATGGCCCACCGTGCCCGAGGGCAGGTTGCTGCGGAGCACCTCCACGCCATTCAGGTAGACGATGGCGCCGTCGTCACGCTGCAAGCGCAGGAGCAGCTCCCGCACCGACGCCACGTCCGTCACCGTGAAGGTGTGCCGGAAGTACGTGGTGATGTGCTTGCTGGCCGTGTTGCTCCCGAAGGAGACCGTCGTGGCCAGGTCCGTCTCCGCGTACCCCAGGGGCGACGCACCCGAGGCCCACGCGCTGTCCCCGTAGCCCGGCGCCGTCCACCCCGTGCCCAGGTCCACGCCCGTGTCCAGATAGCGCCACGTCGCGCCCGACGCGACGAGCACCGTCGCCAGCGCGTCAGCGTCCGTCCCGAGCGAGCCCGCCTCCATGGGCGCCGAGGGGGCCTCGCCCTGGGGTGTGTCGCCCGCGGAGGGGCCCTGCTCCTCCGGTGCTCCACCCGCGCAGGACCACGAGAGCAACGGCACCAGCAGGGACACGGCGAGCCGTGCCCAGGGGAAAGCCCAGGGTGTGTGCATGGAGTGAACCTCGGAGGGCCCTTCGTCTGGAGGCGGAAGGGTGGGGGGTTACTCCTCGGACACACGCACGCTCCGGATGGCGCGAACAATCCGGAGGATTCCTGGCTCTATCGACTGCGCGCCACGCGCGGAGGCCGGCTCACGCCAGCAGCGCTTCCTTCTTCAGCAGCTTCTTGGCGAGCGTGGTGTAGGACCACTCGCCCTCTTCATCGACGAGGCCCTTCTGGAGCAGCTTGCTCAGCTTGGGACCGATTTCGCTCGAGTGGCCGATGAGGTGGTTCTCCGCGCTCACCTTGCCGATGGCGTCCTCGCGGTCATCCGCCACGACGAGCCGGGCCGTCAGCGTGTCAGCGTAGGTCGAGTAGTCGCTGTAGTACGTCCACGCGACGCCCTGGACCTTGAAGCCACCGAGCACCACGACCTCGCCGTGCACGAGCAGGTTGCCCGCCTGCAGCGAGCCACCGACGAAGAGCAGCGAGTAGTCGAAGCCCTCGTGGATGATGTTGCCCTCGACGACCAGGTCACCCGCGACGAGCAGCCGCCCCTGGTCCTCGAGCACCAGGTTGCCCTTCACCACGAGGCCACCGTCCACGCGCCGGTCCTCGCCCTCGGACACCCGCAGGTCGCCCGCAACCTGCTCGCTGGTGCCGGTGGGGGTCAGCTTCGCCTTGAGCGCCGCCCGCTTGGAGGCCGAGCCGGCCTTGTCATGCAACGAGGCTTCCTGCAGCAACGTATCGAAGAGCTTCATGCACCCAGGGTAGAAGTCCCGGGTCTCGGTGACGAGGACAATGTCTTCGACGGACTCTCGATGCCGGCTCGGCGGCACCGACTCCCTGTATAGTGGGGGCTCGGCCGGGAAAACCGTGGTGAGGTCCATGTGTCAGTGACCAGGGCTGTGCGCTGGGCGCCCCTTCAACAGGTGCTGCTCGCCTGCGTGCTCGTCTTCGCCGGTGCGGTCTCCGCGCAGACGACGGAGGACCGGGCCTATGTCGGCATCACCGTCGCGCGAGGGACTCGCATCGGCTCGCAGGGCGGCCGGTTGGAGGACAGGCGGCAGTTGGATCTCCGCCTGCCGCTGCCGCCCCTCTTCCTGGGGAAGACGGTGGTGTTGCCCTCGTTCGGGTACGAGACGCGCTTCATGGGGATGGAGCAGCGCGGCCCGCTCGCGGATGTGTCCGAGGAGGACCTGAGCCGACGCTTCCATCGCTTCAGCCTGGGGCTCACGGTGATTCGTCCGCTGGCGCCCCGGTGGATGCTCATCTCGGGCGTGTCCGCGAATCCACGCACGGACTTCAAGAGCTCGTTCGACGTCGGCCTGGACACGTCGTGGGCGGGCTTCGCGATGGCGAACTACCTGATTGGCGGAGACCCGGACGTGCGGCTCACCTTCGGGCTCGTCGCCATCTATCCGTTCGACGCCACGCCCGTCGTGCCCATGGTGGCCTTCACCTATCGCAAGGGGCCGTACATCCTGGAGCTGGGGCTGCCCCGGCTCACCGCGATGCTCAAGGTGGGCGACGGTCTGGAGCTGGGCCTCACTGGCATGTTCGACCAGCAGGTGTTCCGCACGCGCCTGCCCGAGGGCAGCCAGGACCTGGCCGCTCGCTATGTGCGCGAGACGGCGCTGCGCGCGGGCCCCACGGTGAACACGCGCCTGGGTGGCAGCAGCCTGTGGTTGAGCACGTCGCTGGGGCTCGACTTCCTGAATGACTATGCGCTGCTCGACAGGAACCGGGACCGGGTGGAACTGGGGATGCTCCAGTCCACGGGCCCGGCGCCCTACCTGCGGGTGTCGCTCGGGTGGCGGCCCCCGAAGCGGGCCGCGGCGTCCGCGCGTCCGACCGGAGACAGCCTGTCGGGCATGCCTCCGGCGAAGGGCAACACGTCGCCCCTCATCCGATGAAGGGCGTGAGCGCCTTCACCCAGACGACGACGGCGGCGGCGCCCGCGTCCGGAACACCGAGCGCGCGGCTCCCCAGGTAGCTGGCGCGGCCCAGGCGAGGTTGCATGCGCGCGGTGGCGTCGGCGCCCTGCTCCGCTTCGCGCACACCCGCGGCCCAGGCCTCCGCTGGAGACGTCCCTGCCCGCAGCGACTGGGCGAAGGTGTCCGCCGCGGGACGGAGTGCATCCAGCATGGTGCGGTCTCCGGGTCTGGCGCCGCCGAGGTTCGCCACGGCGTCGACGGCGAGGACGAACGCCTCCGCCCAGGCCGGTGCATCCACCGGGCCTTCCGACAAGCGGCGCGCGGCCCGCAGCAGCGCGGTGGCGTAGAACGGACCGGAGCTCCCGCCGATGGCGCGGCGCAGGGCCTCACCGATGGAGGTGAGGGCTCGCGAGGGATGGGTCCACGAGGACTCGGGGAGCGCGCGGATGGCCGCGGCGCCGCGCGACAGGCTGATGCCCAGGTCGCCGTCTCCCGCCGCGCTGTCGAGCTCCGTCAGGCGCGACTCGCTCGCCTCGAAAGCGGACGCCACCGCGAGCGCCGCCGCGTGGACCTTCTCCATCCCCGGTGACTTCGCGGCGGGGGCCGAGGGCACGGAGGGCGCAGCGGTGACGGGCCTCGGCGCACGCTCGGGAGCGAGCCTCCCTTCGCCACCCCAGGCGGGCGCGGATGTCTTCGCATCCAGTCGAGCCAGCAGCGCGTCATCGACCTTCAACAGCGACAACGAGCAGCCGGGCATCTCCAGCGCGGAGAGGAACGTCCCGCTCCAGGCTCGCTCCACGCGAAGGCCGCGCTCACGCAGGACGGACAGCGCCCGGCGCGTGACGATGGCGAGCTCCATGGGCGGCGTGCCCCCGAGTCCGTTGACGAGCAACGCCACGCGAGCGCCGGCGGCGAGGCGACGGTCCTCGATGATGGTTGCGAGCAACGTGTCCACCAACGCGTCCGCCGCCTGGAGTTGGGCGCGTCGCACGCCCTGCTCGCCGTGGATGCCCAGGCCCAGTTCGATCTCCTCGTCGCCGAGGGTGAAGCCGGGACGTCCCGCCGCGGGCACCGTGCAGGGGCCGAGCGCGACGCCCATGGTGCCCAGCTCCGCCGACGCGGCCTGGGCTTCACGGAGCACCTCCGCCAGAGGGAGTCCGGCGTCGGCCGCCGCGCCCGCGACCTTGTGCACCAGGACGGTGCCGGCGATGCCGCGCCGGCGCGAGGGCTCCACGGTGTCGCGCAGGGCGACATCGTCGGCCACCACCACGACCTCCACCGGGATGCCCTCGGCGCGGGCCAGCTCGGCGGCGAGGCCGAAGTTGAGGCGGTCTCCGGTGTAGTTCTTCACCACGAGCAGCGAGCCCGCGGGGCCCGACACCGCGCGGATGGCGGCGAGCACGGCGTCGGTGCTCGGCGAGGTGAACACGTCACCGGCCACCGCCGCGTCCAGCATGCCCGCGCCCACGTAGCCCGCGTGCGCCGGCTCATGGCCACTGCCACCACCGGAGATGATGGACACCTTGCGTTGCCGGGGGTCCGCGGGCGTGTCGCTCCGGATGACCACGGTCTCGTCGTCGAGCAACACCTGTCCTGGAGCGAGGGCGACGAATCCCTCCAGCATCTGCCTCACGACGGCCCTGGGCTCATTGACGAGCTTCTTCACCGGTTCCCGCTCCTTGGCGACACGTGCACTCCAGGGGCGGGAGTAAACCACGCGCGTGACGCGCTCGTGCCGGGGACACGCGGGCGACGGGCCCGAATCGTCCACCAGCGGGCGCGTCACTCACGCATATGACACCCACATGTGCCGAGGACTCGCGCGCCTCGGACTGGAATCATCCGTCGGAGGTCACCTCACGAGGGTCTCACCTCCGGCGAGGTTCTACTTCGAGAGGGGCCACCAACCTCGAGGCCTCTCTCAACACGCGTCGCGCGCCAACGCTTCGCGGAGCTGGGCGATCATCTTCGGGGCGTCGACATCCGCGGAGCCGCGCGCCAGGGCTTCGGCTTCATCCAGACAGGCATGGGCGCGGGCGACCTGTCCCGAGCGCCGATGCACCTCCGCCAGGGCGAGCAACAGGAGCGGCTCGCGCTCAGCCGCTGCGCCAAGAGCCTCCTCGTAGTAGAGCGCAGCGCGAGGAAGCCTCCCGGCCTCCTCGCAGAGCAGCCCCGCCGTCCTCGCCAGGAGCGAGGTGTTGGCGGGGCGCTCCTCCATGGAGCGAGTGCGCTCCAGCGCGGCCTCCAGACACGAAGATGGCTTCGGCCGTCCTGCCCTCTCGCGCGAGCTCGGACGCGATGCGCAAGGGGTGTTCGTCACGCATGATGCGGTTCCTCCCAGTTGCGCGAGCGGACCGGTCTACAGCCGGAACCCTGACCACCTGGGAGGAGCATCACTCAGGCGCGCTTGCGGCGCAGCATCAGGGCCAGCCCCACGAGCCCCACCAGGGTGAGCGCCCCCGCCCCACCCGTCGAGCCGCAGCCACCACAGCCCTGTACCGCCTCCACCTCGCCATCCCTCCCCTCGAGCGGCCGGGCCGTCCCCACACCCGTCTCATCGACACATCCAGGCTCCGAGCCCGCGTCCGTCGGACCCGGCACTCCCTCCGTTCCGCCGACCTGCCACGCGAGGAGCTGACCTGGGTAGAGCGTGAGGTTCGTCCCCGTCACCACCGTGCGCCGCACCCGGTCCACGATGGGCCGCGTCTCGCCGGGCAGCACGATGTTCACCCCCGTCTTCGACTGCATGGACGTGTTCACCACCGCGTAGAAGTTCCCCTGCGCCGTGGCCATCTTCCGCACCACCACCTCCGCGGTGGAGGCCGCGCCCGGCACCACCGTGCTCGGCAGCGCGGGCAGCGCCAGGAACGCCGCGTGGAAGGCACGCGTGTACTCGGGGAAGCCACGGCTGATGGACGACGCCTCCAGGTAGCCCAGCAACGTCGGGTCGCCGTTCGCCACCGCGCGCGCCTCGGCGAGCATCGAGTACGGCCCCTGCCGGTCCACCGCCATGGAGAGGTAACCCCACAGGCCCCCCATGGGCCAATTGCCATAGCGGTCATTCGCCGTGTCCTGCGCGTGGTTGCCCGTGCCGTCGTCCTCGTTCAACGGGAAGTGGTGGACCATCGCCAGACCCGACGCCCCACGGAAGCGACCGAGCAACGTCGGGTCCGCCACGCTGAAGAGCCGGTTGAACGGATACGTCACGTAGAGCCCCTCCGACGTCTTGAAGCCATCCGGGTCCGCGGGAGGGAAGCTGCTGAACGGCTCGCCCCAGGGACGGTCCAGGTGTTCGGTGGGCGGCAGCTCGTCCGCGGTGATGGCCTTGCGGTACGTGCCATCCTGGAGGAATGCCGCCGGCTCGGTGGGCGGGTAGCGGTACTGACAGCAGTTCGTCGTCGTGTCCCCCGGAGCGCAGCATCCCTGGTCATCGATGGTGGCCCACGTGGCCGGGTCGTCGGTGACGGTGACGGCCATCTCCGACAGGTCCTCCGGGGTGGGCAACCCCTCCTCCGGATAAGGCGTGAAGAGCACCTGGGCGTTCGGCACGCCGTTCTGTCTCAGGTAGTCGCGGATGGCCTCCAGGAACGCGCGCCGCTTGCCGAACCACCACGCGAAGTAGCGCGCCCGCAGGGCCAGGTCCGTCTGGAGCATCACGCGTGACACGCTCTGTCCGGTGTCGCTGGAGAAGCGGCCGAGCGTCTCAGGAGAGAAGCTCATCGGAAGGTCCGTGGGCCGCGTGCGGAACCACGCGCCCAGGAAGTTCACCTGCCCCTTGAAGTGCAGCACCGTGGCGTCCATCACCTTCTTCACGTCCGCCAGCGCGTCCGGGTCCGACACGTCCACGCAGTTCTCGTCCGACCAGTAGATGGGCGAGTAGATGTCCCCATCCCGGTCGAACAACGGCTTGCATCGACGTTGCTCGCCCAGCGGCCGCAGCCCGCATGCCAGCGGCTGTTCCCACGGTTCCATGCACTCGTGCCACTGGGAGATGGACTTGCAGTCGGAGTCCTCCGAGCAGGGCGTGTCCGTGAAGAGCCGCTCACCGGAGATGGCGCCCGAGTACTCGTAATAGGGCAACACGGAGAAGCCGTTGGCCGCCGCGCGGGACACCGCCGTGGCCCACAGCGTCGGGTCCTTGGGCTGCACGTACCAGGGCGGCGCGGAGAACGAGTCCGCGTCCCACCCCTCCGTGTAGCCGAACTCCATCAAGTCGTGGCCATACGTGTCGATGCCCAGGAACTTCGCCTGCTTCATCCGGTAATCGAACCAGTTGCCGGGGGAGGCCCCGGGCTGGCAGCCCGTCCCCGCGCCCTGCGCGCAGATGGCCGTGTCGTCGTTCATCTCCTCGCGCCAGAAGATGTGCCGACGCGGCAGCGGCGCGGGCGGGTAGTGGATGGCCAGGTCCAGGCTCGACGGGTTCGGCACCTCGAACAGCCGGATGCGCGAGACGGCCGTGCCCTTGTCCGTCGGTCCACCGTGGCGCGCGAAGTGGCCCACGGAGACCCAGAAGCCCTGGGCCGGTCCCTCGGGGCGCCGCGTGTCCTTCAGGTTGCGCTGCCCGACGATGGGGGCGAAGCGGTCATGCAGGTAGAAGAACTGGCGGAACTGCTGCCACTGGTTCGACAGCGGGAAGCGGAGCGACTCCGGGTTGGGATAGGCGTACTGCTCGCGGAAGTCGCCAATGGACGTTCCGGTGCTGAAGCCCCGGAACTTGTCCGCGCCCTTGTTCGCCACCGCCATCAGTCGCGACTCGTTGTCCGGGTACTCCACCACGAGCAGGTACGCGCGCCCGGCCTGGAGCCCCTTGCCCACCCCCAGCTTGTAGGAGAAGGACTTCGCCTGCGGCCCCATCGTCATGACGCGCACCGGCCGCGTCACCCCGCCCAGGGTGAGGGAGCGCAGCGTCGACGTGCTGTTCGCTCCGTGCACGACGGGGTGCGGGTCCGCCGGGTCTCCGACGTTGACCTCGTCGATCAACGGCAGCAAGCCGAAGGGCTCACCCGCGTCCACCAGGGGCTGTCCCAGCGCGTTCGAAGACAGCCCCAGCAGCAAAAGACACAACGACACGAACCATGCACGCGGCATGCGGGACTCCAGGGTGAGGGGGGATGAAGCACCCACACCCGGAGTATCGGCAACCCAGTGACAATAGTTTCCGGATAAAGCAGACTCTCTCAGGCCAGCCGCTTGCCCTGCACGAACTCCAGGCCCAGGGGGTTGCCGCGGTAGTGGACGGGGTCCAGGAGAACCTTCTCGATGCGCCAGCCCTCGGCGGTCTTCACCACGTCATGGGTGTAGCGCGCGACGATGGTCCACTCCTGCTGCACGCCGCCGAGCGTGAAATAGTGGGCCACCTCCGCGTAGGCCATCACCTGGGCATGCGTCTCGTTCCTGAAGTGGATGCGGACGGTCGTCGCCGTGGCGTGCTGGACGCGGGTGAAGGGGCTGACCGCGACCCGGCCGTACTCGGCGGCCTGCTCGCGGGTGATGCGGAGGGGCTCACCACCCATGAAGCGGCTGTAGTCCGCGGTGAGCTCGGGCGTGAAGACGCTCGCCCACCGGCTCCAGTCCCCGGTGTCCTTGCCGAAGTCGATGGCCTGCCCGTACTCCGCCACCAGCTCCTGGATGGCAATCCAATCCAATACATACTGCGTGTCTTTTTCGCGCATGGACGGGAACTCTAGGCCCAGCCCGTCAGCGTTGGAATACGCGCGAAATTGCCAACAAGCCACTCAGGGTGTGGGGAGGACACCTGGGAGCTTCCAGTGGAGAAGGATGGCGAGCGTCCTCAGCGTGAAGCAGACGGCCCCGCCCTCGCCGCCGTCAGTCCTCCCTCCAGAGCGAAGACGAAGGTGCCCGCGAGGTCCGCCGTCGTCAGCAGCGTGCGCGACATCCCGCGCGCCGGCATCATCTCCATCGATGCTGGCCGCATCCCATCCCCCTGGAGGCTCCTGGTCTGACGCAGCGCACGCGCCGATTCAACGCGGCGCGGGTGACAGAGGACGTCTTCTGAACAGCGCGGCGTCGTGGGCTGTCAGCCGCCACTCAGGCCCAGCTCACGGATGCGACGTTGGAGGGCGCGGCGGGAGACCTCCAGGCGTCTCGCCATCGCATCGATGTCTCCCGCGCACTCGTGGAAGCACCGGGTGAGTTCCTCCGCGCTCACGTCCCCCGCTGCGCGCAGCAGCGAGCTCCGCTCGATGAGCAGGTAGACGGAGGAGCGCGGGATGCCCAGCCGCTCTGCGGTGGCCTGGAGGTCCCAGGCGCTCTCGCGCAGGGCCTCGAGCAGTTCGTGTTCACCCACGTCCGAGGGCTTGCGTCGCGCGCGGGGATTCGAGGGCGGGCGCTCCAACGCGGGCAGGGGCGCCAGCGCCAGGCGTCCGCCCAAGGGCGTGGAAGCCGAGGCCAGCTCCTGCTCCAGGAAGGAGGGGACCCGCAGGTGTGGGAGCCCCCGGCTTCCGATGATGAGTTGTCGGGTGACGTTGTGGAGCTGCCGGACGTTTCCGGGCCACGCGTGGCGCAGCAGGCGGACCATCAGGGACGCGGGCAGCCACGGCTCGGCCCGGGCGTCGCCTCGGCTCAAGCGGTGTGACTCCCCCAGGTTGGCGAGCTCGCGACGGGCGAAGTGGAGGAACAACGGGCCGATGTCTTCTCGACGCTCGCGCAAGGCAGGGACGCGCAGCTCGAAGCCCGCGAGCCGGTGGAGCAGCGGCGCCTTGAACAGGCGCTCCTCGATGCGAGCCTCCAGGTCCGCGTCCGTGGCCGCCACCAGTCGTACGTCCACGGGGACGGGGGAGTGCCCGCCGACGGGGCAGACCTCGCCCGACTCGATGACGCGAAGAAGCGCGGCCTGGACCTCGGTGGGGGCCTCGCCGATTTCGTCCAGGAACAGGGTGCCGCCGTGCGCCGCGCGGAAGAAGCCGTCGCGCTCGACGCTCGCGCCCGTGTACGCGCCGCGCCGTGCGCCGAACAACTCCGCGGCGACCAGCTCCTTGGAGAGCGCGCCCAGGTTCACGCTGACGAAGGGACCGGAGCGGCGCGGTCCGTGCTCGTGGATGGCGCGCGCCACCAGCTCCTTGCCCGTGCCGGTCTCTCCTCGGATGAGCACGGGCACCGGCAGGTCCGCCACGCGCAGGATGTCCTCGCGCAGTTGTTGGAGTCGCTCCGAGGGCCCCAGAAGCCCCAGGTCATCCACACCCCGCGGGCCTGGGACGGCCGTGAGGTGCAGCAGCAACACCAGCCGCTCGGCGAGCACCAACGGCACACCTTCCCGCAGCGCCTCGGCCGTCAGCTCCACCGCGCCATGCACGGGGGTGTCCGCCACGGCCACGTGCGTGCCCTGCGCCGGCGCCACCAGGCGGAGGCCCCCACGAGGCCTCGGCTCCAGCCACAGCGGCGTGCGACTCAGGAACGGGTCATCCAGGGGCCGTGCACCTGGGACACCTGGCCGCGAGAAGTCCGGGCCGTTGCGAGACATCGACATGGGGACGCCGAGCGTCTCCAGCACCTCGAGCAGGGCGCGCTCGCCCGCGCGCTGAAGGTCTGGATGGGAGATGAGCGTCAGCGTGGGCACGTACCGACGGCCCAGCACGGGCGCGCCGCGTACGTGCCCGGCGGTGGACTCCTCGTTGCTGGAGAGCTTGCGCTGCATGGAGCGTCCCAGACCTCCCGGCGGCCTCAATCCTCTCGCTGAGTTCAAGTCTGCCCCGGAGGTCCCCCGCAGCGGTGTCCACGCCATCCTGACCGAGCAACGAGTGTTGACCCACCACCAATCCGCGAGACCGAGGGAACGCTGACCTCCGCCCGCGCCCACCGCCACACTCCTCCCCGACGCAGGACGACGGGCCGCCCCACCCGGCGGCCGTCATGGAGGACCGGCATGAGTGACCGGCGACGCACGGATACCTCCCCACAGGATGCCCCCGTTTCGTACAAGGACGTCGACGAAATCATCCGCAGAGCGACCGAGCTGATGCAGGCAGACCAGTCGCTGGAGACGCTCACTCCCGAGGAACTCCAGCGCATCGGCGACGAGCTGGACATCCCCGCTCGCTACATCGACGAAGCCCGGGCGCTTCGAATCGAGCGGCTCCAACAAGAAGCGCGGTCGCGACGGGCGATGGAGGTCACCCGTCAGGCACGGCGCCAACGCCATCTCCTGCGGGCGCGCTGGGGCATGGCGCTCTTCGCGGGCGCAGTCGCCCTGTCTGGACTGGTCATGAGCGCCATTCACAATGACCTGGGGACACGGGCGTTGGAGGTGGCTCGGCAGCGCGCCCAGGTGCACAACGTCTTGGTACGGCGAGACGAGGTGCGGGCGCGTTTCGCCACCGTCACGGCGAGTCCTGAACGAGACGCCGAGCTGTCCGGCGCCGACAACCGCGTGTTCGTGGAGCAGCGCCGCTACGACCAACTGGTGGCCGACTACAACGCCGCCGCGGCCTCCATCCCGAACCGCTGGGTGGTGGAGCGCACCCAGCTGCCTCGAAGCCTTCCCCTGTCCACCGAGCTGAAGTCATGGTGAAGCCATCGCTGCTGGTGCTGGTCCCCCTGCTCGCGCTGACGGTCTCCGCCCAGCCCCGCGTCCCGACCATCACGCGCTCCGTCGAGGACCTCGCGGAGGTACTGCCCCCGCAAGAAGAGGAGAGCATCTCCACGGAGCTGGTCCGACTGCGCGAGCGGACCGAAGCCCAGATGGCGGTGGTTCTCGTCGAGACAACGTCCGATGAGCCCATCGAGGACTTCGCGCGGCGCATCTTCGATGGCTGGAAGGGAGGAAGCCGGGAGAGGAACGATGGGCTGCTGCTCGTGGTGGCGGTGAAGGACCGGCGCGTGAGGCTGGAAGTCGGCTACGGCCTGGAAGGGCCCATCCCCGACAGCGTCGCGCGAGCCCTCCTCGAAGCACAGTCGCCCTGGTTCGCCCGAGGAGACTGGCGCGGGGGCATCCTGAACATCGTCGAGGGAGTCCAGGAACGACTGGTGGAGGCCAACACATCGCCCACGACCACCCACCATCGAAGCGGCGTGGCCGCCAAGCGGCCTCGACGACCTCCAGCGACCAAGGACGTCTTCTTCACGGTGTTGATCTTCGCCGCGGCGAGCAGCCTCGTGATGTTCGGCATCTGGCGCGACATGAAGGAGTCACGTGGCACTATTCCTTGGTTCCTCGCGATCGAGGTCGCTGTCGTGGCGACATCCGCATTCACCCGGGGCATCTCCATCGTCGAAACCCTGGGCTTCTTCGGAGCCTTCGTGGCCTATTTCTGCACGATGTATCGCTGGCTGAACTCCCATCCCCCCAGCGCCATGCTCGTCGCCAACGGGACGCCCCTGCTCAGCTACTTTCACGCGTCCGGCGACCTCGAACGCGCGCCCACCTTGTGGGCCTGCTTGCTCACTCCGAGCCTCGTCACGACCCTGCTGCTCGCCTTGGGGCTCCGTTACACCCTCGGCTCCATCCTGAACGCCATGGATATCCATGGACTCGCCAGGCCGAAGCCTTTCTCACTCAGCCTGAGAGCGATGATCTGGCTCGGCTACAACCCCGAGTACCTTCGTGAGCATCAGTCGCGCCTGGATTCTGCCCCAGGAACAGACGACATCTGCGACTCGGGCGGGTCCTTGGGAGGAGGTGGCGGAGGCTGGGGTGGCGGAGGCTGGGGTGGCGGAGGCTGGAGTGACGGTGGCGGAGGAGGAGGAGGCGGCGACGGTGGTGGAGGCGGTGGCAGCTCCAGCTTCTGATTCTTCTCCTGAACTCACGGACCGCCCAGGGACTCCTCTGGCGCCGGCTCCAGCGGCTCCTCCTCCGGCGGCGCCTGCACCACCGTGAGGATGGGACGCGAGTCCGCGAGTGACGGCGTGAAGAGCGAGGGCTGCCCCGGGTCGTCGAACACGGTGGAGAAGTCCAGCGGCGTCAGTCCCCGCTCCAGGCGCGCCGCGAAGGTGTCCTTCAAGAGCCGCACGTAATACTCGACGTCGTAGTCCCGAGGGTCCTCGGCGCCCTGCGCGGACACCTCCTCCACGTCATCCATCTCCGGCTCGGGGAGCAGCCCCGCGCGCCCGCCCACCGCGCGGTAGATGCGCACGCGCTCACCCACCGCCCACGACGTCCTGCCCGCGGTGAGCATCGCCTCGTACGCCAGCTCCCGCCGACGCTCGCGCACCGCCGCGTACTGCGCCGAGTCCTTCGTCAGCCGCACGTGCGCCGACACCTCCGTCGTCGGCACCCGCCGCCTGCGCAGCGCCATCACCGTGTCCACGTACACGTCCCGCACGCCCGCCACGTCTCCGGCCAACAGGCACCGCAGGGCCTTGCGCAGGAACACCTCGCCGAACGGCTCCGCGCGACTGGAGCGGAAGGCCACGCCCTTGAGGTGCAGCGTCCCGTCATGCGACTGCAGCGCGTAGTTCTTCGGCTCGTGCGACAACATCGCCGCGTAGCGCCCGTCGAACTCCAACTGCACGCGGCGAGGCAACAGCGCGGCGACCTCCGCCACCACCCGCCGCTCGTCCTCCTCGCGCCAGTCCTCCGGCACCGCGAAGTACACGCCGTCCGTGTCCGCCTCCAACAACGTCACGCCCCGCCGCGCGAGCTCCCGACACAAGAGCGCCAGCACCGCGCGCCCACGCCGCGTCACCTCGTTCGCCGCGTGCACGTCCGAGAAGCGCGTCAGCCCCACCGCGCCCATGTAGCCATAGGCCGAGTTGACGATGATCTTCATCGCCGCCGACAGCGCGTCGTTCTCGTGCCGCTCCGTGGAGCCCGCGGGCGCCGCCCGGCCCCGCTTCTTCGCCGCCAGCCGCTGGTCCACCAGCCGGTCCACCATCGACAACAACGCCCCCAGCCGGTCCCGCTTCGGACCGATGCGGTACTCGCGCATCAACGACGGATACAGGCTGGCCACGTCCGCCTTCACCACCCGCCGCGCCACCCCCGTGGCGAACAGGTGCAGCGCCGCGCCGCTGTGCGCCGTGCCGTCCCCCCCCTCGTGCGCCGGAATCGCCGCCCCCGAGCGCAGGTACGCCCGCACCAACAACGGGTCCAACACCCCGGTGGCCGGCCCCGCGTCCGCCAGGCGCTCGTAGCGACGCGGCGCCATGCGCGCCAACGCGAACGCCGCCCCACCCAACAACCGCGCCACGCCCTCCGCCTCCGCCACGTCGTCGCGCGCGTAGCGCCGCACCCGCTCCGGGTCCGTCTTGAAGACCTCGTGCACCCGCGCCCCGGGGATGTACTCACGCGCCGGGCCCGCGATGCCGAAGTGTCGCGCAACGACCTTGAGCCCATGCCCCGGCAAGTCCCGCGCGGAGAAGTCATGCCGCAGCACCGCGTCCAACGTGTCGATGAACTCGCGCCCCGGCACCGTGTAGCGCGCGCGCCGCATCGAGTCCGCGTTGCGTTCCGCCCCCCGCCCCAGCGCCGAGCCCCTCGCCGACGGCCGGTGCCGCAAGCCCGGTGAGCCCGCCCGCCCCAACGCCAGCGGCACATCCAACCGCCGCGCGCGCCGCGCCACGAAGGGCAGGTCGAACCCGTGCAGGTTGTGGTTCTCGATGACGTCCGGGTCCCACTGGCGCACCCGCTCGACGAACCGGCGCAACAGGTCCGCCTCCGCCGCGTCCCCCTCCCCGTGCGCCTCCAGCACGTCCGTGTCGCCGCCCGGCCCCCGCATCGCGATGAGGAAGATGCGGTCCTTCCCCGGGTCCAACCCCGTCGTCTCCAAATCGAACTGGAGCCGCTGCAGCGCCTCGAAAGAGAGCCCCCGGAAGTACGTCCGCCCGGACGCCGTGAGGTACTGCTCCTCCGGCGGCAGCGACAGCACCGTCTCCGCGCTCAAGTCCCGCAGGTTCGCGAACGGCCGCCCCAGCCGCCGCGACGCGCCCTGCAACACGTCGGACGCGAGCGCGCGCCCATCCTCCGCGCGAATCAGGAAGCGCAGCGCCCCCGGCCCCGACAGCTCCTGGTACGTCACCCGACGCGGCGCGGGCCCCTCACGCTCCGGCCGCAGCCGCGGCCCCAGGTGCTCCAGGTCCTCCAGGTGCGACAGCACCAACCACGGCCGGAAGCGCACGTCCTCGCGCACCAGCGCCCCCGACTCCGGGAGCCTGCGCCACACGAAGGCGCGGCCGTCGGGCTCCGCCCACACCGAGACGATGCCCGGCGTCGCGTCCCAACCCCACAGCCATTCGTCCTCCACCATGCCCGCCATCATGCCCCACAGCTTGCCGCTCCCGGGTGTCAGCGGTATGTCAGGAAACCCTCGCCATGCAACGCACCGAGCGACTCTTCGCACTCGCCGAGTACCTCCGGGGCCGCCGCACCGGCGTCACCGCCGAGACGCTCGCCGAGCGCTTCGGCGTCACCATCCGCACCATCTACCGCGACCTCGACACGTTGCGCGCCGCGTCAATGCCGGTGGCCGCGGAGCGGGGACGCGGCGGTGGCTACGCGTTGGACCGCAGCTACAGCCTGCCGCCGGTGAACTTCACCGCGCGCGAGGCCGCGCTGCTGGTGGCGCTGGGGCGCTTCGCCATCGACATGCGGCTGATGCCCTTCGCGGGCACGCTTGATTCGGCGTTGGACAAGGTGCGCGCCGCGCTCTCCACGTCCGCGCAGCGCGAGCTGCTCGACCGGCTCAAGGAGCTGAGCTTCCTGGGCGTGCCGTCGCTGCCGAGCAAGCCCGCCGTGCGAGCGGCCATCGAGCGCGCCTGGTTCGAGCAGCAGCCGTTGCGCCTGACGTACGTGGACGGCAACTACCTGGAGACCACGCGCGAGGTGCGCATCCGCTCCGTCGTGATGGACCGACATGAGACACGCCTGGACACCCAGGACGTCCAGAGCGGCGAGCGACGCCCCTTCCGGCTGGACCGAATCGTCCACGCCGAGGTGCTGCGCGCCTTCGAGCCCTGAATTCCCCGCGCGCCGCGCGTCATGCCGCACCGCATCAAAGGCAGACAACGAACATCCGTGACGTGAAGGGTCGAACAGGAGCGCAATCGGGATACCATCCGCGTCCCCCAACCCAACCCACCCACGACACGCGCCTTGGAGGCGAGCCGATGGAGAAGCCCTGGTTGAAGCACTATCCGCCTGGAGTTCCGGCGGAGATCGATGACCGTCAGTACCCGACGCTGACGCACCTGCTGGAAGAGGCCTTCACGAAGTACGCGGACAAGCCGGCCTTCAAATGCATGGGCAAGGTCATCACCTACCGCGAGCTGGATGCGCTGTCGCGGCGCGTGGGCGCGTGGCTGCAGTCGCGAGGGCTGGAGCGTGGGGCGACCATCGCCATCATGATGCCCAACGTGTTGCAGTATCCGGTGTGTATCGCCGCGATCCTGCGCGCGGGCTACATCGTGGTGAACGTCAACCCGCTCTACACGCCGCGCGAGCTGGAGTACCAGCTCAAGGACAGCGGAGCCCAGGCCATCTTCATCCTGGAGAACTTCGCCACCACGCTGCAGGCGGTGCTGGACAAGACGCCGGTGCGCCACGTCGTGGTCGCGACGATGGGTGATTTGCTCGGCGGCCTGAAGGGCACGCTGGTCAACTTCGTGGTGCGCAAGGTCAAGAAGATGGTGCCCGCGTACGAGCTGCCGCGCGCGGTCAGCTTCAAGCAGGTGCTGTCCGAGGGTGGCTCGCGCACGCTGACGCCGGCCGCCACGACGCGCGACGACATCGCCTTCCTCCAGTACACGGGTGGAACGACGGGCGTGTCGAAGGGCGCCATGCTGCTGCACCGCAACGTCATCGCCAACCTGCTGCAGGTGGAGGCGTGGCTGCAGCCGGCGACCAAGGGTCGCAACATCGACCAGGTCAACATCGTCTGCGCGCTGCCGATGTATCACATCTTCGCGCTCACCGTGTGCGGGCTGATGGGCATCCGCATGGGCGCGATGAACATCCTCATCCCCAACCCGCGCGACATCCCGGCGTTCATCAAGACGCTGTCGGAGCAGCCCTTCCACATCCTGCCGGCCGTCAACACGCTGTACAACGCGCTGGTCAACCACCCCGAGTTCGCCAAGCTGGACTTCTCCCACCTGATGGTCTCCAACGGTGGCGGCATGGCGGTGCAGAAGGCGGTGGCGGACAAGTGGTTCGCGCTCACGCGCGTGCCGCTCATCGAGGGCTACGGCCTGTCGGAGACGTCCCCGGTCGCCACGAGCAACACGCCCGTGGCCACGGAGTACTCGGGCACCATCGGCCTGCCGGTGCCGGGCACCGAAATCGCCATCCGCGACGAGGACGGCAAGGACGTTCCGATGGGCGAGTCGGGCGAAATCTGCATCCGCGGTCCGCAGGTGATGGCGGGCTACTGGAACCGCCCGGACGAGACGGCGAAGGTGATGTTCCCGGACGGCTTCTTCCGCTCGGGCGACATCGGCATCATGGACGAGCGCGGCCACACCCGCATCGTCGACCGCAAGAAGGACATGATTCTGGTGTCCGGCTTCAACGTGTACCCCAACGAGGTCGAGGGTGTGGTGGCCATGCACCCCGGCGTGTTGGAGGTGGCCGCGGTGGGCATCCCCGACGAGCACTCGGGCGAGGTGGTGAAGCTCTTCATCGTGAAGAAGGACCCGTCGCTCACCGAGGCGCAGGTCATGGACTTCTGCCGTGAGCAGCTCACCGGCTACAAGCGGCCCAAGCACATCGAGTTCCGCACGGAGCTGCCGAAGACGAACGTCGGCAAGATCCTCCGCCGCGAGCTGCGCGAGAAGAAGGTCGCCTGATTCGAACGGCGCTCCACGCGTCACGGCGGCCCGGGCAATGCTGGCCCTGGCCGCCGGAGCGGAGCGCTAACGGGACGCTGACGCCTGAACGTGGGGCGTCAGCTTCCGGAAGTTGTCCCCGCGCTCCCGCTCGATGCGCAGGAAGCCCGGGTCCACGCCCACGTACGCGGGGCGCTCCTCCACGATGAAGGACACTTGCGTGGACGGGCCCTGGAAGCGGTGGCGCTCCACGCGCAGCGGCACGTCCTCCGCGGCGCCGTCGCGCGGCGAGCCGCGGTAGATGGCGAACTCGAGCACCTCGTCCATGGGCAGCGGCACGTCCTCGCCCCCGCGCTGGGCGTGCTTGGCGGTGGCCACGCGCGCCGTCACCCGGAAGCGCCCGTCCTCCAGCGCCTCCACCGAGGCCGACTCCACCTTCAAGTCGTAGAGGACGACCTGCTTCATCCACTGGTCGATGAGCACGCGCTGCTCGGCGGACGCCTGCGCGGACAGCGCGGCCAGCAGGTCCAGCGTCGTCAGCGTGTTCTCCCGCGTCTGCGAGGCCAGCAACTGGCGCAGCGCCGCGTCCAGCTTCGCCTCGCCCAGCAAGTCCCGGAGCGCGTTCATCACCAGCGCGCCCTTGCCGTAGTAGAGGTAGGACTGCCCCGCGCCCTTGTAGAGCGGCGGCTCGGCCTCCGCGTCCTCGCCCCGGCCGGAGAGGTAGCGGTCCCGGTCGTACGCGAGCACGGGCAACAGCGAACGCTCACCGTGCTGCCCCGCCAGCACCCGCTGCTCGGCGTACTTCGTCAGGGACTCCACCAGCATCGTCGCGCCCTCGACGGGGGCCGGGTCCAGCAGGTGTCCCCACCACTGGTGGGCGACCTCGTGCGCCGTGCGCCGCGTCACCAGGTCCACCGCGCCGTCCTCGCGCCCCATGTCGGTGAGAAAGCCCCGGTCCTCCACGAAGTAGATGACCTGCCGCATCGCCAGCGCGCCGAAGTCCCAGTACGACGGAATCTCCACCACGCGCAGCTGCGCGTCCGGATAGCGCTGGAAGCGCGCGCCGAAGTCGTCCAGCGAGCGTGTCATCGCCGCCTGGATGGCCTTCACGTTGTAGGGGTGCGACGGGTGGTAATACACCTCCACGTCCACGCCCTGGTGCCGCGTCCGCTCCACCGCGTAGCGCGCGGAGACGATGGCGAACATCGGCGTCATCGGCCGCGCCTCCACGAAGTGGAAGAAGCGGCGTCCCGCCTCGCGCCACTCGCGTCGCAGCGTGCCCGGCGCAATCGCCGTCTGGTCCTCTTCGGTGGACACGGTGAGGTCCAGCGTGTGCCAGCCCTGGTCCACGGGCAGGGGGACGGTGCCGCGCTCGTCCAGGCGCGGCAGCCTCGGCTGCTCCGGCAGGCCCCGCGCGCGACGCTCGGCGGCGTTGCCCAGCTCGTACGTGCGGCGGTAGCCCAGCGAGGGGAACACCTCCGTGTTGCGCAGGAAGGTGCCGTTCTCCACCACCGCCAGCTCGAAGTCCGTCGCCCGAACACCCTGCTCCTCGCGGGTGACGTCGAACGACAGCTCGGACACCCCGCCCGGGGGCAGCGCGGGGGACAGCGCGAAGCGGACCATGCCGAAGCGCTCGTCATGGGACACCTGCTCCGCGCCGCGCAGCGCCAGCGACACGGGCCGCGCGGACCGGGGCACCGCGACCCACAGCGTGTCGATGGGCTCCTGGGTGCGGTTCTCCAGCCGGTAGCCGCCGGTGACGCGGTAGCGCGCTTCCCGGGGGAAGAGGTCCACCTTCGCCGTCACCGCGGTGATGCTCGGCACCGGGAGCGCCTGCTGCACCTTGTACGTGCGCTCGTACGCCTCCTTCCAGTCGCGTGAGGCCGCGCGCGACGCGTACGTCCCCCGCAGCACCGTGTCGTGCAGGATGACGCCGCCCACCAGCAGCAGCACGGCCCCCGCGACGCTGGCCGCGAGCCACCCGCCCCTCCCCCACCGCGCCGGCAGCGCCCGCAGGCGCGCCGCCAACGAGAACCCCAGGCCGCGTCGCCACAGCCCCCAGGTGACGAGCACCAGCCCCCCCGCGAAGGCGCTCCAGTACGCCATGAAGGCGGTGAAGGAGCCCGCCATGGGCCCCAGCCCGTTGAGGTCCGTGTGCACCACGCCGGGCGCCGCGCCGAAGCGCGTCAGCGGATGCTCCAGCCCCCAGCCCGCGCCCTGGCTCGAGACGATGGCCAGGGCCAGGCTGAGCACCATGCCGACATACCGATGCGGGCTCAGCGTCTGGAGGAACAGCACCGCCACCGCGAAGAGCACCAGCGGCAGCCCCGCGAAGTAGAACGACGACAGGTACAGCCCCGGCTCCAGCGCCGTCACGCCGCGCGAGAGCTGGAAGCCCATGCCCAGCAGGATGGGCGCGCCCGTCAGCACGCCCACCAGGGCCCCGAGCGCCAGCAGCTTGGAGACGACGAACACCGCGCTCGACACGGGCGTCGCGTCGAGCAGCGCGTCGAAGCGCGCCATGCGCTCGCGCCACGCCAGCTCCGCGCCAAAGTAGATGAGCACCAGCGTGCCCAGCTGCGACAGGGGCGACCAGAGGTGCTCCACCACCCGGCCCGTGGTGGGGATGCGGCGGGTGCCGTACTCCCCCCGCCCCGCGCCCGTCACGATTTCCATGCAGACGATGAAGAGCCACAGCACCAGCAGCGCCAGGAACGGCCAGCTCTTGAGCACGTGCCGCAGCTCCAGCCGCGTCGCGGACACGAGCGCCGCCCACGTCGACGCCGCGCCCACCTCGACGGGCCGGTACGCGGACGGCGGCCCACCGGAGACCTCTTCCAGGCGCGCGTCGGGCCGGCGCTTCACCGCGGAGTCGCGAAAGGAGAAGCGCGCGTGCACCCACCCCAGCACGCACGCCGCGACGCCCAGCCACAACAGCCGGTTCCACAGCAGGTGGCCCTCCAGCGCGAAGGCGCGGGTGTTGCGCTCGGCCTCCGTCCAGTAGCGCGTCTGCTCGAGGAACGCGGACAGGCCGAACGGGTCCCACAGCGCGGCGCGCGCCAGGGCCTCCGGCGTCTGGGGCGACGTCCCCGCCATCAGCGGCGAGTCCGCCCACATGGCGCCCACCACATACAGCGCGTAGACGAGGATGCCGCCCACGTACGTGGCCAACGTGCTGCGCGTCAGCGCGGAGACGGCGAACAGCAGCGACGCGGCGAAGACGATGTTGGGCAGCACCAACACGACGAGCGCCCAAACGTAGCGGCCCACGCCCAAGGGCCCCACCCGCTCCGGCGCGAGCGGCACCAGGAAGGGCGCCACCATCAGCGCGAGCGTCGCCACGCCGAACACCGCGAGCGTCGCCAGCGTCGCGCCCAGGAACCGGCCGAGCAGGTAGTCCCGCTTGCGCACGGACGTGGTGTAGATGAGCTCCGTCATGCCGTGCTCGGCGTCGCGCTGCACGGTGTTCGCGCAGAAGAGGCCCAGCACGAAGAGCGACGTCAGCGACAACAACCCCAAGGACTGCGCCACGCTGTGCGGCGAGTTGACGTGGAGGTTGTCACCGCCGTAGCCGGTGGAGACGAAGAGGAACGCGAGCGCGACGAAGACGGCCGCCGCCGCGAAGAAGACCGCCTGGCGCGTCTGGTGGCGCCACTCGAAGTGGAGGATTCCGCCGAGCATGCCCGCGCCCCTCACGCCGCGCGACGCGCGGACAGGGTGGAGAAGTAGACGTCCTCGAGATCCGGGGCCACCGGCTCGAAGCCCTCCTCCGGCCGCGCGTCCGCCAGCACGTGCACGCGCGTGCGCCCGGCCCTCAGCTGCGTGGACAGCACCGGGAAGTCCGCGCGGTAGCGCTCCACCGCCGCCTTCTCCACCGTCTTGCGCCACACGCGCCCCTCCAGGGACGCCACCAGCGCCTCGGGCGCGCCCTCGCACAGCACCTGCCCCTCGGACAGGATGGCCATGCGCGGACACAGCTGGCGCACGTCCTCGACGATGTGCGTGGAGAGCAGCACCACGACGTTCTCCCCCACCTCGCCCAACAGGTTGTGGAAGCGCTGGCGCTCCTCCGGGTCCAGGCCCGCGGTGGGCTCGTCCACGATGAGCAGCCGCGGGCTGCCCAGCAGCGCCTGGGCGATGCCGAAGCGCTGCCGCATGCCGCCGGAGAAGCCGCTGACGGCCTTCTTGCGGTGGGCGTGCAGGTTCGTCAGGTGCAGCAGCGCGTCCACCTGCTCACGGCGCGCCTTCGCGTGCGTCAGGCCCTTGAGCAGGCCCAGGTGGTCCAACAGCTCCACGGCGCTCACGCCCGGGTACACGCCGAAGTCCTGGGGCAGGTAGCCCAGGTGACGGCGGTGCGCCTCCGGGTGGGCGAGCACATCCAACCCGTCGAACGTCACCTGCCCCGCATCGGGGGCCTGGAGCGTCGCGAGGATGCGCATCAGCGAGGACTTGCCGGCGCCGTTGGGTCCGAGCAGACCGAACAGCCCCCGGCCGATGTCCAGGTCGATGCCGCGCAGGGCCTGGACGCCGTTGGGGTACGACTTGGAGACCGCGGAGATTCGCAGCATGGGGCGCCCAAGGAAGCGTTGGGGGAGACCTCCCACCTACGCTCCCACCCCACGTGCGATTGCACGGCCGCGGGCAGTTGGCGGCGCGCTCAGTCCAGCGGGCGGACGTTCTCCGCCTGGAGCCCCTTGGGCCCCTGTTTCACGACGAACTCCACCTTCTGCCCGTCCCGCAGGGAGCGGTGCCCATCCGCGATGATGGCGGTGTGGTGGCAGAACACGTCGGCGCCCCCATCGTCCTGCGCGATGAAGCCAAAGCCCTTCGAGTCGTTGAACCACTTCACGGTACCCGTCGCCATACTCGACATCCTCCCTGTCGCGACGTTGGACGTCGCCGCATGCCTGGAACGTGGCATGGCAGTGGACGCGTAGCCCACACTCAGAGGATGTGTCGACGAGGGAAGGACGCGATCATCCACCAGTGAGCGATTGCCCCGGGGACGGCTCAGCGCCAGACACGACAAGGCCCACCACGAAGACGCGTGGTGGGCCTCGATGGGGAGAACACGACTCAGTACTCCACTTGCGGCTGCGGCCCCGGGACGATGTCCGCGATGTCGGGGTCCACGTCGCCAGGCTGGCGGGGTCCCTTCTCGGCCTTCGCCTTCTTGCGCTCCTCGCGCTTGACGCCCTTCTCCTGCTGGTGCTGCTTGCGCGCCTGCTCCTTCTGGCGCTTCGTCGATCTTCCTTGCATGCCGCCTCCCTCCTGAAAGTAAAGGCCCGGCCCCTCGCGAGGAGACCGGGCCACGGGTTACTCAGGCGACGCGCTCAGCCGATCGGGCGAACGTTGGACGCCTGGAGCCCCTTGGGGCCCTTCGCAACATCGAACTCCACCTTCTGACCCTCGGCCAGGGTCCGGAACCCGTCCGCAACGATTGCGGTGTGGTGGCAGAACACGTCAGGGCCGCCATTATCCTGCGCGATGAAGCCAAAGCCCTTCGCGTCGTTGAACCACTTCACGGAACCAGTCGCCATATGCGTCTTCTTTCTTCTCGCGGCATCCAAGGCCGCCCTACCCCCCGAACCTGGGGAGCGGAACTGCCCTTAGCCTGATAGGAGGCCCCTGTCATCTCCCGGGTGACCTCGAAAAAACCAACCGACCCCAACTTCGCGCGGATGAACGCACGGGCTCCCCGAACAATTCTCGTTTCAGCTTAATGGTCGCCCCTCCGGTCCGCCGCATCTCGGAAGGTAAGGCGCGCCCCCGGACGCGACATGTGGGACGCTTGGACGAAGCATCCAGGCAGGCAGGCGAAACGCCGGGTCCGCCCTCGAAGTGACGAGGGGTCGACAGGGCCCTCAACGTCCAGTGTGCGGGACTCGACGTCGGCCTCGGACGCGAGGGTGTTGACGGGCGGCCAATGCCTCCAGCAGCCCCTGTCGACCGCCGAAGTGGTAGCGCGGTGCACCTCGGCCCGCGAAGGCGCGACGGGCCACGGCCTCCAGCGTCAAAGCCTGGGGGCCCTCCTCGCGCAGCAGGCCCTCCGCAGCGTGGAGGAGGCGCTCACGCATTCCCTCGATTCTGGCGCGCGGCGGCGCGACGATGAAGTGGAACCAGGGCACCCCGAACATGACGCTCCCCCTTGCCTCGTTGGATGGGCGCTACGCCCCCCACCTAGCCCGCTTGCGCCCGTTTCCAACAGTGATGGCTCGTGATTCAGGACATCACCCCGGTGAATTCCCCTGGGAGAGGATGGCTCCGGGCTCCAGCGCCAAGTGGGAGCGGGCGCGATGACGTCCGCGAAGCCCGCACCGCGCGGTGGCAGGCCGGCCCGGGGGCGCGCGCGCAAGCGGCCTCCGGTGATGGCGGCCACGTCGGTGGTGCTGGACGGCTCCACGGGCGCTTCGCTCCAGACGCAGTTGGTGGAGGCGCTGCGCTCGGCCATCGTCTCGGGGCGGCTGGGGCCGGGCACGCGGCTGCTCTCCACGCGGGCGCTGGCGGAGCAGGTGGACGTGTCGCGAAACACCGTGCTCAACGCGTACTCGCGGCTCCTGTCGGAGGGCTATCTGCGCGGCCACCTGGGCTCGGGCACGTACGTGGCCAGCGAGCTGCCGGAGCGGCTGCAGTCCTCCCGGCGCGCCAGACAGGAGGCGCCCGTGGCCCAGCACACGCCGGGCATCTCCCGCCGGGGCAGCGCGGTGGCCGGGCTGCCGGACGTGCGCCTCAGCGCGCCGGGCATCCCCGACAGTCGCCTGGCCTTCCGCATGGGCACCCCCGCGGTGGATGCCTTCCCGAGCGACTTGTGGGGCCGGCTGCTGAACACGCGCTGGCGGCGCTCGTGGGGGGATTTGCTCAAGCGCGCGGACCCCGGAGGCCACCCGCCGCTGCGCCGCGCCGTCGCGGACTACCTGGCCACCTCGCGCGGGGTGAGGTGCGTGCCGGAGCAGGTCATCATCGTCAACGGGGCGCAGCAGGCGATGAGCCTGGCGGCGCAGGTGCTGCTGGACCCCGGTGACGCCGCGTGGGTGGAGGACCCGGGCTACTTCGCCAGCCGGGGGGCGCTCGTGGCCGCGGGCGCCACGCTGGTGCCCGTGCCGGTGGACGACGAGGGGCTGGACGTGGAGGCGGGCACGCGGCTTTCGCCGGACGCGCGGCTGGCCATCGTCACGCCCGCGCATCAGTTCCCCCTGGGCGTGGCGATGAGCGAGGCGCGGCGCAAGGCGCTGCTGGCGTGGGCGGCGCGCTCGGATGCGTGGATCGTGGAGGACGACTACGACAGCGAGTTCCGCTACGAGGGCCGGCCCCTGCCCGCGCTGCAGGGGCTGTCGCCGGACGCGCGCGTCATCTACATCGGCACGTTCAGCAAGGTGGTGTCCCCGGCGCTGCGGGTGGGCTACCTCGTCGTCCCGGAGCCGCTGGTGCAGGCCTTCTGCGCGGCGCGGCGGTTCGTCGACACCCACACGCCCGTGGTGGAGCAGGCGGTGCTCGCGGACTTCCTCAACGAGGGCCACTTCAGCCGCCACGTGCGCCGCATGCGCGTGCTGTACGGGAGCCGGCAGCAGGCGCTGCTGGAGGCGGCCCGGCGCGAGCTCGCCGGACGGCTGCGGCTCGAGCCCCTGCACACGGGCATGCACCTGGTGGGCTGGCTGCCGGAGGGCGAGGACGACGTGGCGGCCGCGGCGCGGGGCATCGAGGCCGGGGTGATGTCGCAGCCCCTGTCCGCCTTCCGCGTCGCGTCGCGGGGGCCCGGGGCGCTGATGCTCGGCTATTCCTGCGTGCCCGAGGCGCAGATTGAAGAAGGGGTCCGCCTGCTCGCGCGGGCCCTGCGCTGAAGGCGTGGGGCCACTCGGGGCCCGTGACGGCCGCGCGAAGTGGCCCCATCGACGGGTGCGCGAGTGGCCCTCGCGCCGGGCGAGCCGCCCGGTTACTTCACGCCCATCGACGAAGGGACACCAGGTCCCTGAGGCCACGGAGGAAGCACCATGGAAGCGCAGCGTTTCGAAGTCGCGAAGCTCGCCCCGGGCATCTACACCGCGATGTTGGGGCTGGAGAAGTACCTGCACCAGTGCGGCCTGGAGGCGGGCCTGCTGCACCTCATCAAGCTGCGCGCCTCGCAGCTCAACGGGTGCGCCTACTGCATCGACATGCACTGGAAGGATTTGCGCGCCATCGGCGAGTCGGAGCAGCGGCTGTACGGGCTGGACGCGTGGGAGGAGAGCCCCTACTACACCGAGCGCGAGCGCGCGGCCTTCGCCTGGACGGAGGCCGTGACGAACCTGAAGGAGGGCCACGTGTCCAACGCCGTGTACCAGGCGGTGAAGCCACACTTCACGGACAAGGAGCTGGCGGACCTCACCGGCGCGGTGGCCACCATCAACGCCTGGAACCGCCTGGCCATCTCCGCCCGCACGCTGCCCGGCACGTACCAGGCGCCGAAGTCCGCGCAGAAGGCGGGCTGAGCCCGGGGTCGTCGGGCGCGCAGGCCCCATATCGACGTGGGCCTGGGTGACGCACTAACGTCCCCGGGCCATGGCCGAGACACGAACCCAGGCGCCTCCCACCCACTTCACCGAAGCAGAGGCCGCGGACCTCATCCGCGAGGCGAGCACCCACGCCCTCAAGAGCCGCGCCCACGAGCGGAAGCTCACGCGCGAGGAGGTGCTCGCCATGGCGCGCGAGATGGGCTTGAGCGAGGCGTCCGTGGAGGCCGCGCTGGCCTCCCGCGGGAAGAAGGACGGAGATCGCCAGAAGCTGCGCAAGGATTTGCTGGGCCTCGCCACCCACGGCATCAGCTACACCATCGTCATCGGCGCGCTCACCCTCATCGACATCCTCTCGGGCCCCACCTGGTTCGTGGTCTGGCCCGCGCTGGGCTGGGGCATCGGCCTGGCGTTCCACACGATGGGCGTGACGATGGGCATGGCCAGACGCGCCCTCAACGTCCCGGAGGATGAATAGCGCGCGAATGTGCGTGGGATTGGCCTCGGGATAAGGCAGACTCAGCCTCGCTTTCCCAGAATTGGGTTGAAACCGAGCGAGGCCCCCGTGTCGAACGAGCAGCTCCGGGTATCTCAGTCCATCCTGTTGATGATGAACGCGCAGGGGCAGATGACCGCCATCGGGTCCATGTCCCAGCCGCCGTTGACGCTCTCCCCCGCGCAGTGGTGGCTGGTGGGCTCGCTGCAGGCCGCGCTCCCGAAGGAGGCGCTGCTGTCGAGGCCGAGCGCCTTCTCGCGCGAGCAGCTCACCGAGGCGCTCGACACCCTCGTCGAGCACTCGCTCGTGGTGCCGGTGAAGGGCGCGGCCGTGGACAGCTCGCGCTACCTGATGGGGCCCGGAGGCTGGGCGGACATCACCGAGCACCACCGGATGCTCTACGACACGGTCCGGGTGCACGCATACCGCTCGGCGCTGTTCCGGCACGCCAGGGACCAGGTCGTCCTGGACATCGGCACGGGGACGGGGCTGCTCGCGATTCTCGCCGCGAAGGCGGGGGCCCGGCATGTCTATGCCATCGACGAGTCCGCCATCGCGGAGGTGGCGCTGGAGATGTACGCCGAGAACGGCGTCGCGGACCGCATCACCCTCTTCCACGGCAACAGCCGGGATGTGGAGCTACCCGAGCGCGCGAATGTGATTGTCCATGAGCTGCTCAACGTGGACCCGTTCGGGGAGAACCTGCTGCCCGCGATGCAGGACGCGACCCGGCGGTTGCTCGCGCCCGGAGGCCGGTTGATTCCGCATCGCATCGAGGCGATGTGCGTCGGCGTCCAGATGGCCGAGCCGGTGAGCTCCGGGCAGCGCATGCTGCGCGAGGCGGAGAACCTGGACGACTTCTACGGCCTGTCCTTCCGCCCCGTGCTCGCGCGCCTGCGCGAGGCGTACGACGTGGCCGGACCGAACTTCGACCTGGGCGGGATGAACGTGCCGGCAGGACCGCCGCAGACGCTGCTCACCCGGCCCTGCGTGCTGCGGGACGTGAGGCTCGACCAGGACTTGACGGAGGTGATGAACGAGGCGCCCGTCGAGTCCGTGCTCGAGGCGAACGCGCCCGGCACGCTGGGCGGCGTGGCGCTCTACTTCCGCGCGCACATGGACGAGCACACCGTCCTGTCGACCTCCCCCACCGCGCCCGCGACGTGCTGGGGCTTCCTGGTGAAGGAGTTCAAGGAGCGGGTGCAGGTGAAGGCCGGGGACCGGGTGCGGATTCGCGCGAGCCTCCAGCGCTCCCACGGCCACCGCTTCAAGGTCGAGCTCGCCTGAGTGACACCCGCGCCCTGGGGACTCAGGTCCCCGGGGGCGTGCGCGGCAGCTCCGTGCCGAACACCGCCTGGAGCAGGTCGACCAGGCCGGGCCACGCCTCCGCGCCCAGCCACAGGCCCTCCTCGACGTGCTCCACGCTCATGGCCAGCGACGCGTTCTCGAAGAGCTTCGCGGACAGCACGCCCTCCGGAGGCAGGCGCCCCTCCACCTGGAGCACCTGTCCATCCCAGCGGAAGCCCGGCGGCAACAGGCGCTCCGCCAGGGCGCGCAGCGCGGAGCGGCCGGCCCCCGCGCGCAACAGGCCCATCACCAGGGACGAGGCGCCGCGTGACTCCTCCAGCTCGACGCGGCCGGGCGTGCGCAGCCACAGCCGGTAGCGCCCCGAGGCGAACTCCACGCGCTCCAGCGTCGTCTCCACGCGCAGCTTCCAGCCCTTCACGGACAGGCGGATGTCATAGAGCTCCGGGCGGGCCTCCCAGTGGCGCAGCTCCACGTTCTTCGCCTTGACGAGCAGCTGGCGCACCACCGTCTCCACGCGCACGTGGGACAGCCGCAGCCGCTTGCCGCCCATGTCCACCGCGACGTCTCCGGAGAGCGGGGACGGCAGGCGCTTCGCCCACTCCCGAGCGCCCTCCAAGAGCTTCATCGCCAACGACTGACCCGACATCCATGTCCTCCCGAGTGCGCGCGCAGCATGCACCGGATTCGTGTGGCGGGAAGCAAGCCCTCGGGTACGAGGGCCTGTCACCCCGGAGGCTCAGGGGGCGAGCGGCGGGAAGCGTCCAGCCTCCCAGTCCGCCAGCCGCGCGCGGCCCTCCGCCACGCTGTCCACCACGAAGTTCCACCAGATGACCAGCGGGTCCGGCAGGGGCTCACCGCCCAGCACCACCGCCCGGCCACCCTGCACCGAGTGCAACGTCAGCGTGGCGCCGCCGTCCTCCAGGTGCGCCAGCACACCCCGCGCCACCGTCGTCCCACCCACGGCCACCTCCCCCTCCGCCACGTAGAGCGCGAGCGCGTGCGAGGGCTCCACGGGCAGTGACACCGAGGCGCCCGGCTCCAGCTCCACGTCCAGGTACGTCAGGGGATGGAAGGAGGGCACGGGGGACACGGCGTCCCCCAGGCGTCCGGCGAGCACGCGCACCCGGGCGCACTCGTGCTCGACGAGGGGCAGCTTCGCGGCGGGGACGTGCTCGAAGGAGGGCGCGGTGTGGCGGTGCTCGCGCGGCAGGGCGACCCAGGTCTGCAGGCCGTGCAGCGGAGCGGCGCCGGGCCCCGAGTCCACGTCCTCGGCGTGGACGATGCCGCGCCCGGCGGTCATCCAGTTCACGTCCCCCGGGTGGATGTCCTGCACGGAGCCCACCGAGTCGCGGTGACGGATGGCGCCGGAGAAGAGGTACGTCACCGTCTGCAGGCCCACGTGGGGATGGGGCGGCACGGACATGGTGCCCGGCACGGCGGGGGCGGGGCCGAAGTGGTCGCAGAAGACGAAGGGGCCCACGCGCCGCAGCTCCACCCTGGGCAGGGCGCGCAGCACCCGCGAGTCGCCCACCAGCTCCGTCGGCTTCGCGGTCCACAGGGCCGCGACGCCGCGCTCCACCGAAGTGTCCACGCGCGCCGCCAACGATGACTCCGTCCCCATGCTCGATTCTCCTCGCCGGACGCCCCGTGTCGTGGAGCCCGGATGCCGGATGCTAGTATCACCCACCCTTCTCCTCGCGCATCCCCCCGGACCCATGGCACGAGCCTCCGCCGCACTCCCGGTCGAACCGTCCCTCGCCCTGCCCAAGGCCTTCTGGAGGCGCTTCGCCCGCGAGCACTGGGATGTGGGACCCACCCTCTTCCCGGGCCTGTTCCCCCGCCACTTCCCGTCGCCGGCCGAAATCTTCGAGGCGCTGGTGGACGTGGGCACGCGCTACCGCCAGGGCGAGGTGATGCTGCCGGTGCGCTTCTATGTGGAGAACGAGGCCACCGCGGAGGGGCCGCCGGAGGTCTTCGCGGCCGTGGCGCTGTCGCGCTACCTGCCCCTCGCGCAAGACGGTGACGTCGACGGGTACGCGCGGCGGATGGAGCACCTGCTCCACGGCCGCAGGTTCGGGCTGGTGCTGAGCAACACGCAGAGCCACCACTGGAGTCACTGGCTCCAGATGCGCACCTTCCTGTCCGGCGTCCACGGCGCGCTGGGTGTGCCGCTGGGGGGCGCGGACTCCGCGCTGTTCCTGGGCAACTACCGGCACACGCCCTTCGGCATCCACAAGGACGACCTGCACGTCTTCTACTTCGTCATCCGGGGACGTCGGCGGATGAGCTTCTGGCCGCTGGAGGCGATGCGCTCCCGGCCGGAGGTGGCGCCGCACGCGGACCCCGGGTTGAAGGACCGGCCGCATGGCGTGGTGCTGCGCGACGCGGAGGACACGCGTCAGGTGATGGCCCAGGCGAGCTTCCTGGAAGCGGGCGCGGGCGACATCATGTACTGGCCGTCGTCGTACTGGCACCGCTCCGAGCCGAGCGAGGGCCTCACCATCGCCGCCTCGCTGGGCTTCAACTTCCGCGCGCCCATGTTCCTGGACCGCGCGCCCGAGCAGCCGTGGCCTCAGCGTCTGCCGCACGGGGAGCTGCCCCAGGTCGGGGATTGGGCGCTGCCGAAGTCGGTGCGCGACGCGCTCGGCAAGCAGGGGCGCGGACAGGGATTGCGCGCGGCGCGCAACACGCTCACCGAGGGCTGGGTGCGCTTCCTCACCAACGGCGCGCTGGATGGGCCTCCTCCGGAGGCGCGGGGGCTCGCTCCGCTCACGCGGGAGGACACGGTGGTGGGCAGCTGCGCGCGTCCCATCGTCACGGTGCCGCTGGAGGGTGGACAGCTCGTGGTGGCGGCCAATGGATATTCGCGGACGCTGCGTCCTTCGCCGGTGGCGCGCAGACGTCTCGAGGCGCTGGCGGAGGTGTTGAGCTCCGGCAAGCCCCTCTGCGTGGGGACGTTGGAGGAGGACTTCTTCCGGCGACTGCCGCCGCGTGCGTTTCCTCGCGCGGGGGTGCGCTCGCTGCTGGATGAGCTGGCGCGGTGGCGCGCGGTGTGGCGCCACGAGCCCGCGCGTCGACGCTGAAGGCTCAGCCTCCCGGCGGAGGCAGCATCAAAGTGGGCGTGCCGCAGCCCTCCGCCGAGGGGAAGAAGGCCAGGTCCGAGCCCACGCCGCGCAGGGAGCGGAACGTCTCCAGCACGGGCAGCTCCAGCTCCAGCGGCTCCACGCGGTGCACGCGACGACCGTCGCGGACCTCCCAGCCTCCCGCGATGAGCGACACGGTGCCGGGCGTGGGCATGGTGGAGAAGTTCTCCACGCGCGCCACCAGCTCCGTGTAGTCGGCGGGCAGCGTGTCCTCGCGCGGGAGGATGCAGAGGTTGAGGGCCGTGGGCGTCGCGGGGTGCACGAGGTCTCGGAGCCCTCGGCCTCCGGGTTCGACGCCGAGGCGCGCGGCTGTTTCTTCCGAGTGGAGGAAGCCCACGAGCCGCCCCTCGTCGACGAGGCGCAGGACGCGGGTGGGCCGTCCTTCGTCGTCGAGCTGGCGGCGCTGGATGCCGCGTGGATTCATCGGGTCGTCCTCCACGGTCAGGATGGAGGGGAAGAGCTTGCGGCCCACGGCGCGCACGAGCGCGGGCGTCGCGGTGGCGATGTCACCTCTGAGCAGCCACGCGAGTCCCGCGACGAGCGGCGCCGCGACCAGGGGCCGCAGCACGAGCGGGAGCGAGCGGTCCGCTTTCTTCGCGGGACCCTCGAGCGCGGCCACGGCATCGGCCAGTCGGGCGCGGATGGGCTCGAGGTCGCTTCGCCCTTTCGCGGCTCCGGGGGGAAGAGGCACGGCATCCACCACGGCGCCGCGCGAGGTCTCGCAGCGCAGGAACGCGGCTTCCTGTTCGGCCCGCCGGAACACCTCGACGCCGTCACTTCGCAGGAGCAGGGAGCCCGTGCACTCCTGCTTCACGACCAGCGCCTGCACGACGACGCCGGGAGGCAGGACGTCCTTCACGATGCGCTCCGCGCACAGGTGGGCACGCGAGAAGTCGGCCGCCGCGCGCCACGCGTTCGTGGGGAGGGGCGTGCTCGCGAGCGAGGATGTGGGGAAGGCTCCGGGAGTCCCGGTGCGTGCCTTCTCCTCCGCGGCCAGCAACACCTTCTCCAGGGTCTGCTTGCTGTGAACGGACTCGATGGCGGTGCCCACGCGCTCGTCGGTCCAGACCCGGGCCGAGACAGTGAACCCGCCACCCGCGCTGCTGGAGAAGGTCCCCGAGGCGACCTCGTAGTCCAGCGTCAGGTTCTCGTGCGACAGCATGTAGAGCTCCACGCCCCGCCATCCACGCTCGCGCCCCAGACGCTCCATCGATTCCCGCGCCAGGCCAGGCCAGGCCTCTTCCAACCCCACGTCCTCGTCATGCTCCGACATGCGGACTCCTGGCACGCATCGCTCGGGACCTGTCCATCACAGGCCCTCGGCTTGATGACCTGCCCACCGTCGGCACGGGAGGGCGGATGCCCATCATGAATCAACCGGCGAGACCGAGACAGGTGCATCACGGAAGCCCACGCGAAGGTCGTCGCGGTCTTCGACGACCCGATGACCCGCGCACCGTGAAGCGCGCCATCGGCCGAGACCGGCTCCCACCATGAGCCCACGAACATGCCCCAGGGGCTCTTCCTGGGGCCGTCTCGCTCCTCGGCCCGATGCGACGAACCCTGTCGACACGGCCTGGCGGGCACTCATTGGAATCCGTCGGTCTGGGGGCACGCTCGACGTGTTCGGGACGAAGGCACGGCGCCTGAAGCCTGTCGCGGCCTCGGCGAGGCACCGCACGGCGTGATACAACCCGGAGGACGCGTCCCCTCGCGCGCCCCCCGACGCTGACACAAGGAGCCCTCGTCTTGGATTGGTTCGTGGAGCGGCGCGAAGTCTCCGACGTGCTCCATCTGCGCTCCGGGACCCGGGTGCAGCCCGCGAGCTTCGAGCGTGGCGTCTGTGTCCGCAAAGGCCCTCCGAGCCACGGCGAGTACACGTGGACGGAGCTGTCTCGTGACGCACCTGCTCCGGGACTCCTTCCGTCCGAAGTCCTCGAGCGGGCACGCGCGCCCCTCTCCGACTCCTCCAGACTCGTGGAGGGTGCCTCGCTCCGCGAGGACGTGGTGCGCAGGCTCGTGGACGTCGCTCGCGCGGCCGGCGCGCTCCATCTCGAGGTGACGCTGCGCGAAGTGGACCGCTGGACGCTCCACGCGCAGCCCGAGCGGAGGGTGGAGGAACACACGCGCCATGCCCTGCTGGAAGTGAAGGCGTTCCATGGCGAGGCGGGAGGGCCACGGTTCGACGCCTGGCGCTGCGTGACACATCCCGATGCCACGCGCCTCCATGCCGCACTGCCCTCGCTGGAGGCATGGGTGGAGACGCTGGTGCGCGAGCTCCGGGAGACGACTCCCGCGGTGCCGTGCCCCGACGAAGCGCTGCCCGTGCTCTTCCCTCCGGGCGCGGCCTCCGGGTGCTTCTTCCATGAGGTCTGCGGCCATCCGCTGGAGGGCGATGTCGTCGCGCGCGGCGGCTCCTTCCTCGCGCGCAGAATGGGACAGCGCGTGGCCGAGCCGTTCGTCCACGTGTCCGACGACCCCACGGATGCGCAGGGAGCACTCGGCTTCACCTGGGATGACGAGGGACACGCAGCGCGCGCGGTGCCCCTCCTGCGTGGAGGCATCGTCACCTCACCCATGTTGGATGCGCGCAGCGCGCGTGCACTCGGCCTCGAGCCCAACGGCCATGGCCGGCGCGTGGATTTCCGTCATCCGCCACTTCCGCGCATGGCGCACACGCGCGTGGAGCCGCATGAGGGCGACCTGGCGTCACTCCTCGCGGACATGGGCCACGGGCTGCTCGTGCAGCACCTCACGCCGCGGCACATGAACCTCCTGTCGGGGGACTTCAGCTTCTACATCGTCGAGGCGCGCCTGGTGCGCGACGGGCTCGCGGGCCCCCGGGTGGGACCGGGCGTCCTCTTCGGCAACGGACTGACAGCGCTGGCGCATATCGACGCGGTGGGCTCCGACGCGCGCAACCTCTTCGCCACGCGCGGGTGCCGCAAGCTGGACCATGGCCCGCTCCCTGTGTCCTTCGGCCAGCCCTCGGTCCGCTTCCGCGAGCTGCACGTGCGCCCCGGCGCCTGAGCATTGGCTCGAGGCGAAACATGCCGCCACGAGCCCTCTCAGCCGGCCGAAGACACGCGGCCTCGGAGGGAATGTTCGCGAGGACTGGCGCGCACCCCGGATGAATCCTGCCGAGTCTCGCGGGCCTCGTCGCTACCCCGCCGGCGGACCTTCGGGGTCGATGGGCGCCTCCGGCAACTCCACCGGCGGAGGCGGGACGTAGCAGGTCCACGTGGGCTCCGGGGACGGCGGCGGCGGGTCCTCGAGCCCACCGCCCGGCGGCGGCTCCTCGCCCGGCGGCATCGGAATCTGCCCGAAGGCCCGGTACACGCTCACCTCACCCGGACGCGGCTCCACGATGACCGGCGGAATCAGGTACGGCCGGGGCGGCGCCTCGGGGTCCGGCTCCGGCTCCGGGACGAACGTGTCGACCAGGTTCACCGTCACCGGCTCGGTCGCGTTGGGCGGCAGCACCAGCGCGAAGTAACCCAGCATGCTCTCCGAGCCGGGCAGCACCATGAAGCCCATCGGCGACTGCCCCGGCAGCGCCTCCTCCGGCGGAGCCCAGTCGAGCGCGAAGAGCCGCCCCGCGGACACCTCCGCGATGCTGGACACCGGCGTCTGGAACAAATCCGCCAGGAAGCTCATGTCGTGCACCCACAGGAGCGCGACACCGCCCGTCTTCGTCGGGTCCACCAGGTCCGCGGGCGTCGTCGGCGTGCCCGCCTCCGTCATCGCCTGCGCCACCGCGTCCAGCGCGCCCGTGTTGCCCACGAGCACCGCGGCCTGGCCGTAGCACTGCGTGACGCTCGCCAGGATGGGCCGCACGTACGTCGTGGGGAAGTACGTCGCCGGCGGCAACGGGACGGGGAAGTCGGGGTTCGGCTCCACGGCCTCCTCGGGAGGCGTCGCCGACGCGAGATACGTCGTCGTCTCCCCTGAGGGCGCGCCCACCACACCCCAGCTGCCGAGGAAGTCCGAAGGCGCCGACACGAGCGCGGCTCCGCCCTCCGGCGACGACAGCGACACCTGCCCGCCCATGATGGAGGAGAGGATTGTATACGGCCCGTTGAAGAGGCCGGGCAGCGCCCCCTCGGCGTCCTCCTCGGGCAGCGTCATGAAGGCGACGAGGAACGCCTCCGGGTCGTAGAGCACGCCGGAGATGTTCGTCGCGCGCGCCGGCAGGTCGACGACGGGCGCGGTGTCCGGCGGGATGTTCACGGGCGCGTCGGAGCTGGAACACCCACCGGCGGCGGCGAAGAGCAGGAAGCTGGAGGCAAGGGAGCGGAGCTTCATCGCGGTCCTCGGAAGGGCTCAGCGCGCCGGCAGCACGTGCTCGGCGGGAGCCGTCGTCACGTGGCAGGCGTTGGCGCAGTTGCCAAAGGCGTTGGGGGGAGAGTTGAGCTCCTGGAACTGCAAGTCGAAGTACTCGGTGCCGTGTGTGCCCGGGTGGCAGCCCGCGCACGCGTTCATGCTCGGGCGCAGCGTGCTCTCGCGCGTCAGGTGGCACAGGGTGCAGTCACCCTTGTTCTGCGCGTACTTGGGCGACGCGATGTGCAGCCGGTGGATGAAGTCCGACACGTGCCCCACCACGTCGTCGTGGTGACACACCTTGCACGTCTCCACGTGGTCCACCGAGACGCCGTGGTGCACGTTGCTCAGCGAGCCGACGCCGTTGTGGCACACCTGGCAGTTGCCGATGCGGCCCGGGTACGAGGTCGGCGCGGCCTGGCCCACCTGGAAGAAGAACGGGTCCAACCGGTTGAGCCGCTCACCCTCGAAGTTGCGGTGCCCCTTGAGCAGGATGGCGTAGGTGCCGGGCTTGGCGTCCGGGGGCAGCGGCACCGCGTAGCGCGTCGTCGGACGCACCGCCATGCCACCGGCGACGGCCATGATGTCCGGCGGCACGTAGAACTGCGGCTCGCTCGCGGCCGGATAGGCGAAGTAGTCCGTGGGCACGTAGTCCCCGTTGACCACCTTCAGGTTCTGCAGCGGCCCCACGACCTTGAAGCCGGACTCGGACGCGCTGCTGTCACGCCACGTCAGCAGCATCTGCTCGTTGAAGTAGGCCAGGCCGTTGGAGCCCTCCCCCATGTAGTCGAAGTACGACGGCATGGAGTCGCGCGGGTGCAGACCGTGGCCGTCGCCGTCCTGCAGCGACACCACGAAGTCCACCGTCTCACCGGCGTTGAAGAAGTTGCCGTTGGCGGGGCGGGCCACGCGCACCTGCTGCTTGAGGCCGAAGCCGCACGGCGCGGGCACGTCCGTGGCCAGCCCGTCCGGCCCCAGTTGGTAGCAGGTGGCGAGACGCTCCGAGGAGGGCTGGAAGATGACGGGGAACAGGAAGGGCTTGAGCGGCAGCTGGCTCCAGGTGATGCGGATGACGCCCTCGCCCCGCAGGTCCGGCATGGTGAAGGACTTGAACGGGTTGGTGGAGTTGGCGAGCGACACCTTCACCGCCGTGGCGAACTCGAGCGCGTCGTAGCCCTCCGCCCGGCGCGGCGTCGGGTCTCCGGGGAACAGCGGGCGCTGCAGGCCCGTCACCGCGAAGCTGGCGCGGGTGCGACCCGTGACGGTGCTCTCCGCGAGGAAGTCCCGGCGCGAGTACGTGATGCCGGTGCGCACGTTGCCGTCCGCGTCCAGCACCTCCAGGAGGAACGTGTCGTCCGTGGCCAGCATCCACGCGGCGTTCTCGTAGAACGTCTCGCGCATGAACGTCTTCGGCTGCAGGCGCTTCCACCCATCACGTCCCGAGGACAGGCCGGACCAGTCCAGGTCCTTGAAGAGCGACTCCATCCGCATCCAGGCCGCGGGCGTGCGCCTGTCATTGGGGTCCTCGAAGCGCGCCAGCGCCACGTCCATCGCGGAGAACTCGCGAAGGAAGTACAGCTCACCGGGCGTGACGACCATCCGGGCGAAGGGCTCCATCGGCTCGAAGGGACTCTGCTCCGAGGGGTAGCCGTTGTTCATGTTGTAGCAGGTGGCGCCGTAGTCCGGCAGGTTCAGGTCGCCCTTCGTCACGGGCTCGCCCGTGGGGAGGATGGCGCAGCCCTTGAACCAGAGCAGGGACAGCGAGATGGCCCCGGAGGCGGAGCTCGAGTACGGGTCGAACGCTCGCGCACCACGGCCGCGCGTGCCTTCCACGTCGGACGTGTCGAGCAGGTTGCATCCCGAGGCAACCGCCAGCACCGGGAGCATCAGGACGCACTTCTTGAAGGACAGGGTCATGAGATTCGAGTCCAGCGCGGCTCACCAGCGCAGGGCACGGTGACGGTCAGCGGAGGGCAAGGCGTGTATCCTACTTTCTCAGAAAGCGCCGCGCCAATTCACGGGCCTCTGGCGCGCTGCGTTGCCGCGCCCTGCGTCTTGAGGAAGCGGTACACGGCGCGAAGGTCGTCTTCCTTCATGGAGGCGAACGCGCGCCAGGGCATGGACAGCTTGTTGACCTGGCCCTTCTTGCTGGGCGCCGGGGCCAGGTCCTTGAAGGCGGTGAAGCGGGCGATGAAGGCGTCCTCGCTCAGGCCCTTGAGGATGGGCCCATCGGGGAGCAGCGACGGCACGGGCTCCTCGCCCAGGGGCGTGGGGGCGGCGCGGCCTCCGGCGAAGGGCTTCGGCTCCTCGTCCGCGCTCGAGTGGCAGAAGGCGCACTGGGCGATGGTGGCCAGGTAGCGGCCCCGGGACACGTCGTCCTGGGCGGGCTCGGCCACCGGTCCGGGCAGCGGGCCCGCCAGGTCCTGGATGTCCGCGAGCACCTCGGGCGCGAGCTTGGAAGGAGGCGTGGCGCGGGCCACGGCGGGCACGGTGCGCAGCCACGCGACGACGGCCTTGGCGTCACCGTCGGACAGGGTGGCGCGCCACTCCATGTACGGCATCATCGGAAACAGCGTGCGATCTGCCTGGCCGTAGCCCTCGCGCAGGGTGCGCAGCAGCTGGGCGTCGGTCCACTTGCCCACGCCGTGCTCCGCGTCGGAGGTGATGTTGGGCGCGCACAGCGTGCCGGGGAGGTCCCACTCCGGGCCGAAGCACGCGCCCGCCAGGACCGGCCCCGACAAGGGCCCACCGAAGCGGCCCGTGTCTCGCTGGGTGTGACAGTCCACGCAGCCGAGCACCGACTCACCCAGGTAGCGGCCCCGCTCCACGAGCGCGGCCTCGGCGGACACGGGCTTGGGTGCGGCAGGCGCGGCGGGCTTCGCCTCGGCGGCGGCGGGCGGTGGCGGCTTGGGGGCCGCGTCCTTCTCACGACAGCCGCTCACGGCGACGAGCAGCGCCACCATGGACACACACCTCTCCCAGCTTCGGCCCCCGGCATTCACGTTCAGCGACTCCTTATGGAGAGTCCAATGAGGGCGCGTCCGGAGGACGGCCCAGGCGCAGGGCCGCGACGGCCCGGCGGTATTCGATGGGGAGCCGGTCCGCCTTCACGGGGACCTCCCCCGAGAAGTCCAGCGGGTGCGCGCGCGGGCGCTGTCCCTCCGCCACGCGGCGGTCCTGCTCCAGGATGGCCGACTCCGACTTCACGAACAGCTCCGCGAAGTTGCGGATCCGCGGGTGGTACGAGGCGAAGTAGAAGCACTGCATCTTCTCCTCGGACCAGGGCGAGGCCACCGCGTAGACGGTGTGTGGATAGAAGAGCGTGGGCTTGAAGGTGAGCCGCGCGGTGAACGGGAACGTCACCTCATACGTGAGCGTGGTGCGGTCCACCCGGGGTGGAGCGCTGCCCACCGCGGGTGCCAGCGCGGGATAGACAATCTGCGCGCGCAGCCCATCCGGGAGCCTCTCCACGTCATAGGCCGGCACCTCCGGCTGGTCCGGATTGCCGAACGTGCCCTCATGAACGAACGATAGGTGAGCCACGTCCAGGACGATTTCCACCATGCGTCCGGCGGACGTCTCCCAGTCCAATCGGGGCAGCGGCACCGTGGCCACCGTCGCGCTGTCGGCCAGCTCCGGCCACTCGGGCAGCGGCGCCGCCGGCGCGGGTGAAAGACAGACCCAGATGAGCCCATGCCGCTCCGCGGCAAGGTAGCTGTTCACCCGGGCCCGCTCCGGCACGGGCGTCTGGGGTTGAGAGGGAATGCGGACACACGAGCCACTCTGGGCGTATGTCCATCCATGGAACGCACAGCGAAGTCCCTGGGGTGTGACAGTCCCAGCGGAGAGGTCGGCTCCACGGTGCGCGCAGTAGCGCTGGGTGGCCGCGACACCGGAGGTGGTGCGCCAGAGGACCAGCTCCGTCTCCAGGAGCCGGGCGGCCAGCGGGCCTTCCCGGAGCTCATGGGCGTACGCCACCGGATGCCAGTACGGGACGAAGGTGTCCCGGTACGAGCGGACCTCGCCAGCCGTGCTCATGCCAGGGCGAGCGGGGCGATCTTGCTTTCAATCTCCTCGAGGAGGAAATCGATTTCCTCTATCTCGTCGAGCTTCTCGGGAGCCGCCGACACCGCCTCGGGCGCCTCGGCCGGATTCGGAGTGGATACCGCATTCGCAGCCGTTTCGGATGGGGACTGAACCGCCTCTTCCGACGCCATGTGGGTGGCCTCCACTACGCAGGGGAGGTGGATGCTCGGAGGAAGAGCAGGGGAATGTCAACCCACCGTGGATTTCCACGCGTGTCACAACACCACTAGAGTGCGGCCCTCCATGCCCCCTGCCCCCTCTGTCGTGCGCATCGTGGCCATGTTGTGTCTGATTCATGGCACGGCTCACGCGGAGCCCTGGAAGAAAGCCAGACCGGGCGTCACGACGGAGGCGCAGCTGCGCATCCTGTTCGGTGAGCCCGACGCGAGACGTCGGGAGGACGGCGCGCTGGTGCTCGATTATCAAGGGCAGTCCTCGCCAGCGGGGACCCAGCGCGCGCGCTTCACCGTCGATACACGCACGCGCAAGTTGCGGCGCATCGATGTCTTCCCCACCCGCGCGCCCACGCGCGCCGCGGTGGAGAAACAATTCGGCCCCGCGTGTCCCAAGACAGGCTGGAGCAAGAAGCCCTGCTACGTGGTGAAGGCCACGCCGGACACCTCGCTGTATTTCCATTACCCGTCGCGAGGCCTCGCGGTGTTCTTCACCGGCGGCGACGTGCGCGCGCTGACGTATCAAAAGCCCGCGCGAGGCAAGCTCGCGCTCACCGCGAGCGTGGAGCCGCCCCCGGAGCTGTCCTCCCCCGGCACCGCGGACACAGCCGAAGGAAGCGACACGGTGTCCGCCGCCGGCACCCCGTCCGAGGACGATACGGAGACCGCCGACGGCAACACCGTGGAGGCCTTCGCGGAGCCCGCCGCCGCCACGCAGCCCGCCGTGGCGAGCCTGGAGCTGGCGGTGCCCACCATCGAGGGCGAGTCATCCTCCCCGCGCCCCGCGACGCCCATGGACGTGGACACGTCGCTCAGGCCGGTGGTGGTGGATGACGTGGCCGCGTCGGGCACGAGCATCGCCTCCGCGGCGGGAGGGGCCGCGGGAGGTCCACAGCCTGTGACGGAGGACGCCGTCGAGGAGGACCCGCTGCACCCGTCCGCGTTCCTCAAGGTGCCCGAGCTGCTCACGGTGGGCGGCTTCTATCTGCAGCGCGCGGAGGTGGCCGGGGCGCGGCGCACGAGCACGGCGCGCACGGGGGTGGACCCGTTCTTCCCGGCGCTGCTCGACGTGTACCTGGACTTCAAGCCGTTCGACGGGCTGCGCAGCTTCGCGGTGGGCCGCATGGCGTACGACCCGCTGGACCCGGTGCTCTCCACGCCCGCGACGAGCCTGGACCGGCTGTGGATCTACTTCGGCCTGTTCGACCACGTCTTCATCACCGCGGGGCGGCAGCACATCAAGTGGGGCAGCTCCAAGATCTGGAACACCACCGACTTCCTGCGCGCGCGCAATCCGGACCCGCTGTTCCTCTACGACTTGAGGCCGGGCGTGGACATGGTGAAGGTCAACGTGCCGTGGGAGTCGATGGCGGCCAACCTGTGGCTCATCGGCACGGCGGACCTGCTGGACCAGGTGACGGCGGACGGGGACCGCGTGCGCTACGGCGGCGCGGTGCGCGCGGAGATGGCGCTGGGCACCAGCGAGCTCGCGGTGTCGGGCTCGTTCGTGGAGGGCCGGCGGCCTCGCTACGGCGTGGACTACTCGGTGGGCCTGGGGCGGCTGGACTTCAACACGGAGATTGCGCTGGTGCACGGCGCGGACGTGGCCACGTGGGAGCGCTCGCCGGCGGGGGGCTTTCAGGTGCGGCCGCTCGACGGGCTCCAGGTGCAGGCCAGCGGCGGCGCGCAGGCGGAGTTGCGCGTGGCGGACACGTTCAAGACGGTGGTGCGGCTGGAGGGGTTCTACAACCAGCTGGGCAGCGACGACCGCGAGCTGTTGACGTGGGTGCAGGCGGTGGGTGACTTCCAGCCGCTCTACTTCGGCCGCTTCTACGCCATGGCCCAGGTGGCCGTCACCGCGCGAAACATCTACGAGCCCACGACGACGCTCACGGTGATGGGCAACGTGGGAGACCCGTCCTACGTGGCGCGACTGGACATCAATGCCTCCCGGCTGCGCGACGTGACGGTCGCCGCCTACGTGGAAGTTCCCTTCGGAGAGCGGGGCGGCGAGTTCCGCTTCCAGCCCGACGCCGGCATCGCCCCCAGCGCGCCGGTGGACATGGGCCTGTTCCGCGCCGGCATCAACGTTCGACTCCGGCTCTGAGAGCCAAGACCTCACGATGACCGCTCACGACGATTCCGCCCCGACCTCCCCCGGTCCGCATGGACGGAAGGCTCCCCCTGTCGACTCCGCCGTCGCGCCCGACCCCGCCCCGGTGGCCGAGCGCGCGCCCGCCCCACGTCCCGCCCTCTCCGAGGCGCTGCGGCACCGGGTGCTCGTCACCTTCAATGCCTCCGAGCAACCCCTGGAGGGCGGCGACACGGTGGTGGCGTGCTTCGAGCAGCAGGTGGACCGCGCGCCCGACGCGACGGCGCTCGACTTCGAAGGCACCCGGCTGACGTACCGACAGCTCGACGAGCGCGCCAACCAGCTCGCGCGCCATCTGCGCTCGCTGAGCGTGGGACCGGAGACGCGCGTCGCGCTGTGCGCGGAGCGCTCGGTGGAGCAGGTGGTGGGGATGCTGGGCATCCTCAAGGCGGGAGGTGCGTTCGTTCCGTTGGACCCGGCACATCCCGCCGAGCGGCAGGGCTTCGTGCTCTCCGACAGCGGCGCGCCCGTGGTGCTCGCGCGGCAGCAGATGCTGGACGAGCTGCCGCTGCGAGGCGAGCTGACGGTGGAGCTGGATGGCCTGTTGCCACCGTTCGCGCGTCACTCGGTGGAGCGGCTGGAGGCGGTCGCCTCGGCGGACCATCTGGCGTACGTCATCTACACGTCCGGCTCCACGGGGCGGCCCAAGGGCGTGCTGGTGGCGCACGCGGGGCTGCGCAACACGGCGCTGGCCGCGGTGCGGGCGCATGGGTTCCGACCCGAGGACCGGGTGCTCCAGTTCGCGTCGATGAGCTTCGATGCGTCCGTGTGCGAGGTGTTCGCCACGCTGCTCGCGGGCGCGACGTTGGTGCTCGCGCCCCGACAGCGGCTGCTGCCCGACGTGCCCCTGCGCACGCTCTTGCGGGAGAGCGCCATCACCGCGGTGACGTTGACGCCGTCGGTGCTCGCGCAGTTGGAGACGGAGGGGTTGGAGGGCCTGCGCACCGTCATCTCCGCGGGTGAGGCCCTTCCCATCGCGGTGGCCGAGCGCTGGGGACAGGGCCGGCGGCTGCTCAACGCGTATGGACCGACGGAGGCGACGGTCTGCGCCGCGATTACGCCCGTGGCGGTGGTACCGGGCGCCATCACCCTGGGCACGCCGTGGCCCAACACGCGGCTGTACGTGCTCGATGAGGCCCTGGAGCCCCTGCCTCCGGGTGTCGCCGGAGAGCTGTTCATCGGCGGCGTGGGCGTGGCCCGTGGCTACCTGGGGCGACCGGAGCTGACGGCGGAGCGGTTCCTGCCGCATCCCTTCAGCTCAGCGCCGGGTGAGCGGCTCTACCGCACGGGAGACCTGGCCCGGTGGACGGTGGACGGCGAGCTCGAGTACCTGGGCCGCGTCGACTCGCAGGTGAAGCTGCGCGGCATGCGCGTGGAGCCGGGCGAGGTGGAGGCGGTCCTCGCGCGCCATCCGGAGGTCCGCGAGGTCGCCGTCGTGGCCCGCGAAATCGCCGAGGGCGAGCTGGCCCTGGTGGCCTTCGTCGTTCCCTCCGAGGGGCAGGATGAGGCCCGGGTGAACGCGGCGCTGCGTCCGTGGTTGAAGCAGCAGCTCCCCGAGCATCTGGTGCCCTCCGCGCTCGTGACGCTCACCGCGCTTCCGCTGACGTCCTCCGGGAAGGTGGACCGGAAGACGTTGGGCACGCTGTCGCTCGGCCGAGTCGACGCCGCGAGCGCCTCCGCGGACAGCGCGCCGCGAGGAGAGCTGGAGGTGCTGCTGGCGGGGCTGTTCCAGCAGGTGCTGGGCGTGGAGCGGGTGGGACGGGACAGCGACTTCTTCGAGCTGGGCGGACACTCGCTGAGCGCCACGCGATTGCTGGCGCGCGTGCGGCACGCGGTGGGGGTGGAGCTGCCGCTGACGGCGCTGTTCTCACACGCCACCGTGGCCCGTCTGGCCCGGGCGCTGGGCCCCATCTCCGAGTCGCTCGCGGCGACACTCGCCAGCCCCACGCCGCTTCCCGCCGATGTCGCGCCCATGCCGTCCCTGGCGCAGGAGCGACTGTGGTTCCTCCAGCAGCTCCAGCCGGACTCGGCGGCGTACCTCGTCGTCGATGCGCTGGAGCTTCGGGGTGCACTGAATCGGGCCGCGTTGGAGGACACGCTGCGGCGGCTGGTGGAGCGACACGCCGCGCTCCGCGTCACCTTCACGCCCGTGGAGGGGAGCCCGCGCCTGCGTGTCCATCCGGTCCGCGAGCCGCTGCTCACGGTGGAGGACGTGTCACGCCCGCCGCATGAGAGCGTGACTCCGGAGGCGTGGCTCCAGCGCAGACTGCGCGAGGAGGCCTCGCGTCCGCTCTCGTTGGAGGAGGGGCCGCTGTATCGGTTCCACCTGTTCACGAGTGCCCCCGAGCATCAGGTGTTGCTGTGGGTGCTGCATCACCTGGTGGTGGATGGCCTGTCGATGGGCATCCTGCTCAACGAGCTGGCGACGACGTACTCCGCGCTCCAGGAAGGTCGCGTCCCGCCCGCCGCACCCGCCACCCTCGACTACGTGGACCTGTCCGCGTGGCAGCGCACCCCCGAGGTCCGCGCGCGCGAGGACATCCACCTCGACTACTGGAAGCGGCAGCTCGCGGATTCCCCCTCGCTGCTCGCGCTGCCCACGGACAAGCCTCGTCCTCCGGTGCTGTCCGACCGGGGGGCGTACTCGCGTCGTCACATGTTGCCTCGCGAGGTCCGCCTGCGGCTGGAGGCGCTGTGCCGTCAGCATCAGGTGACGCCGTTCATGGCGCTCCATGCCGTGTTCGCCACGCTGCTCCAGCGCTACTCGGGTGAACGCGAGCTGTGCATCGGAACGCCGGTCTCCGGCCGCACGCACGCGGCCTCCGAGGACATCGTCGGTCTGTTCATCAACACGCTCGTCCTGCGGACGCACTTGCTGCCTTCCGCGCCGTTCTCCATGTTGCTGGCGCACGTGTGGGCGACCGCACTGGAGGCCTTCAGTCACCAGGATGCGCCATTCGAGCGCGTCGTGGATGCGCTCCACGTCGAGCGCAGCCTCAGTCACGCGCCCCTCTTCCAGGTCATGTTCGACCTGCGCCGTGTCGACTCGCCCCTCTCCTTCTCGGGCCTCTCTTCTCAGCACGTCTTCGTCGACAACGGCACCAGCCAGCTCGACCTCGCACTCACCGCCACCGAGCTGCCCGACTCTTCTCTCCAGCTCTTCTTCCAGTTCCGCACCGACCTCTTCGAGCACGCCTCCGTCGAGCGCATGCTCACTCACTTCGTCCTCCTGCTCGAACAGGTCCTCGCCGCTCCACAGGCGCCTCTCTCCAGCCTCTCGCTTCTCTCCGTGGAGGAGCGCCAGCGCGTCCTCTTCGACTTCAACGACTCCCACCGTCCCTTCGACTCCGACGGCACTGTTGCGTCCCTGCTCCTCGCTTCCTTCGCGCGGACTCCTGACGCCGTCGCTCTCGTTGCTCCAGACGCCA